>JAQTSI010000275.1 GCA_028711365.1 Methylococcaceae bacterium
GCGAAATCACCATCGCCTCGCTGCGGGAATGGATGGCGGAAATCGGTCAACGCAAGAGTGTGGAGGTTTCCTGGTTGGGCAAATGGAAAACCACGTTTCAGATGATGGCCATCGAAATCCTGCTGCTTGCCATGGATGTCTGGAAGCAAACCCTGAAAGATCTGGGCCAGTTGTTGCTGGTGGTTTCCGCCGTGCTGACCCTGTGGTCCATGTTCATTTACATCAAGGCGGCCCTGCCCGCATTAACGAATCATGACAAACAGCTTGACGAGAAAATCTGAGCCTGTATAATGGCTCTCATTGAAAGCAAGCGGGAATAGCTCAGTTGGTAGAGCACAACCTTGCCAAGGTTGGGGTCGCGAGTTCGAGTCTCGTTTCCCGCTCCAGATTCTAGTAAAGCCGCGCCAACGCGGCTTTTTGCTTTATCGATTTGGCTGAGTGGCAGAATGGTCATGCAGCGGCCTGCAAAGCCGTGTACGCCGGTTCGATTCCGACCTCAGCCTCCACATCAGCATCCAGCGCAATCCAACGAAGTCCTGAAGCCCGCATCATGCGGGCTTTTTTCGTTTATATGCCCAGATGAGGGGCGATAGAACGCTCCCTGAATGGGATGAAGCCCCGATCTCCCAACCTGGCCAACATCTAGTTCCGGCCAGCAGGTTCTTAAAATGTGGAGCCGTTCCAGCCCCAGCAGGCTCCTTTCACATCGGTGAATTCGATATAGATGCGCCCCGGGGGCACGCCCAGCTCCTGTTCCAGCAACGAGCACAATAGCTGCGACAGGGCTTTGTGCTGCACCGAGGGCAAACCGATGCTCTTCAGTTCGACATAAGCGGCGGGTTCATCCGTTCCGGCGAACAGCATGGCGGGGTTGGTGGTCAATTCGGCCATCACGTAGCTCTCCGGTTTACCCAACTCCTTGGCCGTTTGCTGGGAAACCAAGGCGAGAAACGGCTGGCTCTTTTCCGCCTCCAACGAGCGGTTGAGCTGTATTTTCAGATATGGCATCGCGATCTCCTGCTTGAGTGAATCGTAGCGGCGCGATTATAGATTAAAATGGGCGCTGATTCCCCAATATGATACCCAACATGGCATCCATATCCCTACTCGGCCCCGTGATGTTCGACCTGCGCGGCCACACCCTGAACGGCGAAGAAAAAGAGCTACTGCTGCACCCGGCTACCGGCGGAGTCATCCTGTTCACCCGCAATTACGAAGCTCCCGAACAGATCACCGGCCTGATCGCTTCCCTCCGCGCCCTGCGCCCTGCCCTTTTGATTTCGGTCGACCACGAAGGCGGCAGGGTGCAACGCTTCCGCCCCGGTTTCACCCGCCTGCCCCCGGCGGCCCGTTACGCGCAATGCCTGGCTCAGGGCGAATTGCTGCCCACCTTGGAAATCGCAGGCTGGCTCATGGCCGCCGAACTGCGCTCGGTGGGCGTGGATTTCAGCTTCGCCCCGGTATTGGACGTGGATTGCGGCATCAGCGAAATCATCGGCGACCGTTCCTTCTCCCGCGATCCCGTCCAGGTCGGCGCATACGCTTTGGCCTTCGCGCAAGGCATGAGGCGGGCCGGCATGGCGGCGGTGGGCAAACATTTCCCAGGGCACGGTGCGGTGGCTTTGGACTCCCACCTCACCCTGCCGGAAGATCCCCGTTCCTATGCCGAGATCGCCGGCAAGGATCTTTTGTCCTTCAAGACCTTGATCGCGGAAAACCTGGAAGGCGTCATGCCCGCCCATGTGGTTTATCGGGCGATGGACGACAAACCCGCCGGTTTCTCCCGCCGCTGGATCGAGGACGTGCTGCGCGGCGAATTGGGATTCAACGGCGCGGTGTTCAGCGATGATCTCTCCATGGAAGGGGCGGCTTTCGCCGGCGGCTATGATGAGCGCGCCCATCTCGCCATCGAAGCCGGCTGCGACATGGTACTGGTCTGCAACCAACCGGATGCGACGGGCTGGGTGTTGGAAGCGCTGGAAAAGCTGAATTGGAAAGCCCGGCAAGCGCGTCTGACCGCCATGCGCGGACGTTTTCCCACAGACCGCTCCGCCCTGCTGAAAAGCGCGCAATGGCGCGAAGCTGCCGAAACCCTCAATCGCCTCAACGAACAGGTCGCCGCATGAACAAACTGGATGAAATCAGAAAGGTCGAACGCGAGGCCGACCGGCTCTATTCCGAAGCCGAGGTAGAGGCCACCATCGACCGGGTGGCGGCAGAAATCACCGCCCGCCTGGGCGAAACCAACCCCATCGTGCTCACGGTGCTCAATGGCGGCATCATCTTCGCCGGCAAGCTGTTGACCCGGTTGCATTTCCCGCTGGAAATCGACTCCATCTGCGCCAGCCGTTACCGCGGTGAAACCAGCGGCGGCGAAGTCCACTGGCTGCTCAAACCCCGCCTGCCACTGCCGGGAAGAACCGTGCTCATCGCCGACGACGTCCTCGACGAAGGCGTCACCCTGGCGGCGGTCATCGCCTGGTGCCAGGAACAGGGCGCCGAAGCGGTCTACGCCGCCGTGCTGGTGGACAAGCAGATCGGCCGAAAACGCCCCTGCCGCGCCGACTTCGTGGGGCTGGAAGCGGAAAACCGCTATCTGTTCGGCTATGGCATGGACTACAAGAACTACCTGCGCAATGCGCCGGGAATCTTTGCCTGCAAGGGCGATTGAGATCAGGAGAATGACGACATGACCCAAACAGCCATCATCGGCGGCACCGGCCTGACCCGGCTACCCGAATTCCAGATTCTAGCTCGGGAGAAAGTGAGCACGATTTGGGGCGAGCCCTCTTCGGACCTGATCCGCGGCAGACTCTACGGGGCCGAGATCGTCTTCCTCGCCCGCCATGGCGAGAACCACAGCATCCCTCCCCACCGCATCAACTATCGCGCCAATATCCAGGCGCTGAAAGACGCCGGTGTGAGCCGCATCATCGCCGCCGCCGCCGTGGGCGGCATCCGCGCCGACATGGGACCGGCGAAGCTGGCCATCCCCAGTCAGATCATCGACTACACCCATGGCCGCGCCGGCACCTTCTTCGAGGACGGCCTGGACCATGTCACCCACATCGACTTCACCCATCCCTATACCCCGAGTTTGCGGGAACAACTGCTGGATGCCGGCTTCCGCGCCGGGCTGCGGGTGATCGACGGCGGCGTCTACGGCTGCACCCAGGGCCCGCGCCTAGAAACCCCGGCGGAAATCACCCGCCTGGAGCGCGACGGTTGCGACCTGGTGGGCATGACCGCAATGCCCGAAGCCGCCCTGGCCAGGGAACTTGAAATCGACTACGCCTGCTGCGCCGTGGTGGCCAACTGGGCAGCCGGCAAAAGCGAAAGGGAAATCACCATGGCCGAAATCGAACAAAACCTGGCCAAGGGAATGGCTGATTGCGCCAAACTGCTGCAAGCCCTGCTGACTCAGGTTTAAGACGATTTCAAAGGTCATCTCCCCGTCTGCCAGCTTCCATCTCATCAAGGGAGTGCCCCCTGATAAGCATGAGTATCTACACAAATCTGAAAGTGCAAGAAATTCAACTCCTTCCCCCTGCAGGGGGAAGGGTGGGATGGGGGTAGAGACTCGCTGAACCCAGAAGCGCCGCCGTATCGTCGGCGTTCAACCCTCCCCCTGCCAGGGGGAGGGGACTTGTGTAGATACCCTTGCTGATAAGGGAGAGTGACGACCTCCGAGTCTCCCCGATCCGATTACCCATCCTTCTCGAAGACGAAGACTCATGCCTCGCCTTTCCTCAGCATCGCGCCATATTCTTCTGCGCTGATCATGCCTCCTAGCGACTCGGCGATGCTTCTGTCGCGCTCGGGCAGCGCATCCTGAACCGCGTCGATGCGCTTCCATTGCGGCGCAGGCGTGGGGTGCCCGGCTTGCGGGACATACCGGGAGGTGGAAAGACGCTGATAGCGGTGGATGTAGCGAGGGCAATTGACGAACAGCTCGCTGACGCACACTCGCACGACTAATTCGGCGCCATGAAACTCCGCTAGCAAGGAATCGTCATGGCTGACCGTCGCTTCCCCATGCAAACGCAGACGGTGCGGGGTCTCGAAATCGATGAACAGCATGCCGATTTTGTCATTGGCGGAAATGTTGCCCACGGACAGAAACATGCCGTTGCCGTCATAACTGGGAAATGCCAGGGTCTTGCCATCCAGCACCCGCACAAACCCGGTGCTGCCCCCTTTGTAGGAGCAGGTGGGATAACCGCGATGATCGATGGTGGTGAGGAAGAACAGGTCGCGGGTTTCAATGAAATGCTTGTGTTGATCGGCGATTTCCGAGGTCACGATCAGTTCGCTCACCCTATCGGCCATGCTTCTCGTGTCGAACAGATCCTGCATCATGCGATGTTGCGTACCGTAAAATTCACTCATTGTGTCTCCGATTGCCAAAAGATGTCTGCACAGCTTGGTGGATTTACACCAACCACAACCACACAGTCTGGTTTCTTACATGGGATCGATAGGTAATCGATTGTTTTTATTTCTATTGCTTGTGGTATCTTACTTGCTTGATGGTGTTAACAAGTTTCTCAACAACAAAAGAGGTGTCGGTGATGAAGCTCATGGATCAGGTGATCAACTGGATGAGTTATTCGGACAAAGAGGGGGAGACCGGGCAGGAAGGCTTTGCCACCCTGCTGCTCACGGGCTTTTTCTCGGTGATATTAGTCTTGCTGATGATTTGATCGCCCATGAAAAGCCTGCGGCTCCGTTAGCCCGGATGGGTCCGGGTTAACTTCCTCCTCTCGCAATCGTTTCTTGTACCATCCCGGATGATGCTTGGCCGCCCAGGCTCGGGTCACCGTGCCGCGCATCATCGCGCCCACGGTGCCTTTGATCCACAGCGCGGCGTAGATGTGGACGATGATTCCCAGGATGATGACGAAAGCGCAGAAGGCATGCAGGAGTGCCGCCAGACGGATGGCGTCGATGGCAAAATAGGGAGCGAACCAGGGACGCCAGATGATGATGCCGGTGACCAGCAAGGTGGGGATGGTGGCGATCATGGTCCAGAACAGCAGTTTCTGGCCGGCGTTATAGCGGCCTACTTCGGGCAAGCGGTCTTCCCGATTGCGCACCACGTCCCCGATTTTCAGCAACCACTGGATATCGTCGCGGGTGATCCGGTTGTGATGCCAGAACCTAAGCGCCAGAGCCGAGAATGACAAGAACATCGCCAGACCGAGGAAGGGGTGGAGGATGCGGGTCCAGGTTCCACCGCCAAAGAATTGGCTGAACCAGAACAGGGACGGGTGGAACAACGCCAGCCCGGAGAACGCCAGCAATATGAAGGTGATCGCCGTCACCCAGTGATTCGCTCGCTCCAGCGGGTCGTAGCGCTGGATGTGCTTGGTATCGGGTCCGCTCATGATGGCCGCTCCTCATCTTCGGTTTCGTTGGGCCCGACGGTGACGTAATGGAAAAACCCGGCCAGGGCGGTGAACAATAGTCCGGCGGTGGCGAAGGGTTTGGCGATGCCTTTCCAAAAGGAAACCATAGGGCTGATCTGCGGATCTTTCGGAAGATCGTTGTAGAGCTCCGGCTTGTCCACATGATGCAGCACATACATGACATGGGTGCCGCCCACTCCCGCTGGATCGTACAGGCCGGCGTTCTTAAAGCCCCTTTCCTTGAGATCGGCGATGCGCCCGGCGGCGTGTTCTTTCATGTCTTCCTTGCTGCCGAACACCAAGGCCTGGGTCGGGCAGGACTTGATGCAGGCCGGCTCCAATCCCACCGAAACCCGATCCGAGCATAGGGTGCATTTGTAGACCTTGTTGTCTTCCTTCGACAGACGCGGGATGTCGAACGGGCAACCGGCGATGCAATAGCCGCAGCCGATGCAGTTTTCCTCGTGGAAATCGACGATGCCGTTGCGGTACTGGATGATGGCGCCGGGAGAGGGGCAAGCCTTGAGGCAACCGGGATCGGCACAGTGCATGCAGCCATCCTTGCGGATCAGCCATTCCAGGGTACCGTTGGCCTCGGTCTCGGCGAAGCGCATCAAGGTCCAACTATTGGCGGTGAGATCGTGGGGATTCTGGTAGGAACCTTCGTTGATGCCGACCTCCTCGCGCAAATCGTTCCATTCCTGGCAGGCGGCTTGACAGGCTTTGCAACCGATACACTTGCTGACATCGATGAGCTTGGCCACTTCCACCGACTGCCGCTGGCCCGGGCTAGGCGTCGTGGTGGCGGAACGGCGTTGAATGTCCAGGGATTGCAGGGCCATGATTCATGCCTCCCGTAATCTCGTCGCCCGACTCGGTGGGAACATTTCACGAGCAGTGGTTTGCATGTTTTCCTCCTGGCTATGAGGGCCTTGGCGTGGGGAAACAGCTTAACCGTTGATCATTTCGCCGTCCACTGTCAAACCTCG
>JAQTSI010000023.1 GCA_028711365.1 Methylococcaceae bacterium
TTCCGATCTTGGCTCGATTGGTGCGCCTCCTTAGATCAAAAGCGACGTAGTTTAGGTTGTGGCCCTATCGCAACCCAACGAAAATCGGATTGGCCTAACCGTCCGTTCCAACCAGCCGGGACATGAATTTATCGTTCATATGGCATTTCACCAATATAATGAGTGAAGCACATCCATGACTGCTGACATTGAAAGCTTGGTACTGGAGCAATTACGTGCGATTCCTGCGGATATCGCCGAACTGAAACGTGAGGCGGCATCAACCAACGTACAACTGGCGGCGATGGGCCAGCAACTTGGGGCGCTGACAACGGCGGTCTACGGCGGCAGGTCAGAAATCGACGAACTCAAGCGGCGCATCGGATGGTTAGGCATCGCTCAATTTTTTGATTATAGACCTTGCAAGATTTTCATTAATTTCACTGTGACGTGGCACAGGCTGAGATTGCTTGGTCGTCTGATTTGTATACCAGTCGTGCCGCCCGCCATTACGAACCAAAACGCAGCCCATTTGCTCAAGTATTTTTATCAAATCCCGCCTTTTCATTCAGGGGCAACCAGCAATTCTTCGACTTTGCGAACATACGGTATTTGGTCTGATTCAAGGTCAACCAGCAAAGATTTAAGGTTGTCGGCAAGCTCTTGTTTGCTCATGCCTTGGGTTAAATAGTCAGGGTAGTCGTTTAGAAATCCTATATAGAAGTCGCCATCTTGCCAAGACGTGAATTTGATCGTTCTCATTGAAGTTGCACCAATAGAGTTGTTCCCGCTGTTAGCTTTATATAAATCAAACTGATAACGAAATTTTGACAGTATTCGCAAGCGTTTTTTGCTCCTTTGAAGCTCAAAGAAGCCGAGAAGGCTTGATTTTCAAGGGCTGCACGCCGGGAACAACTCTAATATAGATACGAGGACAATAAAGAGTTAATGAAGCACTAACGTAAAGCTAAGGGGCGCGCAGCGGAGCGTCCCTTTACGCGATGTGTTAGGTGCCTGCGATAACTTAACTACTTGAATAAGGCTCCATTAGCTCGATTCGGTTGCCAAAAGGATCTGACACATACACGCGACAATAGCCTTCAAGCGGCTCGCCATCAATCACGTCGATGTTGTGAGACCTTACCTTCTCAATGAGCCCCGCCAAATTTTCGACCAGCAACGCCGGATGAGCCTTGCGTGCTGGGCAAAATTCCTTCTCGACTCCCAAATGGATTTTCACCGAGCCACTTTCGAACCAAGCCCCACCTCGTTTAGCTAAGTTCCGCGGCTTAGGTATTTCAGGTATGCCTAGAACTCCCGAATAGAACACACGAGCGGCGTTCTCCTCACCGGGTGGCATCGCAAGCTGAATATGTTCGAAACCTACTATTGGCACAATGTCTCCAAGCGACCTAACGACACCGTTCACCGACCGCGGCGGCTAGTGAAACTTTGAACCGCGAAAACCCGAAATGCCGCCGCGGTCAGGTGCAACGGCTGGTTCGGCTCGTTTCGCATCTCACGACCTCAGCTTCGTCACCGGGGACAACGTGTGAGCATCGCGGGCCAGGAGCCAGCGGCCGTCGGGTTGTTTGCGGTATACCGTGATCCGATGACCGGCGAGCTGCATCGCTTCTCCGCCGGCACGCGGGGTCACCGATAACGAGTCCCGACTCAGCGTGTAGGCGACTTCGCCAACGACCGCGACGTCTTCCAATTCGCTGATGCAATTGATCAGAGCCTCTTGGTGGGCGGACGAGAAGCCGGGGGAAAATCCATCCCGGCCAAACGGCGCTTGGCCCGGATTGAGAAACACGACATCGTCCGCCATCAAGCTGAGCAAGCAGACAAGATCGCCTGCGTTGACGGCATCAATCCAGGTCGAGTGCACCTCGCGGATTGCTCGTTCATCAGGTCTCATCTGCACCCTCCGCGGCCTAACGAATAGCGTTTATCCGCCGCGCTACAAAATTGAATCGAAGGCGGCCATCCATCGCGGCGGATAAACCTGGTTGAACGGAACCGCTGGCACGGCGGTTGATAGGGGTTTTTATACGCCCGCCTGTTGAACGGTGTCAAGGTTTGGAAACGGTTTGGAAACGGGTTTCGTCTGATGAGCGTTGAATGGAACGATAGGGTTTCGTCGAAGGTTTGGCATGCTTTGAAAAAGCGCATGTCCATCGAGATGGAACGGAGGTTTGCTACCGGCTAGCGGTGCTGGACCCAACGGCGCTCCTAGCGCTCGAACGCCCTTTTTGAAAAAACAGGGATATCGACACGGCTCATTGCGGCGGGCCTCGACAGGGCGGGTTCAGTGCGGGGTGCGGACGGATCGCGGCGGCGCGAGACGGTAACAAGACCGCCACCGCTTGCAAGGCGCCATGACCACACCAGGGACATTGCGAAAGTTCGATGTGTACCACCCGACGCATGAAGTCCTCGGCGGCTTCGAGGCGGTCGCGTTTGTGGGCTGGAGCCTGTCCTGAGCCTGTCGAAGGGACAACAGGCCGTAATGGCGAATGCGCTTGAACCCTGGCGGCAGCACAGGCTGCAGGAAGCGTTCGATGAACACGGGACCGGGAATGCGGATGACACGCTTGCCGCCGGATTCATCGGCGCGCACCCGCAACAGCACGTCATCGCCTTGGATCGCGATGATGCGTTCGTTGGAAACCGCCGTGCGGTGGGTGTAACGGGATAGATACCCCAGCACTTCGGCGGGACCACCCAGCGGGATCTTGGCATAGACGACCCAATCGTGCTTCAGCAATTGCCGGCGGCGTGCGGCGTCCAGGGCATCGAGGAACTTGGCCCGGAACACCCGCGACAAGGCATGGACCGGAAACAGAAAGCGCGGGTGGCGTTTCGGCTCGACCCAGCCGCCATCCGCGTCCAGGCCGCCGCACGCGATTAGGACATGAACATGAAGATGGCGCCGCAAGTCCTGCGTCCAGGTGTGCAAAACCAGCGTGAACGCCGGTTCCGCGCCGAGCCAGCGGGGATTGGCGGCGAATCCTGTCCTGAGCTCTGTCGAAGGGTCATTGAGCGTTTCGGCGACGCAGCTCATCAGCGTGTCATACGTCCAGCGGTCGTGAAACGCCGCCAAGCCGTTCAAGTCATGCGGCAGGGTAAAGACCCGATGCGCATAAGGAACCGGCAACAGGTCGGCGATGCGTCGCCGGACCCACTCGTTCTTTGCGCGCGTCTGGCAGGTAGGGCAATGGCGGTTGCGGCAGGAATGGAAGATGTACTCGCGATGGCCGCAGGCGTCGCATTCCAGCACCTGACCGCCCAAGGCAGGCGTGCGGCAGTCGAGCACCGCGCGCATGACCTTCGCCTGTGGACCACTGACGCCATGGGTGTCGAGATATTCCTCGCCAAAGGTCTCGAAGACCTGCGCCAAAGAGGCGGGCATCGGCCACGCTCCGCCGAAGTCAATGTGGCTTCGGCAAGGCGGCGAGCAAGTCGAGCATGGCGTCGTGCATTTGTTGACGTAAGGGTGACATGGCGTTTTCCTCGAAAAGGGGGGTATTCCCCTGATTCAAGATAGTCACTCAGGCGTCCATTCACCCATCAGGCCAAAGAAAACGCAGCAGCCGATCGGGCGCCAAGCCACCGCGTTAGCGGTTTAGTTCAACGTTATAGTTCACCGGCCCGCGCACGATGAGGCCGAGGACAAGAGCACCGCCGTTTGGCGCGGGTCCGGTGTAGCGGCTAGTTAGCCGTGTTTTTACACACTGCCGATAAGACTTTCAAGCGGAATGTGCAAGGTGGAATGCAACTTGCGAATCATGGGTAGTGAAAGCGAACGGCGACGGTTAATGACCTCTGATACCCGTGCTCGTGACCCGATGATGGGCTCAAGGTCTTTGCGGGTAAGGTTCATTTGCTCCATTCGGAACTTGATAGCCTCAATCGGATCTGGCGGTGGTATAGGGTGATGCTTCGCTTCGTAGCTCTCTACCAGAGTGAGCAAAATATCCAGACGGTCGCCGTCGGCAGTACCCTCTACCGCACCCCAAAGTGCATCAATTTCAAGTAACGCGGCATCGTAATTTGCTTCTGTTTTGATCGGTTGGATATCCATTACACAGCCTCCGCATCAATTGCGTCGTATTGCTGGTGAGTGCCAATGAACTTGATGTAGCAAGCCTGACGGTTGTAGTCCATTGCAACTACCAGACGGTATTTATTACCCCCGATATTGAACACCACACGCCCCGCTCTGAGGATGCTGGCGGAACCGAATTGCTCCTTGATCTGCTGTGGAGTAGCCCATGTGGCTTTGATTGCTTCAGTGTGCCACGCCTGTAGTGGCCCTTCTGAATCGGGGTGAAGACTCCAAAATTCACGCAATGCTCGTTTGGCTATGACTCTCATGGCATGAATCTAACACGATCCCGCCATGGGAGCAATCTTTAACGGCTAACGTGGAGCTAAGGGGCGCGTAGCGAAGCGGAGCGTCGCCTTGAGCGCAGTGTTAGGCCAACGATTGAGTCTTGAGATTTCATTATTCTCTTTTGATTAGAACGCTTGTCGGCCATAAAGCTCGTCAAATGGGGCCATGATATTTTCGCGGTAAGCTTTGCGTTTAGTTAACTCATCGACCATCTTCGGACATTTGGAATTTCAGGAGTTTGAATGCCCATATTAAAATAGCGATATTAAGTGCGCGTCCAACGCTCAGACGAATGTTGAATATTTTGATCATTTCGTAACGCTTCTGGCGTCCTGTAAAAACCCCAGAACAAATCTAGGAAGTCAGGCTGAAATGTCGCCAATTCCCAGTCCATCCAGCGCTCTGCTAGTGATCGCCGAGTCGGTAATTCAGCCCATAAATGATTTTGACTGTATGTAGCACACAGATAGCGAACAATGCTATTCGATTCCCAAGTCGTAAAGCCCCCATCTACCAGCACAGGGATACGCCCATGTGGATTCATGGCCAGAAAATCAGCTTGATCGAGACCGCCAACGTTACCGCCGATATCGATATGTTCATACGGTAAATTTAGTTCGCCTATGGTCCATAACGATGATCTAGAAGCGAACCGGCGTGGCTGGGATTAGGAGTCGGGATGATTGGGTTATGAGAAGCTTATGCGATCTATTAGAAAGAATGCCGCATTGAGCGCCACCGTATGGAGGGGATAAGTCTTGTCTTTTTCTGATGACTGGAAAAGCATGCAAAAGTAAAGACCTATCCCCCATTATTCAAACATCGAGTTAATGCCTAGGGCCTCTACTAGGGACAGCCACTGCGGGTATCTCCCACGTTAACCCATTTCCACTGTTGCTCCACTTTTCCGGGAACACAAGGCAATGGCTTGACGACTGATAGGGGAGTATTCGCCCCTGCATCCAGACATAACTCCGGCCCCGACGGGTGGTATTTGTTTTTAATGAGTTTGTCGCCGCTGCCATCCCGTTTGAAAATCCAATGCTGGGCTTCCAATGTCGGATTGGGCGTAATCGTCTGGATCTCATTAGGCATGGACGGAGTTTTGATATAGATGTCCAGATTCTTTTCGTTCCACCTATTTTGGATCATCCCTGATTCTGGCTTATCTGCATCCCATTGTTGACCTTTCAGCTCGGGGCTCTTGGCGCTGCAATTAGATACCTGAACCGCCCCTCCAGACTCAGCTTTCGTCGCATCCAGACACAGGTGGCTGGCTGCGCAATTGACGATCCACTGCTGCGCCATTGCAGACAGTGGGAGAAGAAGAGCGGCGGAAAACAAGGCGCTTGAAATGAAGTGATGACTCGAACGCATGACATACCTCCTTAAGGCTTTTACCGATAACAAGATCTGTAAACCGCCCTTGAGAACATGCAGGCAAGTCCAATCACGGGAGCTAAACTTGCACGGCCGTTAGCCGAGCGGATGGCTAACGTTTCGAAAATCAAAGATCAAAGAGGAAACGCGACCGGCGTAGGGTTGTAAAGGTTCAACCCTCAAGATCTGTTCCTTATGATTCCACCAACGATCTGTCAGATGGGTCAGGATACCCACTTGTTCTACGAGCTGCCGAAAAAACTATAAGGGCTTCCGATGGGGCTAAGTGACGTAATTTCACCCTTGAGTTGGATAACCCGTTTCACCGCAGCGGAGCGATTTCCCAACAGGGTCTGCTGTCAACCATTAAGTAGCGCTACTGGCATGAATCCTATCCTTGATCTTGTTTGGTCGATATTGAACTTTGGTTCAATCTAGCGAATGGAACAGACAAATACTGTCCACATAAAACTATCAAAAAACTCCATTTACCTCCCGACTTTGTCTCATAACCCGATCTACCACCGCTTCCATCAATTGCCGATGATCTCTTGCATGCACCCGGGGGAGAATCCCTCAGGCTAGCAGCCCTGATTCAAAGCTGCCTGCTGGAAATATCCGAGGAAAAACCCGATGGCGTATCTGGCGGCGGAGCTTAATGGAGGATGAAACCATTGAACTTTGATGGTCCGATTATTGGGAGATGCAGGAGGCCGAACCGGTAGTTTTTTCCACCCATCTCACCAGATCGGCCAGCGACTTAATGCATAGTTTTTCCTTAAGCCGCATCCTGTGGACTTTGATGGTCTGCTCGCAGGTGCCGAGTTCGGCGGCGATCTGCTTGTTGAGCCGGCCTGCAACCACGAGATCCAGAACTTGCCGCTCACGCCGCGTCAGGGTAGCCAGTCGGCTCCGGAACTCGGCCAAATCCGACCGCGTCTGCCGCATCTGTTGTCCTCTACTCAAAGCCGCATCGATGGCGGCAAGCAGGATATCGTCCTGGCATGGCTTGGTCAGGAAGTCCACGGCCCCGGCTTTCATCGCCCTCACACTCATCGGAATGTCGCCATGACCGGTGAGGAAGACGATGGGCAATAGCCGCCCGCGTCTGTTCAAAGTCTGTTGCAAGTCGAGACCGTTGCAGTCGGGCAATTGCATATCGAGCACCAGACAACCGGGGCCGTCGTCTTCAAGATGGTCGAGAAACTCGCCCGCCGAAGCGAAAGTGGCAGTCTGGTAGCCGGCGGATCGGAGCAGTCGATTCAAGCCACTGCGCACGGCGGAATCATCATCGACGATGAACACAGTCGGTACAGGGTTCATGGGTTGATCTCCGTGGAAATGGGGAGTTCGAACTGGAAGAGGGCTCCGCCATCAGGGTGGTTGCT
The DNA here is from genome assembly GCA_028711365.1 of Methylococcaceae bacterium. Classification (GTDB taxonomy): domain Bacteria; phylum Pseudomonadota; class Gammaproteobacteria; order Methylococcales; family Methylococcaceae; genus Methylumidiphilus. Next base: position 7,147 of record JAQTSI010000023.1, read on the forward strand.
GGCCCATAGTCGACCGCCATGGGCGGCGGCGATCGAGCGGCTGATGGCCAACCCCATCCCCAGACCTTGGTTTTTACTGGTGAAAAAGGGTTCGAAGACTTGTTCCAGCCGCTCGGGGTCGATACCGGTTCCGTTGTCGCGCACGCTGACTTCGTGCGTGGCGGGCTCCTGCTTGCGGCTGCAAACCTGTAGTCGGCGTTCATCCGGGCTCATGGATGCCATGGCTTCGCTGCCATTCAACAGCAGGTTGATGAGGACTTGCTGCAATTGCACCGGATCACCTTTCACCTTCGGCAGTTCGACGGCCAAATCCAGAGACAGGGATACCTGCTTGGCCGCCAGATCGCTATACAGCATCTTGCCGACATCCGTATCACCGCGTTGATGTCCACTGCCTGGCGCGAGGCCTTTGTTTCGGCTGACCCCTGCCATTGGATTTATAGCGAAAAGCCCTTGCCATTCGCCGGTGATAGGGCATCGATGCGCTTGCTCCCGTCGACCGGAAGCCTGCCGACCAAAAACGCTTCGTTCCGGTTTCCTAGACCCAGATCGCCGATGCGGGCTTCCTCGCGGTAGAACACCAGTTTCAACCGGTCGAACATGGCGAGCAACTCGTTTTCTCCGAGCAGATAGTCCGGGTTGGAGGGGCCTGAAGCAGTGGGTTTGTCGCGGATATAGGTCTGATAGAACAGCAGGCCGCCGGGTCTGAGGCTGTCGATGATGGCCCCGGCTAGAGGCCGGGCCAGGAACCGGCTGACCACGATCACATCGAAGCCTGGCTGGGGAAACGGATCAGTCTCCACGTCCCGGACCTTGGCGTCCACGTTCAAGTCGAGCAGGTTCGAGCGGGCGCTGAGTCGTGCAATGGCCACCGGGGAAATATCCCAAGCGCTGACCTCAAATCCTCGCCGGGCCAGAAACAGGGCGTTGCCGCCCAGACCGCAGGCCAGATCCAGGGCCGTTCCACCGTCGGGCAGCAAATGAGCGTTTTCGCCCAGGACCGCGGCGGGTTCAGGCTCTTCGTCCGCGTCCGCGTAGAAGCGGTCCCATTTGGCGCGGATTTCCTCGATCTTCATGCGCCATCACCCCGGTCGGTGAGCCTGAACATCTTCTCGATGACACGAATGAGCTTCTTGTCATGCAGGAACATGATGACATGGTCGCCTTCCTCGATGATGGTGTCATGATGGATCTGCAATACTTCCTCGCCGCGCACCAGCGCGCCCATGACCACCCCGGCGGGTATCTTGATCTGATCGATGCGCTGGCCGACGATCTCGGACTGGCCCCGGGCACCGTGGGCGATGGCTTCGATCGCCTCGGCCTCGCCGTAGCGCAGGGAGTGCACCTGCACCACGTCACCCTTGCGGATATGGCGCAGCAGGCTGCCGATGGTGGACTGTTGCGGCGAGATGACCAGGTCCACCAGGCTGGCGTCGACGATGTCGGCATAGGCGCTCTTGTTGACCAGGCTGATGACGCGGCGCGCACCCAGGCGTTTGGCGAGCATGGCGGAGAGGATGTTGGCCTCATCGTCATTGGTGATGGCGCAGAAAACGTCGGTGCTTTCGATGTTTTCGCTGATGAGCAGTTCCTTGTCCGATGCGTCGCCCAACAGCACGACGGTATTGGACAATTCGGCGGCGATCTTCTTGGCGCGCCGGGTGTTTTTTTCGATGACCTTGACCTGGTAGCGGTTTTCCAGGGCCTGGGCGACGCGTTTGCCAATGTGGCCGCCGCCGGCGAACATCAGGCGTTTGTAGGGTTTGTCGATTTCGCGCAATTCGCTCATCACGTCCTTGATCTCCTCGCTGGAGGCGACGAAGAACACTTCGTCGTCCGCCTCGATGACGACCTTGCCGTTGGGTATCACCGTCGCGCCATTGCGGAAAATGGCGGTGATGCGGGCATGGACATTGGGCATGTGCTGGTGCAATTCCTTGATCTCCCGCCCGACCAGCAGTCCGCCCCGGTGGGCGCGTACCGAAGCCATGCGCACCTTGCCGTCGGCGAAATCCAGTACCTGCGAGGCACCGGGGTATTCCAGCAGGCGCTCGATGTAGCGGGTGACGATCTGCTCCGGGCTGATGACCACGTCGATGGGGATCGCGTGGGGGCCGAAGATTTCCTTGTAATTCAGATATTCGATGGCGCGGACGCGGGCGATTTTTTTCGGCAGCTTGAACAGGGTGTCGGCGATCTGACAGGCCAGCATATTGGTTTCGTCGTCGCTGGTGACCGCGATCAGCATGTCGGCTTCCGCCGCGCCGGCCTTGGCCAGCACGATGGGGTGGGCGGCGTTGCCCTGAACGGTGCCGATGTCGTAGCGATCGCTGAGATCGTGCAACACGGAAGGTTGGGTATCGACCACGACGATGTCGTTGGCTTCGCTGGCCAAACTGCTCAATACGCTGGAGCCTACTTGACCCGCACCAAGGATGATGATTTTCATGCTATTTCTTCTCTCGGAATTTGATCCCTAAGGAATTCAGCTTGCGGTAAAGATGGGTGCGTTCCAGGCCGATGGCCTGGGAAAGCCGCGCCACGCTGCCGCCGTATTTTTCCAGATGATATTCAAGGTAGTCTTTTTCGAAACGCTCTCGCGCCTCCTTCAGCGGCAGTTCGTAATAGTCGGGCGCCTGCTGATTGCCGACGGGTAATTCGACCAGGGACTCCCCCAGCACCGACTTGACTTCCTCGAGGCTGACCTCGTCCCCCGATCCCAGAATGAGCAGACGCTGAACCAGGTTTTTCAGCTCCCGTATGTTGCCGTGCCAAGGGTAATGGCGGAGAAAATTCTGCACCGCGACGGGAAAACGACGGAAAGTCAGTTTTTCCCGGCTGACATAATAATCGGTGTAAAACCTGAGCAAATCGGGAATATCTTCGTTGTGTTCCCGCAACGGCGGAATCCGCAGGGTGACCACATTGAGCAGATAATACAGGTCGCGACGGAACCGGCCCGCCCGAACTTCCTCGTCCAGGGATTTGCGAGTGGAAGCGATGAGCCTGGCATCCACGTGGATCGGTTCTGCCCCACCCACCCGGGAGAAACTATGGGACTCGAGAGCGCTCAATAACCGCATCTGGGTTTCTTCTTCCATGTCGGCCACTTCGTCCAGAAATAGGGTGCCGCCGTGGGCCTGTTCCAGCAGTCCGGGCTGAATACGGCCGTTTTCCTCGCGACCGAAGAATTCCACGGCCGAGAACTCCCGGGCGATGCCGCCTACGCCGACATCGAGGAAAGGCCCCGAGCGCCTGGAACTATGGGAATGCAGATAACGAGCCAGGTTTTCCTTGCCGCAGCCGGGCTCGCCGATCAGCAGCACCCTGGCATCATGCTGCGCCAAGCGTCGGGCCTGTTCTCTCAACCGTTCCATGACGGCGCTCTTGCCGATGGGTTCGACCAAGGCTTCCACGCGGCGTTTGAGGCCGATGTTCTCCCGCCTCAGTTGGGCGTTTTCCAGCGCCCGTTCCACCGTCACCAGCAATTTCGCCAGGGAAAGCGGCTTTTCCAGGAAATCGTAAGCGCCAAGGCGAGTGGCCTCTACCGCCGTTTCCACCGTGGCGTGGCCGGACATCATGATGACCGGGCTGGCATTGGGCTCGCTCTCCAGCCAATCCTTGAGCAGGGTGATGCCGTCCTCGTCGGGCATCCAGATGTCCAGCAGAATCAGATCGGGCCTGTGAGACGCCCGCAACGCTCGTGCCGCCGCGGCATTTTCGGCGACGGCGACTTCGTAGTCCTCATCCTCCAGAATCTCCTGCAACAATTGGCGGATATCCGGCTCGTCGTCCACGACCAATATATAGGGCTTAGTCAAGGTTTCCCCCCTTCCTGCTCGGCGATGGGAAGACGGATGGCGAAACCCGCTCCTCCCTTAAAGGACGGATCCAGGCGGATCGATCCACCATGTTCCTCGATGATTTTTTTCACGATGGCCAAACCCAGGCCGGTGCCTTTGTTCTTGGTGGTGACATAAGGGTCGAATACCCCGACGGTCTGCTCAGGCGGGATGCCGGGGCCGTTGTCGCGCAACAGGATTTCGATTTGGGAAATGCTGTTTTCTTGCATCAAATGGGCGGTGATTTGCATGTTCCCGCGACTTTCCGGAGGCATGGCTTCCTGGGCGTTTTTGATCATATTATGCAGCACCTGCCTCAACCGCACCGGATCGGCGGATATCTTGGGAAGTTTCCGGTCCAATGACAGTTCGAATTCTATCCCGGATTGCGGGGGATAAAGCGCGGTCACTTCCTCGATGAGGGCGGCCAGATCGAGCTGTTGCAGATTGATGATGGAGGGCTTGGCGTATTCGGCGAAAGCATTGACCATGCTTTTCATCGCTTCGACCTGCTGGATGATGGTGCGGGTGGAACGGTTCAACACTTCCATCTCGTTCTCGCCCAGTCCCTTCGATAGCTTGTGTTTGAGCCTTTCGGCCGAAAGCTGGATGGGCGTCAGCGGATTCTTGATCTCATGGGCCAGGCGCTGGGCCACTTCGCCCCAAGCCGCGCGACGCTGGGCCTGAATGAGGGCGGTCACATCGTCGAATACCACCACCGCGCCTTGCCAGATCTGCCCCGTATCGAACAGCGGCGTGCACCGGCAGAGCAATTCCTGTCGCCCTTCCGGGCCGATGAAGTGGATTTCCTTGTGCCAGGTTTTTTCGCGGATGATATGTTCTCCCACCACCTCCAGCAGTTCGGCGAGATGGGGGTGGGCCTGGGCCAGTTCCGGCAGGGGGGAGTTCAGCAGGGAGCCGATATCGGCATGGAGGATAGCGTCCGCCGCATGATTGGCGGTTTGCAGCCGCAGGTGGGCATCGAAGCTCATCACCCCGGAAGACAGATTGCCCAGCACCGTCTCCAGGTAGGCGCGCTGGCGCTCCACCTCATGGCGGGAATTCTGCGCTTCGTCCCTGGCCCTGGCGATTTTGGCGGTCATGGCGTTGAACGATTCCACCAGAAATCCGAGTTCATCCTTGTTTTTCACCGGCAGCCGCTTTTCATAGTCGCCTTCAGCCACGGCGCGGGTTCCCTCGGCCAGGCGCTTGACCGGGGCGACGATGCGGCGGATGCTGACGAAAGCCGCCCAGATCGACGCCAATAGGCTGAGCAATAACACCAGGGAAAGGGTCAGCGCGAAGCTGAATTTGAGCGAACTGCGCAGGTAGTTCAGTTCCTTGTAATGGGCATAGGCCGCTTCCACCGTGGCGGCGAGTTCCGCCAAATGCTGAGGCATGGGATAGAGGGCCTGGACATAATATTTTTCATCGTATTCCAATCTTCCGATGACCAGGATCAGGGTGCGGATCTTCATGCCCGATCCGGAAGCCGGTTCCAGCCCCACGAAGGGTTTGTCGGGGCGCAATTGCGACAGCACCCCCTCGCCGGGAAGATCGGGCACGATCCGGTCCGATCGGGCGCCGCTGGAGACGAGGATGCGGCCATTTTTCGAGAGTACCGTCAACTCGCTCTCCTCCGAGTTGTCGTAAACCTCGCTGACTGTAATCGCAATCATGGATTCGGGCACGTTATCCAGATGGGAGGCGATCTGCTCGGTCTGTTTCAGCAGGCCCCTCATACGCTCGTCCAGCGCCGTTCGCCCCAATTCCAGGGCATCCTCCATGGCGCGATCGATGCGGACGTCGAACCAGCTATCGATGCTTTGCTGCAGGAATTGCATGGAGTAATAAAACACGATCGAGGCCGGGGCCAGCGCCAACAGGATGAACAAAAACGCCATGCGCGCGGTCAACCTGGAACCCGCCGCCTTTTTCTCCAACTGGCGATGCAGCCAGTACAAATTGACGACGACCAGGCCCAGCAGCAGCATCGACCCCAGGATGTTGATCAACAATAGCCAGGAGTACGTTCGGTCCAGTTGGGAGGAATCCTGGGTGGCTGAGCTCATCATGTGCAGGGAGCCGACGATGGCCGCGAACAGGATCAGGATCGACAGCTCCCAGGGCGGTTTTATTCGGCGAATGTCCATTTGTAGAGTGGGCTATCCAGGTACCAGGCGGGGGTGAGATAGGCTACCGGGCGCAAAGGCAGAGGCAGGGATTCGATGTCCAATGTCACATCCAGGCTGGCACGATAACGCTGTTTCGCGAGGAAAGGCTTGATCGGCCGCAAGGGCAGGTCGCGTATCGATCCCATGGCTTCCAGCAGGGCGTTGAGGCTGACGAAATTGCGCGGTGTCCCGTCATCGGGGTAAACGATTTGATATTGTTTGGAAAGCGCATGGTAGCGTACCCGGAAGCTGTGTTTTTCGTCCATGATGACCTCGTCCCGCCAGCTATCGCTGTCCCGCTTGGCTTTGACATGCAAGACCAGGGTCAGGGAGACGCCGTTCTGCAGGGCGTCGATGGCAGGTTCGCTGAAGCGGTAGTCGATATCGGCATCCAGCCGATAAGCCTGGGGGGTCGGGTCCGGTTTCAGTTCCGCGCGAAGAATGCGAAACCCATATTCCGCCGCGCCGGCGCTAGTGAGGCAGACCAGCAGCAGGCAGAATGCCATCAGCCATCGGGAGCCGGCTTTCATTTTGCCAGTCGCGCATAGAAAAATCCGTCCATGTCGTATTCTCCCGTCAGGATCTGCCGGCCAGGGCCGCTGGTGCGGCCCCATTCCGCCTGGATGGGGATTTCGCTGAATTCGGGATGATCGCGCAGGAAAGATTCGATCTGGGTTTCATTTTCCTGTTTCAGGATCGAACAGGTGGCGTAAACCAACAGCCCTCCCTCGGCGAGCACGGGATGCATCGCCTCCAGGATGCGCCGCTGCAAAGTTTGCAACTGGGCGATGTCCTCCGGCTTGCGCAGCAATTTGATGTCGGGATGGCGGCGAATCACCCCGGTGGCGGAACAGGGGGCGTCCACCAGGATGCGGTCGAATGGCCTGCCGTCCCACCAGTTTGATGGCTGCGCGGCGTCTCCGCCCAACACCGTGGCGGCTAGTCTGCCACGGGCGAGGTTCTCACGGATCTTATCCAGCCGGTCGACGGCGATGTCCACGGCGACCATCTCGCCCAGGTCGGGGTGGCTTTCCAGGATCTGCAAGGTCTTACCGCCGGGGGCCGCGCAGACATCCAGCACCCTGTGTCCGGGGCGCAGATCCAGCAGCGTCGATGCCAGTTGGGCGGCCTCGTCCTGGACCGAAACCCGGCCGCTGTCGAATCCGGGCAGTTTTTCCACCGCCACCGGGTTTTCCAGGATGAGGCCCGCTTCGGCGAACCGACAGATCCGGGCGGCAATGCCGGCGGCCTGCAAAACCCCCAGATAGTCTTCTCTCCCGCCTTGGCGGAGGTTGACGCGCAGGGTCATGGGAGGCTGCCGGTTGGCCTGCTGCAGGATGGCCGGGTAATCCTGCGGCCAGTTTTTACGGATTTTGCCGATCAGCCAGGCCGGATGGGAATGCGCGGCGGTTTCGTCGGCCTCGGCCCGTTCCAGCAATGCTTCCCGGTCCCGCTGGAAACTGCGCAGCACTCCGTTGAGCAGAGGTTTCGCCCAGGTTTTGCGTCCGGCGGCGGATACGGTTTCGGCCACCGCGGCATGAGGTTTGACCCGGCTGTATTCCAGTTGATACAAACCGAGCAGGGCCAAAAGGCGGATTTCTTCATCGCGTATGGGTTTGGGCGCCAATTGGCGGAGGATGAAATCCAGCCGGTGATACCAGCGCAATACGCCGAAACACAGAGCCTGGACGAAACTGCGGTCGTTGGCTTGGGCGATGGTTGGCAGCGCCTCGTCCAGGGCTGCGGTGAGAGAACAGCCTTCCGCCGTGACCCGGGACAGGATACGGGCCGCCAGGGCTCGCATGTTCAAGCGTCTGCGCCGAGCAGCACCGCGCTCATGTCATGCGCATTGAGAAAATCGGCCACCGGCATGCGCCGGCTGCCGGGCAATTGCACCTCCAACAGGCGCAGCACGCCGTGGCCGGTGGCCACATCCAGTGTCTTGGCGCGGGACAGGACGGTTCCGGGCGGCTCCGCCACGGTTTCGTCCAAGGCTTGGGCGCACCAGATGCGCAAGATTTCGCCGCGATAAACGGTTTGCGCCACCGGCCAGGGGTTGAAGGCCCGCACTTGGCGCTCCAGTTCCCCTGCGGGCAGGGACCAGGCGATGGCCGCTTCGCTCTTGTCCAGCTTCGCCGCGTAAGTCACTTCGGATTCGTCCTGGATTTGCGCTTGCAGGGTTCCTGCTTCCAGGCCGGGAAGGCAATCGGCCAGGGCTTTGGCGCCCAGCACGGCCAGGCGCTCGTACAACTGGGCCGAGGTCTCCAGCGGCAGGATGGGGGTGCTCGCTTTGAGCAGCATGGGGCCTGCGTCCAGCTTGGGTTCGATGTACATGATGGTGACCCCGGTCTCGGCATCGCCAGCGAGGACCGCCCGCTGAATGGGGGCGGCTCCGCGCCAGCGCGGCAACAGGGAGCCGTGGACATTGACGCAACCCAGCCTGGGTATTTCCAGCACCGCTTTGGGTAAAATCAGACCGTAGGCCACCACCACCATCAAATCGGCAGCGAACGAGGACAGTTTTTCCTGCTCCTGGGGCGATTTCAGGCTTTCCGGTTGGCAGATTTCGATCCCCTGGGTTTGGGCCAGCAGCTTCACCGGGCTGGGTTTATCCTTGCGTCCCCGGCCGGAAGGGCGGTCCGGCTGGGTGTAGACCGCCACCACCTCATGACCGGAGCTTATCAGCATTTGCAGGGTCGGAACCGCGAATTCGGGGGTGCCGGCGAAAAGGATTTTCATGACGGGCGAGCCGGGGATGGCGGATCAGATGGCCACATGCGTCTGCGGTTCGGGTTTGGCGCTTTTCTGGCGGCGTTCCTTCTCCAGTTTTTTCCTGGCCCGATGGCGTTTAAGCTGGGAAAGGTAATCGACAAATAATTTGCCTTCGAGATGATCGACTTCGTGCTGGATGCAGACGGCCAAAAGGCCATCGACCTCCTGTTCGAAGCGATGGCCATCGAGGTCCAGGGCTCGGAATTTCACCTTCTCCGCCCGGTTCACTTTCTCGAAGATGCCGGGCAGGGACAGGCAACCCTCGTCCATTTCCTCGGTCCCGGTTTTCTCGATGATTTCAGGGTTGATCAGGCAGAGGGGGGTATTTTTCTCTTCGGAGATGTCGATGACGATCACCCGTTTCTGCACATTCACCTGGTTCGCCGCCAGACCGATGCCGGGTGCGGCATACATGGTCTCCAGCATATCGCTCACCAGCGTCCTGATGGAATCGTCCACCGTCGCTACCGCGAGGGCTTTCTTTCTGAGGCGGGAATCCGGGTATTCGAGGATCGTGAGGAGGGCCATAATTTCGCCGATTGTGCAGAATTCAAGGGATTTTGGAATTCTAGCCGAATTCGATTAGACTTTGAACGCTTCAACTGGCCGCGGCGTTCGAAAAATGATTCATCCTGCCGCAGGCTTTCGGGGTTTCCTGGGTTCTTTAAAGATCAGCTCTACGATCGATCAGCGTCGTGCGGCGATTTTCCGCGGGACGGCAAGCAGAGGATATGGCACTTATGAAATGGCGGATTTTGTGCGGTTTTTTGCTTTTATTCACGAGCGTTTTCGTTTTGGCCGACGAAGTCGAGCTGAATCCCGATCACCCGCAACGCTATACCGTCGTTCGGGGAGACACGCTCTGGGGCATCGCCGAAAGGTTTTTGCGCGACCCCTGGCAATGGCCGGCTATCTGGCATGACAATCCCGAGATTGCCGACCCGCACTGGATTTATCCCGGCGATGAACTGGCGCTGAGCTTCGTAGACGGCAAACCCCGGCTGCAGGTGGTGCAGCGCCCGGATCAAGTCAGGCTCAGTCCCATGGTCAGGGCTACACCGCAGGCTCAGGCCATTCCCACCATTCCGATGAATGTCATCCAGCCGTTTCTGACCCAGCCCAAGGTCGTCGACGAAGACGCCATGGAAAAGGCCCCCTATGTCTTGGCCATCGCCGACGAGCATGTCGTCGGCGGGGCCGGGGACAGGGTGTATGTACGTGGCATGGAGGAAGACAATTCTTTGGGCTATATGATTTTCCGCCCGGGCAAACCCTACCGGGATGCGGTGAGCGGCGACATCCTGGGCTATGAGGCTCTGTATGTGGCCGATGCGCAAATGCAGACAGGCGGCGAGACGGCGACCCTGCAGCTCACCAAAACCGCCCGCGAAGTCATCATCGGCGACCGTGTCCTGCCCTCTGAGCAGGAGAAGGTCTATATGCGCTACGAGCCGCATATTCCAGCGCAAAGCATCGAAGGGCACATCATCTCGGTGGTGGATGGGGTTTCGCAGATCGGCCAGTACGCGATCGTCGTGATCGATCGGGGTTCGGTCGACGGCATCGAAACCGGCCATGTCATGGAGATACTTCAAAGCGGACACATCCAGCGCGACATCATCAGCCGCACGGTCGGGGAAAGCATCGTCCTGCCACGCGAGAAAGAAGGGTTGTTGATGATCTTCCGTCCCTATGAAAGGGTCAGTTTCGGCCTGATCCTGAAAGCAACCCGGGCCATTCATCTGAACGACGCCGTCAAAACTCCCTAAATGGCGGCAACTGCCGGCGCAGATCTGCGCTTTCGGCTGGCTTTGCTGCGCGCCCCGGGAGTGGGGCCCCGCACCTACCAGGCGCTGATCGAGCGCTTGGGATCGCCTGCCGCCGTCTTCGCCGAGTCCCCGGCAGATCTGTCCGCTTTGGGACTGGGAAAATCGACCCTGGAGTGGCTGCAAAACCCCGACTGGAGGCGGATCGAAAACGACCTGCGCTGGTTGGAGTTGCCGGGACACCATTGCCTGGATCTGGGCGATGCCGCCTACCCGAAGGCTTTGCGGGAGATCCCCGATCCGCCGCCGCTGCTGTTCGTGGACGGAGAACCCGCTGCATTGCAGGCGAGACAGTTGGCCGTGGTCGGCAGCCGCAATCCCTCGCCGATTGGCGAAAGGATGGCCGGCGATTTTGCCCGCGCGCTGGTGCAGGCCGGTTTCGCCGTGACCAGCGGCTTGGCTTTAGGGATAGATGGGGCGGCTCATCGCGGCGCCCTGAGCGGCGGCGGACTCACCCTGGCGGTGGCCGGCACCGGCCTGGACCAGGTTTACCCCCGGCGTCACCGCTTTCTTGCCGAACAGATCCTCGATCAGGGCGGGGCGTTGATTTCCGAATTCCCCCTCGGCACGCCTCCCCAAGCGGGTAATTTTCCCCGGCGCAATCGCATCATCAGCGGGCTATCATTAGGCGTGCTGGTGGTGGAAGCCGCCGCGCGCAGCGGATCTTTGATCACCGCCCGCATGGCCCTAGAACAGGGCAGAGAAGTATTCGCCTTGCCCGGTTCCATCAACGATCCCTTGGCGCGAGGCTGCAACGCCCTGATCAAACAAGGCGCGAAACTGGTGGAAACGGTGACGGACATCCTGGAAGAATTTGCCGCCGCTCGGCTGCCTTTACAAGCTGCGGTTTACCGGGAACAGCACGAGGAAAAGCTTGATCCCGAATGCCATGCGCTATTGAAATATATTGCGTATGCCCCGACCTCCGTGGATACTCTAGTGGCGGCGACGGGAAAGACGCCGGAAGCGATCAGCTCCTTGTTACTGCTACTGGAACTGCAAGGCTATGTGGTTTCCGCCAGCGGCGGCTTTAGCCGGATCAGGTGAAACTCCCCGTCCCTCCAACCGAGAGCGAGAATGAAAGAAAACGTATTTGATGTGCTGATTTATCTCTTTGAGAACTACATGGACGATGAAACGGATTTGACCCCCGATCCCGATGCCATCCGCACCGAATTGCTGGAAGCCGGTTTTCCGCAAAGAGAAGTCAACAAGGCATTCGATTGGCTGGAATCCCTGTCCGAGCAAAAACCGATCAAGTCGGCCTCCACTCCCGCTTTCCGTATCTTTTCCAGCCAAGAATGCGCCAAGCTGGATACGGATTGCCGTGGCCTGTTGATGTTCCTCGAGCAATCCGCAATCCTTGCGCCCGCCAGCCGCGAACTGGTCATCGACCGGGTCATGGCGCTGCAAGAAGAGGCCATCTCGCTGGAGAACCTGAAATGGATCGTGCTGATGGTGTTGTTCAGCCAGCCCAACGAGGAAATCGCGTTCGCCCGCATGGAGAACCTGGTTTACGAATCGCTCCCCAGCTATTTACACTGAACCGACCTTCCGCCGTTTTTTTACGCTTCCTGTCGCAACCGATCAATGAGTCATAACCTCGTCATCGTAGAATCCCCGGCCAAGGCCAAGACCATCGAAAAATACCTGGGCAAGGATTTCCAGGTCTATGCGTCCTATGGCCATGTACGCGATCTCGTTCCCAAGGAGGGCGCGGTCGATCCCGATCACGATTTTGCGATGAAATACGAGCTCATCGACAAGAACCAGAAGCACGTCCAGGCCATCGCCAGCGCGGCCAAGAAAGCCGATGTGCTGTATCTGGCGACCGACCCCGACCGCGAGGGCGAGGCCATTTCCTGGCATTTGTCCGAGATCCTCAAGGAAAAAAAATTGCTGGAAAACAAGCCGGTTTACCGGGTGGTTTTCCATGAGATCACCAAGCGCGCCATTCTCGAAGCCATCGAAAACCCCAAGACGCTGTCCCTCGATCTCATCAACGCCCAACAGGCCCGCCGCGCACTGGATTATCTGGTCGGTTTCAAGCTCTCCCCGTTGTTGTGGAAGAAGATTCGCCGCGGTCTATCCGCAGGGCGTGTACAAAGCCCGGCTTTGCGCATGATCGTGGAGCGGGAGTTGGAGATCGAAGCCTTCAAGACCCAGGAATATTGGACCATCGAGGCCCAGGCTCAAGCCGAAGGCCAGGCTTTCAAGGCCCGCTTGATTCATTTCCAGGGCGCCAAGCTGGAACAATTCAGCATCGCCAACGAGGAACAGGCCCAAGGCATTCGCGATGAATTGCTGCGCCTGGCCGAAGGCAAGCTGCTCGTCGTCAAGGTCGAGGAAAAAGAGCGCAAACGCAACCCCTCCGCACCCTTCACGACGTCGACCCTGCAACAGGAGGCTGCGCGCAAGCTGGGCTTCACCACCCGCCGCACCATGACCATTGCCCAGCAGTTGTACGAAGGCATCGATCTAGGCGGCGAGAGCGTGGGTCTGATCAGTTACATGCGCACGGACTCGGTGAACCTGGCCAACGAAGCCGTGCAGGAATTGCGCGAACTGATCGCCGCCCGTTTCGGCCAGGACAAGGTTCCGCCCCAGCCGCGCCTCTATAAAACCAAGAGCAAGAACGCCCAGGAAGCCCATGAAGCCATCCGGCCCACCTCGGCCCAGCGTACGCCGGAAGCCGTCAAGTCCCATCTCACGCCGGACCAGTTCAAGCTCTACAATCTGATCTGGAAGCGCACGGTCGCCTGCCAGATGATCCACGCCACCATCGGCACCGTGGCCGTCGACCTCGGCTGCGGCGAAGGCAATGTTTTCCGCGCCAACGGTTCGACCGTGATCGAACCGGGCTTCATGGCGGTTTACCTGGAAGGCCGTGACGACGCGGCGGCGGCCGATGATGAGGAGAGCTACCTGCCACCCTTGAAGGAAGGCGAAACCGTCGCTCTGGAAGAGATCATCGCCGGCCAGCATTTTACCGAACCGCCGCCGCGTTACACCGAAGCGAGTCTGGTCAAGACCCTGGAAGAGTATGGCATCGGCCGGCCTTCCACCTATGCCTCCATCATCTCCACCCTGCAGCAGCGCCATTACGTGGTGCTGGAAAGCAAGCGCTTCCAGCCGACCGACGTGGGCCGCATCGTCAACAAGTTCCTCACCGAACACTTCACGCGCTACGTGGATTACCATTTCACCGCCAACCTGGAGGACGAACTGGACGCCGTTTCCCGCGGCGAAAAGGCCTGGATTCCGTTGATGCGCGAGTTTTGGGGGCCGTTCAAGTCGCTCATCGAGGATAAGGATGAGAGTCTCAAGCGCGCCGATGTGACTCACGAGGCCATCGAAGAGGACTGTCCCGAATGCGGCGGCAAGTTGTCCATCCGGCTGGGCCGCAACGGACGCTTCATCGGTTGCAACAATTATCCGACCTGCAAATATACCCGCAACCTCGGCGGGGAAGCCCAGGCGGCGGAGCCGGAGGTCATCGAGGGCAGAACTTGCCCTAAGTGTGATTCCCCCCTGGTGATGAAGACCGGGCGTTACGGCAAATTCATCGGTTGCAGCGGCTACCCGACCTGCAAGCATATCGAGCCGCTGGAAAAGCCGGAGGATACCGGAGTCCCATGCCCCGAGTGCAAGAAAGGCAGCTTGATCAAGCGCAAATCGCGTTTCGGAAAGCTGTTCTATTCCTGCTCCACCTATCCCACCTGCAGTTACGCCGCCTGGAATCCGCCCATCGCCGAACCCTGCCCCAACTGCGGTTGGCCGATCCTGACCATCAAGACCACCAAGCGGCGCGGGATGGAAAAAGTCTGCCCGCAAAAAGAATGCGGTTATGCCACCCCTTACGAAGGTGATCTCGGCGGTTGACCGGCTTAATGGTGGACAAGTGCCATGAGCTGGGTTTCGCGGTTACGCCTGCGCCTGGCGGTTAGGCAGTTGCGCCGTGGTGGTCTTTTGGCTTATCCCACGGAAGCCGTCTGGGGATTGGGTTGTGATCCCTGCAACGAGGCGGCGGTCGATTCCCTGTTGGCGCTGAAGCGGCGGCCTGTACTCAAGGGGCTGATATTGATCGGCTCTGATTCCCGGCAGATCGAGCCTTTCCTGGACCTAAAAGCCCACGACCTGCGGCGCCTGGCCGGCTGGCCTGGCCCCATCACCTGGATCGTCCCCGCCAGTTCCCAAACACCTGCATGGCTGCGCGGAGATCATGATACCATTGCCGTGCGGGTCACCGCTCACCCTCTGTCCTCGGCGCTGTGCCAGGCTTTCGGAGGCGCGCTGGTCTCGACCAGCGCCAATCCCACCGGCTCTCCACCCGCCCGCACCCGCCTCAAAGTGCGAGCCTATTTCAGCGACGCCGAGTTGGTTTTCCTGCCGGGAAAGACCGGGGGTCTGGCAAAGCCCACGGCGATTTTCGATGCCCGTAGCGGCAAGCAATTGCGGTGAATCGTCGGCCGGGAACGATTAAGCTTGACACATCTGGTGCGGATTCATACGATTCGCACATTTTATTGACTGGTAAAGGAAATCCGCCTTTTGGCGGGGAACTTGCATGACGATCCTTAGCGCTTCCAACACCTCATCGGCGACGGCCGCCAGCCCCAACCAGGAATTTGCCGGCATCAAGCAGCTCGTCGAAGCGGAAACCGCTGCGGTCAACCAGCTCATCATTCGCGAACTGAGTTCCGACGTGGTGTTGATCAACCAGATCGGCAAATACATCGTCAGCAGCGGCGGCAAACGTCTGCGCCCCATGCTGCTATTGCTGGCCGCCAAGGCTTTGAACTACCAGGGGCAGCAACACATCATCCTGGCCGCGGTCGTCGAATTCATCCATACCGCAACCCTGTTGCACGACGATGTGGTGGACGAGTCCTCCTTGCGCCGGGGACAGGATACCGTCAACCAGCTCTGGGGCAATGCCGCCAGCGTGCTGGTGGGCGATTTTCTCTATTCGCGTTCGTTCGAATTGATGGTCAGCGTCAAGAACATGCGCGTCATGGAGATTCTCTCCCGCACCACCACCGCCATCGCCGAAGGCGAAGTGTTGCAATTACTCAACTGCAATAACCCAGCCACCACCGAAGAGAAATATCTCCAGGTCATCTCCCGGAAAACCGCCATCCTCTTCAGCGCGGCGGTCCAACTCGCGGCCGTGTTGTCGGATGCGCCGGTCGAGGTGGAAGACAGCCTCAAGGAATACGGCCTGCGCCTGGGCATCGCCTTCCAGCTGATCGACGATGCTTTGGATTACAAAGCCAACCCGGAAGATTTGGGCAAGAATTTGGGCGATGATCTGGCCGAGGGCAAGCCTACCTTGCCTTTGATCTTCGCCATCGAACATGGCAGCGAGGAGCAGGCGGCTTTGTTGCGCGCGACCATCGAGGAAGGCAATCGGGACCGTTTCAAGGAAGTTTACACAATCATTGAGTCTACCAAGGCAATCGAGTATACTGCGCAGCGTGCTAGGGAGGAGGCAGCGAAGGCCGTCACGGCGATCCAGAGTCTTCCCGCTTCGGAGTACAAGGAAGCGCTCATTCGACTCGCACATTTTTCGGTGGAACGCAGCTACTGAAATCAATACGGGGTGTAGCTCAGCCTGGTAGAGCACTGCTTTCGGGAGGCAGTGGCCGGAGGTTCGAATCCTCTCACCCCGACCAATCCAATGGTCGACGTTACAAGCTCTCTTGGTTTCACGGATGATTTTTCCAGAGTGAAACCCGTCACACTTTCTCTTTTCACAGATCCCTCGCTCGGTCTCTTAAGGCCGATCGATGATGCTCAGCGTCTGAGGACTGCTGAAACGAGGCTTCCGCCTGTACCAGCGCTATTCGGACTGGATCAGATGCGCACCTTCGATACTGGCGATCCCTTTCCCGTCGGTGCTACCCATCTATTGACCTATCCAAGGCCGCGAACTAGAGTCTGGTCCCTTGACGATGACCCGGCAGGGGAGAAGGAGGAAGATTGCGGATAATCCACACGTCGGACTGGCATCTGGGGCAAACCCTGCACGGATTCGACCGGACTTACGAGCACCAGTGCTTTCTCGACTGGCTGCTGTCACAACTGGAATCGGAGCAGGCCGATGTCTTGCTGGTGACCGGTGATGTATTCGATAACGCCAACCCCTCATCGTCGGCACAAAGGCAGCTTTACCGGTTTCTCCAGGCAGCACGTCACCGGCTGCCCCATCTCAACATCGTACTGATCGCCGGCAACCACGATTCGCCCGGGCGATTGGAAGCACCCGCGCCACTGTTGGAAGTCTTCGGCACCGTGGTGGTCGGCCAGGTAGGCCGCCGTGGCGAAGACGAAATCGAGATCGAAAAATTGGTCATCCCCTTACGGGACCGTTCCGGCCAGACCCGCGCCTGGTGCCTGGCCGTTCCGTTCTTAAGGCCGGGCGATGTGCCGCGAATGGACAAGGGCGATGCCTATCTGTCCGGCGTCGCCGAACTCTACCGGCAAGCCTTGGAGTGGGCGCTGTCATGCCGGGAACCGGATCAAGCCGTCCTGGCCATGGGACACTGTCACATGGCCGGCACAGGTATTTCAAGCGATTCCGAACGTCGCATCGTCATCGGCGGTGCGGAGATGCTGCCCACAGGCGTGTTCGACGATCGCATCGCGTATGCGGCGCTGGGGCATCTGCATCTGGCCCAATCGGTGGGTGGACAGGACTGGATACGCTACAGCGGCAGCCCACTGCCCATGTCGTTTTCCGAAACCCATTACCGCCATCAGGTCGTTCGAATCGATCTGGCGGATGAAAAGGCCGGCGCGATTCAGGCTATCCCGGTACCGCGCTTCGTCGAACTGCTGCGGGTGCCACCGCAACCGCAAATCCTGTCCGAAGTGCTGGCAGTATTAGCGGAACTGGAACTGGAAGACTTGCCGGAACAGCAGTGGCCTTATCTGGAAGTGCGAGTGCTGTACGACGGCCCCGAGCCTGGCGCTCGCCCTGCGGTGGAAGCGGCGCTTGCCGGTAAACCGGTGCGTCTGGCGCGGATCGATCCCAACCACGTGCGGCGGCAAAACGACACCGCTGCCGAAACGATGGCTCCCCTAGACGATCTCGGCCAGCTGCAACCGGAAGACATCTTCCTCGGACATTACCGCAATACTTACGGCGGCGAAGCGCCCGAGGGTCTGCAAAAAGCCTTCTTCGAACTGTTGCTTGAACCCTCCGAAGGAGCGGACGCATGAAAATACTTGCCATACGCGGCAAGAACCTCGCATCGCTGGCGGGGGAGTTTGATATCGATTTTACCCGGGAGCCCTTGGCATCCGCCGGCCTGTTCGCCATCAGCGGACCGACCGGCGCCGGCAAGAGCACGCTGCTGGATGCCCTGTGCCTGGCGCTGTACGACAATACTCCCCGGCTCAAGACCGCCACCAGCCGGGGCGTCAATTTACCCGATGTGGGCGATGAAACCATCAGCCCCTCCGATGCCCGTAATCTGCTGCGCCGGGGATGCGCCGAAGGGTATGCGGAAGTGGATTTCCTCGGCAACGACGGCCAGCCCTACCGCGCCCGGTGGAATGTGCGGCGAGCGCGAGGTCGGACCGACGGCAAACTGCAGAATACCGAGATGCAGCTTACCGGGATCATCGGCAGCCAGCGGATCGGCTCGGTGAAGACCGAAGTACAGAATGCCATCGTCGAAAAATTGGGTTTGAACTTCGACCAGTTTACCCGCGCCGTGCTGTTGGCGCAGAACGAATTCAGCGCCTTCCTGAAAGCCTCGGACGACGAACGCTCCAACCTGCTGCAAACCCTCACCGGCACCGAAATCTACAGCCGAATCTCCAGACGGGCTTTCGAGCGCGCCAGGGCCGAGGGCGAATCCCTCAAACTGCTGCAAGCCCAACTCGACGGGCAGCAGCCCCTGGACGAACCGCAGCGAGCGGAACTGCAGCAGCAGCAACAGGACGCAGCCCTAGGCTTGGAACGACAGGAAAAGCACAAGGGTGAGATCGATCGCGGCATCGCCTGGCATGAGCGGCGCAGCCAGCTCGAATCCGCCCGGCAACAGGCCGCCGATACCTTGCAGCAGGCTCAGGACGCCCAAGCACAAGCCATCCCCCGGCAGCAGCAATTGAGCCTGATCGAAGCGGCACAACCGGGCCGATCGTTGATCCAGGAGCTGGATCGAACCCGGCAAGACACCCGAGTCAGCGCCCAGCAGGTCACTCAGGCAGAAAGTGAACTAGCCCGCGCGTCCGCGGCCGAACAAGCCGCCCTCTCCCGGCACGGCGAAGCCCGGCAAGCGCAGCAATCGGCCGAGCAGAACAAGGCCGAAGCCTTGCCACAACTGCATCAGGCCCGCCGACTGGACGCGGAAATCGGCAGTCTGGAGCCCCATCACAGGGCTCGCCAAGAGGCGCTGGAGACCGCGCGGAAGGCGCTAACCTCAGCCGAGCGCAATTTGCAAGACAAGCAGAAAGCCCATGGCGGAATGTACTCCACGCTGGAAACGGCCCAGGCCTGGTTGCAGTCCCATGTCGGCTGGCAAGCACTGGGCGAGCAATGGCCGCGCTGGGATATGCTGCTCCAGGAAGCCGGCAAAGCCTGCGTCGAAGTCCGAGCCGCCGAGCAGTCCATCGGACAGGCCATAAAGCGGGTGGCCAAGTTGCAGAAAGAGCAGGCACGAACGGCCCAGAAACTCGAACAGGCAAAAGCGCAGCAGCAAGCCGCCCAGGAGGCCCATCGCGAGGCCGAGCAAGCACAGGCCGGATTCAACCCCGAGTCCCTGGCGCAACAGTTGAAACTCGCCGCAGACCGGCGCGAGCAATTGAACAGCCTGCAAATTCAGTTTCAACGCTTGGTGGAACTCGAAGCCGAGCAAGCTGCGCAGGGCGAAAAACGCGCGCAAATCGAAGCTAATTCGCAGCAACAGCAAGCAAGCCTCGCCGACGCGCAAAGCCGCTTGCCGGCCTTGAATGCCACCCACCAGCAGGCCGCGCGCATGCTGAAAATCGCCGAAGCCGCTTGCAGCGAGAGCGTCGAACAACTTAGGGCCAGTCTGGAGACCGGCCAT
Source organism: Methylococcaceae bacterium (assembly GCA_028711365.1). Classification (GTDB taxonomy): domain Bacteria; phylum Pseudomonadota; class Gammaproteobacteria; order Methylococcales; family Methylococcaceae; genus Methylumidiphilus. Next base: position 26,823 of record JAQTSI010000023.1, read on the forward strand.
CCCTGTCCGGTTTGCGGCGCAATCGAACATCCTTACGCGCTGTCGGATGAGCATCCGTTTCAACGCCAACTCGCCGAACTGCAGGCCAAAGTCGACACCTGTCAGCGGGCCGTCAATGAACTCGAAAGCCAGGAAAGCCGGGCGCAGGTGCAAATCGAGCACCTGGCCAAGCAACTTGCTGAAGTAGACCATCAGCTCCATCGACTCGCCGGCAATCTCGAAAAGGCCCATGCCCAGTTCAAGGCACTGCCGCTCTACGATGCCTTGCAGCCGGTACCACCCGATCAAAGTCCGAGTTGGTTTTCCGCCGAACTGGCTCGCGCCGAGGAACAGCACAGCCAAGCCCAAGCCGGCCTGGCGAGGATGACATCCGCGCTGGATCAGGCCAGACAAACCCGGCTGGGCCTGGATCAAGCCATTCAGCAACAGACCCAGGCCCAGCAGGCCCATGACGGTCTTGGCCAAAGCCTGAAGGAAGCGGAACAAACCCGTGAAACCGAAACCCATAAACACGCAGAATCCAGCACAAGGCTCGAGGCCCATCTGGCCAAACTGGACCCAGTATTCGATACCGCATCATGGCGGCAAACCTGGCAGAACGATCCGGTCGTTTATCACCAACAATGTGAACAGAATGCCCAGTCCTGGCTGACGACGCAAAAGCAGGTCCAAGACTTGACCGGCCAGCTCGCTATCCTCAAGACGGAACGGGATGGCCTGGCGTCGGGTTTGACAAAAGCGCAGGAGCAAACTCAATCCGCTAAGGAAGCCTTCGACCTGGCGGAGCAGGAGCTCAACCTGAAACGGACAGAACGCGCCGGGCTCTTCGAAGGCAAGCCGGTCGACGAGAG
>JAQTSI010000276.1 GCA_028711365.1 Methylococcaceae bacterium
CTTTATTCAGTTTTGGGATCTTTGCAGAAAAACACCAAAAGGATACTTTCGTTTTTTCAGTTACCGGATACAAGTTACGCCATTCAAGCTGTGAAAGGTGAATCTTAATCAATTCTGGCATCTATAGGGCGCATAAGTGCTGGATTGAAGGGAAGTGCCAGATTAAAGCTTCACATCCTTGTGACTGGATTCCTGCATCCCTGCTGGAATGACGGCGCTTTGGGCCAAACTGAGAATCGCTGTCTAACCCAAGCCCGCCGTGGAGCGCCAGATAAATCGTGATATTCTTCAAAACCCGCTAGCCAGACACGACAAAAAACCATGTCCAATCGACGAAAACTTCAGGACGAATTCATCACCCTCGCCCATGGCAACGGTGGCCGTTATATGCGGGAGTTGATCGACGGGATGTTCGAGTATTACCTGGGCAATGATTGCCTGGACACCCGGGTCGATGCGGCATATCTGCCCCTGGACCTGAATGGTTTCGAACTGATGGCCACCACCGACGGATTCACGGTGGAGCCCTTGGAGTTTCCCGGCGGCAACATCGGCAGCCTGGCCATCCATGGGACCGTCAACGATCTGGCCGTTTCGGGCGCGACGCCGCTTTATCTGACCTTGAACGCCTTCATCGAGGAAGGTCTGCCCCTAGCCCTGCTGGAACGGGTATTGATGGCGATGGCGCAGGCTTGCCGCGATTGCGGGGTCCGCGTGGCGGCGGGCGACACCAAGGTCTTGCGGCGAGGGCAGGGAGGGGGCATCTATCTTGCCACCACCGGCATCGGCCTGCGGCCTCAAGGATTGCGCCTGGGATTGGATCGGGTCCAGCCCGGCGATTGCCTGCTCGTCAGCGGACCGGTCGGCGACCACGGCACGGCGGTGATGTTGGCGCGAGAGCAATTCGGCCTGAGCGGCGATTTGCAATCCGATGCCGCGAGCGTGCAGCCGATCACCCAGGCCCTGCTGGAAATACCGGGTCTGCGTTTCATGCGCGACCCCACGCGGGGTGGGGTGGCGACGGTGGCCCACGAGATCGCGCGGGCGGCGTCCGCCACGGTCCGCCTTCGGGAGTCCTGCCTGCCGGTCAGGGAGCCGGTGCGGGCGGTGTGCGAGATGCTGGGTTACGATCCCTATTATCTGGCTTGCGAGGGCCGTGTGGTCGCGGTGATCGCGCCGGACCAAGCCGACGCGGCGCTGGCCAGGCTAAAAACTTTTTGCCGAGACGCCGGAATCATCGGCGAAATTCAGACCGGTCCCGCCCGCGTCGTGCTAGAGACCCGCCTAGGCGGCGAAAGGATTCTGGAAGAGCTCGAAGACGATCCCCTGCCGCGGATCTGTTGACCATCTTGCGGGTTCCCCAAGCTCCTGGTTGAGAACCCAAGTCCTGGAAGCTCCCGCTTCCTGGATATAGCATTCCCAAGCGGGAGTTGGGGAAGTTTGCAAAATGATAATGCAAGCTCCCCTGGTGATTTGGGAGGCTTGCAATTTGCCGAGACGAAGGAAACATTGGGCGGTTTCTTCCTGATCGAAGCCATGGATTGGGATGAGGCGGTCCAGATCGCATCGCGCTGGCCATCGGCGCGCCTCGGCAGCATCGAGGTAAGACCGATCGAGGAAGCGCTCAGCGTGGAAAGCCGCTATGGCAAAACCCCATGACCTCCATTCTCTCGTCCTGGTCTCCCGTGCCCCTCTGGCCAAAGTCGAGCCGTTCAGGGCGCGCCAAGGCTGGACCATTCCTTGGTACTCGTCCTATGGCAGCGACTTCAACTTCAACTTCGATTTCCACGTCACGACCGACGAGGCCGTCGCGCCGGTGGAATACAACTACCGAGACAGGGCGACGCTCGAGAGTCTGGGCCAGAGCTACCATGTGAAAGGCGAGCAACCTGGGGCAAGCATCTTCCTGCGCGACGGCGACCGCCTCTATCACACCGACTCGACCTATGGCCGCGGTCTGGATCTGCTGCTCGGCTCCTACCACTACCTTGACCTGCCCCCCCTGGGCCGACAGGAGGATTGGGAAGAGCCCGCCGGCCGCAGCAACGGCCCGTTCATGGCCTGGCTCCGTCACTACGACAAATATGGCGACGAAACCGGAGGTTCGGATTGCCGTTGCGATTCGAAAACCTAAAGCCCTGGCGCAGTCGGGGAAGAGGCTTTGCCGTAAGTAGTCCTGAATAGCGAGTGATGCCGTCGTGATCGTGGCCTTCACGCTTCAGGACAAGGCCGAACGCATCAAGCGGCATCTCGCCCAAGATCCAGCGCTGTCTCCCGAGCCAATGTAGAACCTCCTGCGCCATATCGTCAATCTACCCACAAGCGGTAAACCCGCAAAAAAGGGCCAAAATTGGAGTGATAAGGGAATAGTCGTCTGCTCAGCATTTTCAAAAAACTTCAGGTGGAGCCAGTTAGCTAAGCTCCGCCAGTTGCTCCAGCAAAGCCGATTGCGCGCGGACGGATGGCTCGCCTGCCTTGGGTCTGGGCTTGAGGTAGCTTCCATCCGATTGCAGCAACCAGGCCTGGCTATTGTCGGTGAGATAGAGTTCGAGATCGGCGCGAATTCTTTCGGCCAGTTTCTTGTTTCCCACGGGAAAGCAGCTTTCCACGCGGCGGAACATGTTGCGCTTCATGAAATCCGCACTGGCGCAGAAGACCTCGGGATCGCCGGCGTTTTCGAACCAGTAGACCCGGCTGTGCTCCAGGAAACGCCCGATGATGGAGCGCACCTCGATATTCTCGGATACGCCGGGAACGCCGGGACGCAGGCAGCACAAACCGCGCACGATGAGGGTGATTTTCACCCCCGCCATGGAAGCGCGATAGAGGGCGCGGATGAGTTGGGGCTCTTCCACCGAATTGACCTTGATGATGATCCTGGCCGGTTTTCCCTTGCCGGCGTGATCGATTTCCCGCTCGATCTTTTTCACCAAGGCCCCATGCAGGGTGAAGGGCGATTGCAACAGCTTGCCGAGAGGGCTCATTTTTCCCAGGCTGGTGAGTTGCACGAACACCCGGCGCACGTCTTCGCCCAATTCCTTGTCGCTGCTGAACATGCCGTAGTCGGTGTAAAGCCTGGAGGTCTTCGAATGGTAATTACCGGTGCCGAGATGGGTGTAATAGCGCAGTTGCCTGCCCTCGCGGCGCAGGATCAGTAACATCTTGGCATGAGTCTTGTAGCCGACGATGCCGTAAACCACTTGCACCCCGGCTTCCTGCAGACGATTGGCCAGGGAGATGTTGGCCTTTTCGTCGAAACGGGCCAACAGTTCGACCACCACGGTGACTTCCTTGCCCGCTCGCGCCGCCTTGATCAGGGCCTCGACGATGGGCGAGTCCGAACCGGTGCGGTACAGGGTTTGCTTGATGGCTACCACCTGGGGATCGTCGGCCGCCTGCCAGATCATCTCGATCACCGGGTTGAAGGACTCGTAAGGATGATGCAGCAGGATATCCTGCTTGCGGATGGCTTCGAAAATATCGTCCTTGTAGCCGGCCAGCTGACGTGGCAAGCTGGAGACGAATAGCGGGTATTTCAGGTCGGGACGTTCGATCAGATCGTAAATTTCCCGCGCTCGACTGAGGTTCACCGGCCCATCCACTTTATAGAGCCGGTCGGTCGTCAGCCCGAATTGGGTCAGAAGGAAATCGACGATGCCGTCCGGGCAATTGTCCGCCACCTCCAGGCGTACCTCGTCGCCGTAATTGCGGCTGGTCAGTTCGCCTTCCACCGCTCGCAGCAGGTCGTCGATTTCTTCCTCGTCCAGGTACATGTCGCTGTTGCGGGTGACACGGAACTGGTAACAACCGCGGACTTTCATACCGTGGAACAAGGAATCCACGAAAGCATGGATGATGGAGGAGAGAAAGACGAAATCATGGGGCCCACCCTCGGTCTCGCCCCGTGGCAGTTCGACGGTGCGAGGCAAGGCGCGCGGAGCTTGGAGGATGGCCATCTCGATATCGCGCCCGAAAGCATCCTTGCCGGCCAGGGAGATGATGAAATTCAGGCTCTTGTTGAGGATACGCGGGAAGGGATGAGCCGGGTCCAGCCCCATGGGACTGAGGATGGGCAGCAACTCTTCCTCGAAATACTTCTTCAGCCAGGCCTGCTGGGAATCATTCCACTCATTGCGGCGGATGAACCGGATACCCTGACTCTCCAGCAGAGGCAAGAGGATTTCGTTGAGCACCCGGTATTGTTCCGCCACCAATTCATGGGCGCGCTGGTTCAATAAGGTCAAAGCCTCATGGGGACTCAGACTGTCCGCATCGGTTCGCGCGGCGCTCAATTCCACCATCTGGATCAGGCCGGCGGCGCGAACTTCGAAAAATTCGTCCAGGTTCGAGCAGGAAATGCAGAGAAAATTCAACCTTTCGAGCAGGGGTGTATCCTCGTCCTTGGCCTGTTCCAGCACCCGCCGGTTGAACTCCAACAGACTCAATTCGCGGTTGATATAAAGCTTGGGGTCGCTCAGATCCACCTCCCCCACCGCCTTGCTGCGCGTGGCTTGATGGGTCGATTTATTCTGCAACTGCATGGCGTTGTTGGCTTTCTCCATGTCGCCGACCAGGTGCTTGGCGGCGCGGATCATCCGCTCCGCTTTCTGTTTGGTGAACCCCGGGATCTTGATTAATTGCCCCACATCCGAGTAAGCCAACTCCTCCATGGAAAAAATGCCGTGCTCGGCCAGGATGGCGCGGGTCGATTTGCTGATGCCTTTGACATTGCCGATGATCATTGGACTCCTGATGTCGGTGTTGATTCGAAGCGTTTCGAATATTCCCCATAACCCGATGTTTCCAGTTCTTCCCTAGGGATGAATCTGAGGGCGGCGGAGTTGATGCAGTAACGTTTGCCCGTAGGCGCCGGGCCATCGTCGAATACATGGCCTAGGTGTGAATCGGCATGGGCGCTGCGCACCTCGGTACGGATCATGAAATGTGAGAGATCCTTTTTCTCCACCAGATTGGAAGATTCCAGGGGTTGAAAAAAACTCGGCCAACCGCTACCGGAATCGAATTTGTCCAGGGAAATGAATAAGGGTTCACCGGAAACCGCGTCCACGTAGATGCCCTCTTCGTGATGATTCCAGTAGGCATTTCGAAATGGGGGCTCGGTTCCGCCGCATTGCGTCACAGCGAATCGTTCTTCGTCCAAGCTTTGTTTCAGAATTTCCTCGTCCGGTTTGACGTATTTCGATCCATCCCAAGCCATGGCGGTTCTCCGTTGATGGTGTTGAAATTTCGCATACCGGGAAGATCCCGGCGAATTTTTATTGTAACGATTTTGCAACATAATAGCGCGTTCAAGCTATCCGCGCTTCCTCGCTGTCGCTTTGCCCTAGGTTGTCGAACCAACTCACCTTGATGCTATCCCCCGGCTTGCCTTCTCGCAGCCGAACGGAAAGATAAGGATCACGGGATACCGCCGTGCTGAACTGACAACTTGCGACGAGTTTGCCGTTATGTTCTATTTTGAGTTCCTGAATGAAATGGGCGGGAACGGTTGCACCGCCCTCCTGCCTGCGCCCGGTTTCCATGGGATGGGCGATCAGGATGCGGATCAAGACGGCGGATTCCAGCCGCTTGAATCGAATTTTGATGGTCGACATGCTCCAGGCCATGGCTTGGTTGATCACCCCGGCAATAGATTATGGATATATTCCGACCTAGACAAGAAGAGCGAGTGCGATGAGTCAAACCCGGCGCAATTTCCTGTATTCCTTGCTGATATCCCTGCTCGCCTTGCCAAGGATTGGTCGGTCCAAGCCACAGGCGCGAAACTTCGATACGCCCTTGGCCCAAGCCATGGAAAGGGAAATCGGCCGGCATGAACCGCTCGAAAGCGAAAAGATCAAGCTGGAAGCCCCGGATATCGCCGAGGATGGCGCACTGGTACCGATCACGGTGGAAAGCAACTTGGCGGACGTGGAAGCGATCTGGATATTCGTCGAAAAAAATCCCAATCCCCTGGCTGCGCGTTTCGAGCTCGAAAGCCTCATGGACCCTTATGTTTCATTGCGCATCAAGATGAACGAAAGTGCCGAGGTCATCGCCGTCATCCAGTCTGCAGGGGAATATTACAGCACCCGCAAGAAAGTCAGGGTGGTAATCGGGGGATGCGGTTGAGCCTTCGGACATGATTGCGGATAGGGGGTTATTTCTTATTCAGCCAGCGATTCACCCATTCCACATCCTCCCTTTGTAGGATGCCGGCAGCCTGTTTCAGCGACAGGCTGTCGACGATGAGGTCGTAACGGGTTTTGGCATAGTCCCGCTTCGCCGCATAGAGGTTCTTTTCCTGGGTCAACACTTCCACCA
>JAQTSI010000024.1 GCA_028711365.1 Methylococcaceae bacterium
TTCTGCCACCGCTCCCGATCTTGGGGTACCAAACGCTGGATGCGGATTCTTCGGTTCATGACACCCTCCCACCCGATTCGCCATCGCGACCCTAAGTGTAGTCACTATTGGGGGGATAAGGGAGTAGGGTGCGAATTCATGTCGGTTTCGTCATTGCAGCCCGCATGGGGCTGATGATGTCCAGTGCCAGGTTTTCGAATTCCTCGTCCAAAGGATCGATGCCGCGATAAGTCGCCTGGTAATAGGGATTTTCCGATTCACCGAAGAAGTTGCCGTTGCGGAAGCCGGGTCTATCCCAGATTTGATGGGCGGCTTTCAAGGCCGCCTCGCGGCCCTTGTTCGGTTCGGCTTCCGCATAAGACCAGGCGCTTTTGACGAAGAAGGGCAAAGGGCGGCATAGGCCATGGCGATAATGCCGCAGCAACTTGGCGATTTCCTGGCCTGCATCCTTCACCGGGCCGAAGCTCACTTCGCCTTGCGCGCCGATCAGCCGGCTGTGCAGTGCTACGCCCGGCGGTTGCAACAGGCAAAGGGCGAGGTGGCGCAGCCAGAGATCGAAGTAATCGCGCGGACCCAAGGGTTGCAAGCGCCATTGTACCAGGCCATGCTGGGTGCAGTCGGCGAGAAAGCCTTCCAGTCTCACGCCTTCGGATTCGAAATGCAGTGGGATGGGTTCCAGGAAGGGAAGATCCAGAAGCGGCAGGATGGCCGAGGCGGCTTTTTTCGCCACGGCTTGTTCCCGGGCGAACAAGGCTTGGCCGAAGCCGCCATGGGGCAAAATACCCGATGCCTGCGCCACGCGACTTGCGCTTCGCGGCGGTTGAGCGCGTCGAATTTCCTCCAGAGCCAGCCGGCGCAGAGCTTCCTTGTCGAAATAGTCCAGTGCGAAGGGTTCCCGGTTGTCGAAGGCCTCCTCGTCGCTTTTCAGATTCAGTCCGAGCCGATGCTGCAATAGATACCGGGCGGGATTGGCGAAGAAATGGGCCAGCCCCATCAGGTCCAAGCCGATGGGGCCCTGTTCCGGTTCCGGCAGGGGAGAAGCGAATAAAGGCGGCAGGTCTTCGCCACTGGAACCCAACTTCTTCGCCGCTTCCAGCCAGTGGTGGGAGTAACCGGGGCGCTTGGGGTCGCCCTGAAAATAGGCCGGGTTGAAGGCTTGCAGGGGATGGAGGGTGACGATGGATGGCAGGCAATCTGCGCCCTCCTCCAGGACGAAGCCGGCCTTGACCACGTCCAGCAGGTCGGCCACCAGCACCGAGGGCGGCAGTTCGCCGTTGTCGCGGATGTTGCGCCCCACATAGCTGATGTAAAGGGCTTGCCGGGCGGAGAGCAGGGTTTCCAGGAACAGGTAGCGGTCGTCCAGGCGCCTGGAGCGGTCGCCCCGGCGCGGATGGCGGGCGATGAGATCGAAACCGGGGGGGCGCTGGCGACGGGGGAAAGCCTCGTCATTTAGCCCCAACAGGCAGATGACTTTGAACGGCAGGCTGCGCATGGGCACCATCGCGCAGAAGGTCACCCCGCCGGTGAGAAAACCGCTGCCGGCGGCCTCCGCGCGCAGCCGCACGCCCAGCCATCGCTTGATCACCGCCAGATCGACCTTTTCCGTGCAATCGGCGCGCTCCGCCAGCTCGCGCAACGAGTCCAGATCGTCGCGCAATTTCTGGCAAGTCTCTTCCTCATCCTCGTTGGTCGGAGACAATGCTCGCCCGATCATCTGGGTCAATTCGTCGGCCCAGTCGTGCAAAGTACGCCGAAGATCGAGCCTGGCGCTGTATTCCACCAAGGTTTCGACGAATTCGGCGAAGCCGCCCAGGGTCTGGGTCAACCCACCTTCCAGATCGTCGTAAGGGAGAATCTCATCGAACAGGGGAATGTCGGCGGCCGAGCGGGGCAGGCTATAGCCCAACAACAGGCGTTGCAGGCCCTCGCCCCAGGTATGGCGGGGTTCGGCGGGTAAGCCGAGACTCTCGCGGTGAGCCTCATCCCGACCCCAGCGAATGCCACTCTCCCTCACCCAATGGTGTAGGGTCGGCAACTCGCCCTCGACCAGGCTGAAGCGGGCGCGCACCGAAGCCTGTTCCAGGAAATCCATCACCCAGGCCGCCTCGAAGCGGGAGGAGGGCAGATCCAGCAGGCGCAAGAAGGTTTCCAGCAGTGCTTGTTCGTCCAGCCGGTTGCGGTCGGCGATGGAGTAGGGTATGCGCATCGCGCTCTCGGCGGCGCCGAATACCGCCTCTATATAAGGTGCATAGGCGGCGATATCCGGGGTCAGCACGGCGATGTCGGCAGGGTCGAGCTCGGGGTCGGCATCGAGCATGGCCAGCAATTGGTCGCGCAGCACTTCCACCTCGCGCATCGGGCTATGGCAGATGTGGATTTGCAGGGACCGGTCGTCGGCGGCGATGGTGCGCCGGTTTTCCTCATCGGGTTCGACCAGATCCAGGATATCCGCTTGCAGGCTGTGGAGCAGGTCGCAGGGAAGGGGATTTTCGTCGAATAGCTCGTGGACTTCCGGCTGTTCCGCCAGCAGGGCGTCGAAAAATTCGCGGCCCTGCTTGCCCAGAGAGGCGAGCAGGGGGTTACCCGTTTCCAGATACAGATCTTCGGAAGCCACCTCACCGGCCAGTTTGGCGATCTCTCGAGGATCGCGGATTTCCCCCCAGGCCTCGCGGCAGGGGTTGAGGGCGAACAGAAAGACTTCCACCGAGTGGGACAAAGCCTTGATGACCTCGAGAAACACCGGCGGCAGGGCGGATATGCCGAACAATACCAGTCGTCCCGGGAGTTTGCCTTCGAGGGTACCGTCTTCCAGGGTTTTCAGTAGCCGCCGCAGCAAGTGATCGCGGTGGGGTTCATCCGTCGCCGCCACCATGGCCCTCCACAGCAGGGCTTGCCATTTCTCGTCCTCGCCGAGCCCCAGCGTTTCCCCCCGCTCCCAGGCTGCTATCCAATCGGGCCGGTAAACCAGGTATTGATCGAAGACATCGGCGATGCGGGAAGCCAACTCGAAGCGCCGCAGTTCGTCGCCAGCCTTTAAATAGGCTTCGAGCCGGGGAGTCTGTTCCAGGTTCGAAGGGCTGGCGAGCCAGTCCATGAGACGGAAAGCCAGCACCTCGGGAGAGAAGGCGGAACTGCGCGGTAATTCCCCCTCCATCTCGCACAGCAATTGCCAGAGGAAGGACGCCGGCAGGGGAAAGCGGATATTGGCGCAAATCCCGTGTTGCTCGGCTAGCCTGAGACTGATCCAGCGCCCCATGCCCTGGCTTTGGACGATGACGGTTTGCGCCTTGAGCGCTTGATCGATGGGGTGCCCGATCACCGCGGCCAATAGTTCGACCAGGATTTCCAGGCGGTTGGATTGGTAAAGATGCAGCATGATGAGGAGGGATTGTTTCTTTAAACATATATCTAGCGGGTTGGTCGTGCGCATTGTCAAGTGACGAGTCGGCATAAGTTACCGAATCGTCTCGAAAAACTCGCTTGACTTCGGACCGGAGGCTTCCTATATTGCCGGCCACGTGGTGGAATGTGGAAAATTTTGGGGAAAAAGGGGGCTTGGGGGTAAAATTGTTCCGAGGCGTCAACCCAATCAATCTCGACGAGAAAGGACGCCTGGCCGTGCCGACCCGCTACCGGGCGGCGCTGCAGGACTGTTGCGAGCAGCAGTTGGTGTTGACGGTCAGCCCCGACAAGTGCCTGTTGCTCTATCCCATGCCCGAGTGGGAGAGGATAGAGCGGGACCTGAGCAAACTTCCCAGTCTCGACAAGCGGGTCAAGCGTTTGCAGCGCCTGTTGATCGGCCACGCCACCGAGTGTCAGATGGACAGCCAGGGACGTGTGCTGATCGCCGAACCTCTGCGTAAGTTCGCCAGCTTGGAGAAGCGGGTGGTTCTGGTAGGCCAAGGCCCCAAATTCGAGATTTGGGACGAAGATGTCTGGAACCACAGTTGCGAGGAATGGGTGGAAGAAGAAAACCTGGATGATCGCAGCGATCTTCCTCCCGGATTGGATTCCCTTTCTTACTGATGAATAGCAGCGCGCATTTGCCGGTCCTGTTGGATGAGGTATTGACGGGCCTGTCCATTCGTGCAGATGGTTTTTATGTCGATTGCACGTTCGGGCGAGGCGGTCACTGCCTGCCCATCCTGGAGCGGCTTGGACCCTCGGGACGCTTGCTGGCTCTGGATAAGGACCCCGACGCGGTCAATTCGACGGAGGCGAAAAAACTGAGTGAGGATCCCCGTTTCATCCTGGTTCATGACAGTTATGCCGGCTTGCTGGGGCAGGCCGAGCGGCTGGGCGCGCGGGGCAGGATTGCCGGCGTGTTGATGGATCTGGGAGTTTCCTCCCCGCAACTGGACGAGGGTGAGCGTGGTTTCAGTTTCCTCCGGGAAGGGCCGCTGGACATGCGTATGGATACCAGCCGCGGGGAAACCGCCGCGCAGTGGCTGGCGACGGTGAACGAAGCCGAACTGGTTCGGGTGCTGAAAGATTACGGTGAAGAGCGTTTTGCCCGAAGGATCGCAAGGGCCATCGTGGCAGCGAGGCCGATCGAAACCACTCGCCAATTGGCGGCCTTGATCGAAAAAGCCGTTCCGCTCAGGGAGAAGCACAAGCATCCTGCGACCCGCAGTTTTCAGGCGATCCGCATCGCCGTCAATCGTGAATTGGAAGAATTGGAACAGGCTTTGGCGCAGACTTTGGAAGTTTTGGCTCCCGGCGGCCGGCTGGCGGTGATTTCTTTTCATTCCCTGGAGGATCGGATCGTCAAACATTTCATCCGTGAACAAGAACGGGGTAAACCGACGCCTGCGCGCCTGCCTCTATTGAATGAACATAAACCGACTTTCCGGCATGTCGGCAAGCCGATCATGGCGGGAGAAGAAGAATTGCGAGCCAATATCCGCGCCCGTAGCGCGGTATTGCGTTTGGCGGAGCGCGTCTAGCAGTGAGAAGTTTGATGGTGTTACTGGTGATTCTGGTGGTCTCCGCCTTGGGGGTGGTTTACACCAAATACCGCACGCGCATGATGTTTGCCGAAATCCAGCGCCTCGAACAGGAGCTGGATGCTTATGACATGGAGTTGGGACAACTCCAGTTGGAACAGAATACCTGGGCCGAGCGCAGCAGGATCGAGAAACTGGCGCGAGGCAAGCTGGGCATGGTGATGCCGCAGAGAGAACAAATCGTTTTTATCAAACCTTAAATCGGGCGGTTCCGGCGATGATCAAAATGGTGCAAGTAAGGTCGAACCAAGGACCGGATTACTCCAGGCGCTGGGGATTCATGCTGGGCCTATTGATGCTCGGCATGGTGGTGCTGGTTGGCCGCGCGATGAAGTTACAAGTATTGGATCGGCAGTTTCTGCAACATCAAGGCGAAATGCGTCATGTCGGCTTGGTGTCGGTGCCGGCGCACCGGGGCCGGATGGTCGACCGCAATGGCGAATTGTTGGCCATCAGCACGCCGGTCAAGTCGGTGTGGGCCAACCCCAAGGAATTCGACGCATCCGAAAAGGACATCAAGGCGCTCGCCGACATACTCGGCCTTTCGGTAAAGGATATTCACAAGCGGATCGACAATCCGAGCCGGGGTTTCGTCTATCTCAAGCGCAGGATCAGTCCGGAATGGGCCGACCACGCCACGGCGCTGGGGTTGTCGGGCGTCTACAGCGAACGTGAATACCGCCGTTACTACCCGGCCGGGGAAGTCGCCGCCCATCTGATTGGTTTCAACAGCATCGACGATCGCGGACAGGAAGGCATGGAACTGGCCTACAACGACTGGTTGAAAGGCGTTCCGGGCAGCAAACGCATCCTCCGCGACGGCAAGGGGCGCATCATCGAAGATCTGGAAAACGTGCGTTTGCCGGTTTCCGGCAAGGATCTGTCGCTCAGCATCGACCAGCGTTTACAGTATCTCGCTTACCGTGAACTGAAAAAAGCCGTCATGCAGCACAAAGCCCGCTCGGGTTCTTTGGTGTTGCTGGATGCGGAGAATGGCGAGGTGTTGGCGATGGTGAACCAGCCGTCTTTCAATCCCAACAGCCGCGCTCGGATGAGTGGCAATGTCACCCGCAACCGCGCCATCACCGATGTGTTCGAGCCCGGCTCCACCATCAAGCCTTTCGCCGTCGCCTGCGCCATGGAATTGGGCAAGGTGCGGCCAGACACCATCATCGACACCTCCCCCGGTCAGATGCATGTGGGGCATAACATCGTCAAGGATGTGCATAATTACGGTGTCATCGATGTCACCCGCGTCCTGCAGAAATCCAGCAATGTCGGCGTCAGCAAGATCGCCCTCAATTTGCCATCCAACAAATTCTGGGCGTTTTATAACAATCTCGGTTTCGGCCAGCCCCTGGATACCGGATTTCCCGGTGAGACCAGCGGGCGTTTGTCTGATCACGAGGGTTGGCATCCCTTCCAGCAGGCGACCCTGTCGTTTGGCTACGGCCTTTCCACTTCCCTGCTGCAATTGGGCCGCGCCTATCTGGCCTTGGCCAACGATGGCGTGATGCCGATGGTTGCTTTGCTCAAACGCGACAAACCCGCCGAAACCCATCAAATCATGTCGGTGAAGACCGCCGGCAGTGTTCGTTCCATGCTGGAGCAGGTAGTGAGCCGCGAGGGCACGGCTATCAAGGCCAGCATTCCCGGTTTCCGCGTCGCCGGCAAGACCGGGACGGTGAAGAAGATCGGCGCCCATGGCGGTTATACCGACTCGCTCTATCTATCCGTCTTCGCCGGCATGGCCCCGGCCAGCGATCCCAAGCTGGTGATGGTGGTGGTGATCGACGAGCCCTCCGCCGGGGCTTATTACGGCGGGGCGGTGGCCGCGCCGGTGTTTTCCAGCGTCATGGAAGGCGCTTTGAGACTGCTCAATGTCACTCCCGATCAGGAGGTCAACGCGCCGCTCATCCAGGAAGGCGCGATATGAATCCGGGGTGCGAACCCGCCTTCGAGGCCCAGCTCGACCGGCTTTTGGCCGGTTGGGTCGATTCCGCGCCGAGCTTGACCGTGAGCGGACTTTGTCATGACAGCCGCCGTGTGCGTCCCGGCGATCTTTTTTTCGCCTTGGCCGGAAGCCGCTCGCACGGCATGAGATTCGCCGCCCAAGCTGAAGCCTGCGGGGCTTGCGCCGTCGTCTACGATCCGGTGCGGGGCGGGGAGGAATGGGCCGGTTCTCAAACCGGGATTCCCTGTGTGGCGGTGCCGCAGCTGGATCAAAAGATGGGTTTGGTGGCCGACCGGTTTTTCGGCGAGCCTTCCCGCCATCAGCGCGTCATCGGCGTCACCGGCACCAATGGCAAGACTTCGTGCAGCCACTTCATCGCCGATGCCTTGAACGACGGCGATTCGGCCGCGGTCATCGGCACCTTGGGATGGGGGGCTCCCGGCGCGTTGAGCCCTACCAGCCACACTACCCCGGACGCCATCGAGGTTCACGCCTTGCTGGCCCGGTTGCAGGCCAGGGGAGTGAAGGCGGTGGCGATGGAGGCCTCTTCCCATGGACTGGAGCAAGGTCGCCTGAATGGGCTGCGCTTCGAAGGCGGCTTGTTCACCAATTTGAGCCGCGATCATCTGGATTATCACGGCGACATGGAAGCATACCTCGAAGCCAAGCTAGTCTTGATGCAATGGCCGGGCATCCGCTTCATCGCTTTCAACCTGGACGACGGCCGCGCGGATTCCGTCCGGCTGCGGATTCCCCCCGATGCGGCGAAGATCGGCTTCACCCGCCGGGAAGGCAAATTTTCAATTCAGGGCGTGGAGATCGTCCGCGCTACGAACATCCGCCATCAACGGGAAGGCGTGGCGTTCGACGTGAGTTTCGCCGGCGAGAGCGCCGAGGTTGCCGCGGCGGTTTATGGCGATTACAACGTGGAAAATCTGCTCGGTTCCCTGGCCGTACTACTGGGGATGGGCTTCGGGTTGGAAGAGGCGGCGCAACGCCTGCGGCGGGTCGGCCCGGTGCCGGGCCGCATGGAGCGTTTTGGCGCAGGGCCTGCCGTTGTGGTGGATTACGCCCATACCCCCGACGCCCTGGCCAAGACCCTGACCAGCCTGCGCCGCCATTGCCGCGGTTCGCTGTGGGCGCTGTTCGGTTGCGGCGGCGAGCGCGACCGGGGTAAACGCCCGCAGATGGGCGCCATCGCGGAAAAGTTGGCGGATCGGGTGGTGTTGACCGACGACAATCCCCGCGGCGAGGATGGCGGGACCATCATCGCGGAGATTCTGTCGGGCTGCGAGCGCAAGGACATCATCGTCATGCGCGACCGCCGCCTGGCGATCGCTTGCGCGCTGGAGCAGGTGGGGCCCGAGGATGTGGTGTTGGTGGCCGGCAAGGGCCATGAGGATTCCCAGGAAATCGACGGGGTGAAATATCCTTTCAGCGACCGGGAGGTCGTCAGGGAATCGCTGCAACGGAGGGAGGCGAGATGAGTCTGCGATTGAGCGAACTGGCTCGGATCACTTCAGGCGAATGGCGGGGGGAGGATGTCGAATTCGCCACGGTCAGCATCGATACCCGGACCCTTCAAGCGGGCGATCTGTTCATCGCCATTCCCGGACCCCGTTTCGACGGCCATGATTTCATCGCCCTGGCCGCTTCTCAGGGCGCCTGCGCCGCCCTAGTGGAACGCCAGGTGGATAGCCCCTTGCCTCAAGTGATCGTGGCCGATACCCGCATTGCGTTGGGGCGGTTGGGCGCGACTTGGCGCCGGGCGAATCCGGCGCGAGTGGTTGGCCTCACCGGCAGCAACGGCAAGACCACGACCAAGGAGATGATCGCCGCCATCTTGGGCGTGAAGGACGAGGTGCTCAGCACCCGCGGCAATCTCAACAACGATCTGGGGGTACCCCTGACCCTGTTGCGGCTTGGCCCCAATCATGCCTACGCGGTCATCGAGATGGGGGCGAACCATCCCGGAGAAATCGACTATGTGGCCCATTTGGCGGCTCCCGATGTCGCGCTCATCACCAATGCCGGGGCGGCGCACTTGGAAGGTTTCGGCAGCCTGGAAGGCGTGGCGCGGACCAAGGGCGAGATCATCGCCGCCTTGAGCGCCAAGGGCGTCGCCCTACTCAATGCAGACGACGAATTCTTTGATCTGTGGCGCGAAATCGCCGGCACGCGCCGGGTGATCGGCTTCGGTTTCGGCCCTAAAGCCGATGTGCGTGGCCTGGAGGATTCGGTGCGCGGCGGCTTCGAGCAGGACGGGTTCAAGACCCGCTTCGGCTGCGAACATCTCGGTGCCCGGCATGAAATCGTTTTGAATCTGGCCGGCCGCCACAATGTCGTCAACGCCTTGGCGGCGGCGGCGGCCTGCCTGGCGTTGGGGCTGGATTTCGGGCAGATCGCAGACGGCCTGTCCCGATTGGCGCCGGTCGCGGGCAGGGTCCAACCGGCCCGGGCCGGCAACGGAGCCTTGCTGATCAACGATACCTATAACGCCAATCCGGCTTCCTTCAAGGCCGCCCTGGATGTGCTGTTGGAATTGCCGGGAGAGCCCTGGGTCGCTTTGGGCGCTTTCGGCGAACTGGGTGAGGCCAGCGCCGATCTGCACGCGGAATTGGGCGCTTTGGCCAAATCCCGCGGGGTGGTCCGGCTGTTTGCCACCGGCCCCAACGCCAACCGAGCGGTAGAGAGTTTCGGCGCCGGCGCGGATCATTTTGCGCGCCAGGAAGATCTGATCGAACAATTAACCCAAGAATTGCGCGCCGATGTCGCCTTGCTGGTGAAAGGCTCGCGCAGTCAACGCATGGAGCGCGTCATCGAAGCGCTATGCGCACAGGAAAAAGCATGCTGTTAGAACTCGCCTTGTGGCTGGAAAAAAACTATATCGATGTATTTCGTGTTTTTCATTATCTAACCTTCCGCGCCATCCTCGGCGTGTTGACCTCGCTGGTGATCTCCCTGATCGTCGGCCCTTTGATGATCCGTCGCTTGAGCCGTTACAAGGTCGGCCAGAGCATCCGTCAGGATGGTCCGCAGTCCCATTTTTCCAAAGCCGGAACGCCGACCATGGGCGGAGCGTTGATCCTGGTTTCCATCGCCATCAGCACCTTGCTGTGGGGGGATTTGAGCAATCGCTATGTTTGGGTGACCCTGCTGGTGACCCTTGCTTTCGGCGTGATCGGTTTCATCGACGATTACAAGAAGCTGGTATTGCGCAACAGCAAGGGATTGGCTGCCCGCTACAAGTATCTATGGCAGTCGGTATTCGGTTTCACCGCCGCGCTCTATCTCTACCACACGGCAAGCCTGCCGGCTGAAACCACGTTCATCGTGCCGTTTTTCAAGGGTATCCTGCTGGATCTGAGTTGGTTCTACGTGGTGTTGAGCTATTTCGTCATCGTCGGCTCCAGCAACGCCGTCAATCTCACCGACGGCCTGGATGGCCTGGCCATCATGCCCACCGTGCTGGTGGGGGGAGCATTGGGCATATTCGCTTACGCCTCGGGCAATATTCATTTCGCAGAATACTTGGGCATTCCCTTCATCCCCAGGGCCGGCGAACTGGTGGTATTCTGCGGCGCCCTGGTCGGGGCCGGCTTGGGTTTTCTCTGGTTCAACGCCTATCCCGCCCAGGTGTTCATGGGAGATGTGGGCGCACTGGCCCTGGGGGCCGGTTTGGGAACGCTGGCCGTGCTGGTGCGGCAGGAGATCGTGCTGATGATCATGGGCGGGGTGTTCGTGATGGAAACCTTGTCGGTCATGCTTCAGGTCCTGTCCTTCAAGCTGACCGGCAAGCGCATTTTCCGCATGGCCCCCATCCATCATCATTTCGAGTTGAAAGGCTGGCCCGAGCCGCGGGTGATCGTCCGTTTCTGGATCATCACCGTCATCCTGGTGCTGTCGGGGCTGGCCACCTTGAAACTGCGTTGATCGAATGAACGAAGCCACCTCACCTACCCAATCGTTATCCCGGCTCGGTTTGGATGATTCTTCCCGCGTCCTGGTGGTGGGATTGGGCAAGACCGGATTGTCGGTCGCCCGTTTCCTGTCCCGCCACGGCATCCCGCTGGCGGTGGCCGACACGCGGGTGAATCCGCCGGGTTTGAGCGAGTTGCGGGAATGCCTGCCGGATGTAGCGGTATTTCTGGACGGTTTCGATGGGGCTACCTTCGCCCGGGCGACCCATCTGGTGGTCAGCCCCGGCATAGCCCTGGAAACGCCGGCGGTACGGCAGGCGATCCGCTCGGGGGTTCCGGCGTTCGGCGATCTCGACCTGTTCGCCTGCATGGCTAAAGTGCCTGTGATAGGCATCACCGGCGCCAACGGGAAAAGCACCGTCACCACCTTGTTAGGCTTGATGGCCGAGGCCGACCGACGCAGGGTGCGGGTCGGCGGCAACCTGGGCACTCCCATGCTGGACCTGCTGGACGAGGAGACCGAACTCTATGTGCTGGAATTGTCCAGCTTCCAGCTGGAGCGGTCCCGGCTGCTGGCATTGGCGGCCGGTACGGTGCTGAACATCAGCCCCGACCATCTGGATCGTTACGCCGACCTCCAGGCCTATGCCGATGCCAAGCGGCGCATCTTCAATCAATGCGGCGTCATGGTGCTGAACGACGATGACCCCATGGTCGCCGCCATGGCCGAGGCAGGGCGCCGTTGCCTGCGTTTTGGTTTGAAGGATGGCGCGAATGTCGACTATGGCTTGCTGAATTCGGGAGGCGAGGAATGGCTGGGGCAGGGCGAGACGCCACTGTTGCCGGCATCGCAACTGCGCATCAAGGGTCGGCACAACATCGCCAATGCCCTGGCCGCCATTGCCTTGGGCGATGCCATCGGTCTGTCCCACCCGGCGATGGTGAAGGTCCTGCGCGAGTTTCCCGGGCTGGACCATCGCATGCAATGGGTGGCCGATGTGGATGGAATCCCTTATATCAACGACTCGAAAGCCACCAATGTCGGCGCCTGCATGGCGGCGTTGGAAGGACTCAGCGAGAAAGCGGTGTTGATCGCGGGCGGCGAAGGCAAAGGCGCCGACTTTTCGGTGTTGGCGAAGGTGGTGAGGGAGAAAGTCCGCGCGGCGGTTTTGATGGGACGCGATGCGCCCTTGTTGGAGCAGGTTTTCGCTCCCCTGGTGACCACGGTGCGGGTGGAAGGCATGAAACAGGCCGTGGCTGCCGCCCGTCAACTGGCCCAAGCCGGGGATGCGGTGTTGTTGGCGCCGGCTTGCGCCAGCCTGGATCAATACAAAGATTATCAAGAGCGGGGACGCGCATTCGCGGACGCCGTCAGGGGGTTACCGTCATGAAAACGCAAGTGGCTGGAAGAAATCGGGGGCTGGTTTTGCAATGGGGACACCGGCGCTTTTACCTGGATACCGTGCTGCTGGGGGCTTCGATGGGCATCCTGGTGCTGGGCTTCATCATGGTGGCATCGGCTTCGCTACACCTGGGCGAGAAACTGGCCAACGACAGTTTCTATTTTCCCAAGCATCAGTTGGTGCATGTGTTCATCGGTATGTTGGCCGCGGTATTCGTGGCTTCCAAGAAGCTGGAATTCTGGGAAAAGTCTTCCATGCCCCTGTTCCTGTTCGGCCTGATCCTGCTGGTGGCGATCCTGATTCCCGGCTTGGGGGTAAAAGTGAACGGCAGCGTGCGCTGGCTGAGCCTGGCCGGGGTCCGCATCCAGGTGTCCGAGGTGTTCAAGCTGATCGCCGTGGTTTACATGGCGAGTTTCATCACCCATCACTTGCAAATCGTTCGCACTTCGTGGCAGGGTATGCTCAGGCCGATGATGATGCTGATGGCGGCTTGCGTGCTGTTGTTGAAGGAGCCGGATTTCGGTTCGGCGGCCGTGATCATGGCAGTGGCGTTGGGGATGTTGTACCTGGCCGGAGCGCGCCTGTTGCAATTCGGCGTGTTGCTGACCTTGGCCGGCGTGGGGGCCGGGATACTGGTTTATTCTTCGGCCTACCGCTTGAAACGGGTGTTGAGTTTTCAAGATCCCTGGGCCGACCCGCTCAACACCGGTTTTCAGTTGACCCAAGCCTTGATCGCTTTCGGCCGTGGCGAATGGGTGGGAGTGGGCTTGGGTTCCAGCGTGCAGAAATTATTCTATCTGCCCGAGGCCCATACCGATTTCCTGTTTTCGGTCATCGGCGAGGAGTTGGGATTGATGGGCGCCTGCGTGGTGATCGTGTTCTTTGCCATCATCGTCTGGCGCGCTTTCGTCATCGGCAAGCTGGCCGAGCGCATGGACAATCGTTTCGCCGCATTCATCGCCTATGGGCTCGGGTTGTGGTTCGGCCTGCAGGCCTTCATCAACATGGGGGTGAACATGGGCATGTTGCCCACCAAGGGTTTGACCCTGCCACTGATGAGCTACGGAGGTGGCAGCATGATCGTCATGTGTTCCGCGCTGGCGCTGCTGTTTCGGGTGCGTAGCGAAGTGGTCGAGGCGAGCGGCGGCGTGGCGAGGGAGAAATCGGCATGGCGCCGCGCATCATGATCCTGGCCGGCGGGACCGGCGGACATATCTTCCCCGCCCTGGCGGTGGCGGAGGAATTGCGGTCACGGGGCTGTGAACTGCGATGGATGGGCACGAAAGCCGGCATGGAGGCCCGTCTGGTCCCGGCCGCGGGCATTGCCATCGACTGGCTGGCGGTCTCCGGTTTCAGGGGAAAGGGCCTGTCGTCCAAGTTGCAGGCGCCGTTCAAACTCCTGTTGGCCTGTTGGCAGGCGGGCCTGATCCTGCGCCGTTTCAAACCCGACCTGGTGCTGGGCATGGGCGGATTCGTGGCCGGGCCGGGCGGTCTGATGTCCAGGTTGATGGGCATCGATCTGGTGATTCACGAGCAGAATCGAATTCCGGGCACCACCAACCGGCTGCTGGCCAAGTGGGCCGGCAAAGTGCTCGAGGCCTTTCCGGGCAGTTTCCCCGCGAGTCTGGGCGCCCGTTGTGTGGGCAATCCCCTACGCCGAGCGATCGTACGGGCGATGGCGGAAGAAAAACCCGCGCATGGGGGGGCACCGCGAATCCTCATCCTGGGTGGCAGCCAGGGCGCGAGAGCCTTGAACCAGATCGTTCCCGAGGCGCTGGCCATCGGCGGCTGCCCGTTGGAAATCCGCCACCAGAGCGGCGAAGCCCTGCGCGCCGAGACCGAGGGCCTCTATCGCCGCTTGGGCGTAGAGGCCGAGGTGCCGGCTTTCATACAGGACATGGCCGAAGCCTATCGTTGGGCCGATCTGGCGATTTGTCGGGCCGGGGCGATGACGCTCAGCGAGTTGGCGGCGGCGGGGCTGCCTGCCATCCTGGTTCCTTATCCTCATGCCATCGACGATCACCAAACCGCCAATGCCCGCTATTTTGCAGAGGCCGGCGCGGCCCTGTTGTTACCCCAGTCCGAATTGACTTCCGAAAAATTGGCCGAACTATTGAAAAATCTGCTTCAGCAACCCGACGCTATCGCGAAGATGTCCCGCCATGCCCGCGAACTGGCCAAGCCCGAGGCGGCGCGCGAACTCGCCGATGTTTGTCTGGGTGAGGCGGCATGATGAGGATTTCCCAACCGATGGCCGGCCAATATGGCATGGACCGCATCCGCCGCATTCATTTCGTCGGCATCGGCGGCGTGGGCATGAGCGGCATCGCCGAGGTGCTCATCAACCTCGGCTACCAGGTATCCGGTTCCGATTTGCAACTGAACGCCAATGCCCGTCGCCTGGCCGACCTGGGAGCCGTCATACAGTTGGGCCACGGCGCCGGCCACGTGGAAGGCGCCGAGGTGGTGGTGATCTCCAGCGCCGTCAACCCGACCAATCCCGAGGTGGAAGCCGCCCGCCAGCGCAAGATCCCCGTGGTGTCCCGCGCCGAGATGCTGGCCGAGTTGATGCGCTTTCGGTACGGCATCGCCGTCGCCGGCACCCATGGCAAGACCACCACCACCAGCCTGGCCGCCAGCGTCCTGGCTGAAGCCGGACTCGATCCCACCTTCGTGATCGGCGGGCGCCTCAACAGCGTGGGCGCCAATGCCCAACTCGGCAAGGGGGATTACCTGGTGGCCGAGGCCGATGAAAGCGACGCCTCCTTCCTGCATTTGCAGCCGATGATCGCCATCGTCACCAATATCGACGAAGACCATATGGAGACCTACGGCGGTGATGTCCAGCGCTTGAAAAACACCTTCATCGAATTTTTGCATCATCTGCCGTTTTATGGACTGGCGGTGCTCTGTCTGGACGATGCCGGCATCCGCGACATTCTGCCTTTCGTGAACAAGCCGGTGAGAACCTATGGCTTGTCGACGGAGGCCGACATCCGTGCGGTGGACATCGTTCGGCAAGGTTTGAGCACCCGGTTCTCGGTGCTTCGGGTCGGGGCCGAAGGCAAGCTGGACATCGTGCTCAATTTGCCGGGCCTGCACAATATCCTCAATGCGCTCGCCGTGATCGGCGTCGCTACCGAGTTGGGCGTGAGCGATGAAGTCATTCAACGTGCCCTGGCCGGATTCAAGGGCATAGGCCGGCGTTTCCAGCTCAACGGGGAGTTGCCTTTTCGCGGCGGCGTACTGACCTTCGTCGACGATTATGGCCATCATCCCCGCGAAGTCGCGGCCACTTTGGACTCGGCCCGGCAGGCCTGGCCCGACCGCAGGCTGGTGGTGGTGTTCCAGCCTCACCGTTATACCCGCACCCGCGATTTGTTCGAAGACTTCGTGCAGGTATTGTCGAAAGTCGATTTGCTGGTGCTGTTGGAAGTCTACCCGGCGGGCGAAGCGCCCCTGGCCGGGGCGGATGGACGGTCCCTGTCGCGGGCGATACGCCTGCGCGGTCAGGTCGATCCGATTTTCGTGACGAAACTGGATGAATTGAGCGCAATACTGTCGGGCATCCTCGAGCCTGGCGATGTG
Organism: Methylococcaceae bacterium; assembly: GCA_028711365.1. Taxonomy (GTDB): domain Bacteria; phylum Pseudomonadota; class Gammaproteobacteria; order Methylococcales; family Methylococcaceae; genus Methylumidiphilus. The sequence goes on from JAQTSI010000024.1 coordinate 15,872, forward strand.
GTGTTGACCCTGGGCGCGGGCAATGTCGGGGCGGTGGCGGCGGAGCTTCCCCTGCGCCTGGCTAGTCTGTTGGGTACGCAGCCGGGGGAATGATGGGAAATCCCGCTTACTCAACGACGGCTTCGGGTCTACGCGGCGAATTGCGGCTGGAAGAGCCGCTTTGCGAATACACCTCCTGGCGGGCGGGCGGACCTGCGCAGCGGCTGTACTTGCCGGCCGACCTGGACGATCTGCTGGTGTTCTTGCGCTCCCTTTCGCCGGGTGAGCCGCTGTTATGGCTGGGGTTGGGCAGCAATCTCCTGGTACGCGACGGCGGCGTGAAGGGCACGGTGATTTGCACCAAGAACCGGCTGAAATCCATGCGCCTTCTCGAGGAGGGACGGATTTACGCGGAGGCGGGTATTCCCTGCGCCCATGTCGCCCGCTTTTGCGCCGAACAGTCCCTGATGGGGGCGGAATTCCTTGCCGGCATACCCGGCACCTTGGGTGGTGCATTGGCCATGAACGCCGGGGCTTTCGGCGGCGAGACCTGGCCTTTGGTGGAGGAAGTGCTGACGGTGGACCACTGCGGGCAGGTTCATCGGCGCAAGGCCGGTGAATATGAGGTGGCCTATCGCAGCGTCCATGGCCCGGAAGACGAGTGGTTTCTGGCGGCGCAGCTGCGGCTGTCCCCTGGAGACGCCACCGCAGGACGTGAACGTATCCGCGCCCTGCTGGAGCAACGCTCGGCCAGCCAGCCGGTCAATCAAGCCAGTTGCGGCTCGGTGTTCCGCAACCCGCCGGGAGATCACGCCGCCCGCTTGATCGAAGCCTGCGGCTTGAAAGGGTTTCGCATCGGTGCAGCCTGCGTGTCGGAAAAGCACGCCAATTTCATCGTCAACCTGGGCGGGGCCAGCGCCTTGGATATCGAAAGCCTGATCGAGCGGGTGCGCGAACAGGTAAAAAATCAACGAGGTATCTGCTTGGAGCCGGAAGTGTGCATCGTCGGAGAACCGGCGGAAGGCCATTTGAAGAGTGTGAGAGTGAAGAACGCGGCGGAATTCGGTCGGGTGGCCGTCATCATGGGCGGGGCCGCGGCCGAGCGCGAGGTTTCCTTGAAAAGCGGACGAGCGGTGCTCACCGCGCTGTTGGGCCGTGGAGTGGATGCGGTCGGCTTGGATGTCGCTCAGGATATGATCGGGCCCCTGCTCAAGGAGAAATTCGATCGGGTATTCAACATCATCCATGGCCGAGGCGGGGAAGATGGCGTGTTGCAGGGTGCGCTGGAGGCGCTTCGAATTCCCTACACCGGCAGCGGGGTGCTGGCCTCGGCCCTGGCCATGGACAAACTCCGCACCAAACTGTGTTGGCTGGGGGCGGGATTGCCGACGCCGGGCTGGATGTTGCTGGAAGAGCCCGAAGATCTGGAGCGTTGTTCGGCGCGGCTCGGTTTTCCGGTCATCGTCAAGCCGGCGAACGAGGGATCGAGCATCGGCATGAGTCGGGCGGAAAACCCCAGCGAACTGGAGCAGGCGTGGAAAAATGCCAAGCAATATCATTGCCAGGTTTTCGCCGAGGTCTGGATCACGGGCAAGGAATATACGGCGGCGATCCTGGATGGCCAGCCCCTGCCCCTCATTCGTCTGGAAACCCCGCACGCGTTTTATGACTTCGACGCCAAATACCGGGCCGAGACCACGCGCTACCATTGCCCCTGCGGATTGAGCGCCGAACGGGAGGCCTCCATTCAGGCACTGGCGCGCCAGGCCTGCCAGCGGGTGGGGGTGAGCGGATGGGGACGGGTCGATCTTTTGATCGACGGAGAAGATCGACCCTGGTTGATCGAAGTCAACACCGTGCCGGGCATGACCGATCATAGTCTCGTGCCCATGGCGGCGAAGGCGGCGGGTATCGAATTCGACGAGTTGGCATGGCGTATCCTGGAAACCAGCCTGGAACGGGTTTGAGAGCCCGGAAGGCCAGCGCGAAGAAGCGGGCCGGCAAACGCCGCTCATACCGATGGCTGCTCAAGCTCATCGGTCTTTTGGCGGTAGTCGGGCTGGGCTGGGCCGGCTGGGAACGGATACCGCGGATCGAGGTGGGAACGCTTTGGCCCATCGCATATGTCCGGCTCGAGGGCGGAATCGAGAACCTGAATGTGGACAAGCTGCATCAGGCTCTGCTGCCGTCGCTTCGGGGCGGTTATTTCTCGCTGGACATGGGCGAAATCGAAGGGGCGGTTCGCACTTTCGCCTGGGTGGACGAGGTCCGGGTGAGCCGAGTCTGGCCCGATACGGTGACGATCCAACTGCGCGAGCACAAGGCGGTGGCGCGTTGGGGGGAGAATGCCTTGCTGAATTCGGTTGGAGCAAGGTTTTCGCCCGAGGAAAGCGGCGATTTCTCGGCTCTTCCGGTGATTTATGGCCCCCCGGGGACGGAAACCTATTTGTTGGGAATGTTGAATACCCTCAACGGCAAACTGGAACCTGCCCGCATCGCCTCCATCGACATGAGCAAACGGCATGCCTGGGTCATCAAGCTGAACAATGGCCTGGAGATTCATTTGGGCCGACAGGATCCCGTCAAGGCGATGGAGCGCTTTCTGACCCTGGCCCCCCAATTGGGGGAAGACTATCTGGACCGCTTGAAGCGGGTCGACATGCGTTATACCAACGGCCTCGCCGTGGTCTGGAAGGACGAGGCGGTGAGCGGGGCACTGCCGCAGCCGGGCACGCAGTTTTAACCTAAGGCCCTCGTGGCGCTAGAGAATTGATAAGCATGGCAAGAAAATCGGATCGAAACCTGATTGTCGGGTTGGACATAGGAACCTCAAAGGTGGCCGCCATCGTGGGCGATATCGGGGATGACGGCTCCATCGAAGTCATCGGCATGGGCAGTTCTCCCTCTCGCGGTCTCAAGAAAGGCGTCGTGGTCAACCTGGAGACGACGGTACAGTCGATTCAGCGCGCCATCGAAGATGCCGAGCAAATGGCGGGATGCAGGATCAGTTCCGTCTATGCCGGGATTGCCGGAAGCCATATCAGCAGCATGAATTCCCATGGCATCGTTGCCATCAAGGAAAAGGAGGTGAGCCAGGGCGACGTGGACCGGGTGATCGATTCGGCACGGGCGGTAGCCATCCCCGCCGACCAGAAGATCCTGCATATCCTGCCGCAGGAGTTCGTGATCGATCGCCAGGAAGGAATCAAAGAGCCCATCGGCATGTCCGGCATCCGCCTGGAGGCGCGGGTGCATATCGTCACCGGTGCGGTCAGCGCCGCGCAGAATATCGAAAAATGTATCCGCCGTTGCGGCCTGGAAGTGGACGATATCATTCTCGAGCAACTGGCTTCCGCCCATGCCGTGCTGGCGGAAGACGAGAAAGAACTGGGCGTCTGCCTGGTCGACATCGGCGGTGGCACCACCGATATCGCGGTGTTCACCGATGGCGCCATCCGTCACACGGCGGTGATCCCCATCGCCGGCGATCAGGTGACCAACGACATCGCCGTGGCTTTGAGGACGCCGACCCAGCATGCCGAAGAAATCAAGCTGAAGTATGCCTGCGCGCTGACTCAATTGGCCAAATTGGAGGATGCCATCGAGGTTCCCAGTATCGGCGATCGTCCTTCGCGGCAGATTTCCAAACTCAATTTGGCGGAGATCGTCGAGCCGCGCTACGAAGAGTTGTTGCTGCTGGTGCAGGCGGAGTTACGGCGCAGCGGCTTCGAAGATATGATCGCCGCGGGCATCGTGCTGTGCGGCGGCAGCGCCAGGGTCGAGGGTCTGGTCGAACTGGCGGAAGAAATTTTCCACATGCCGGTGCGCCTGGGACTGCCACAGCATGTGAGCGGTTTGAGCGAGGTGATCCGCAATCCGGCTTACGCCACCGGTGCGGGCTTGTTGCTGTTCGGACGTCAGCATGGTCCGCATGGCGACAGGAGCGCCCTCGCCGGTGGGGGTTTCACGGGGATGTGGGCCAAGATGAAAAGTTGGTTTCAAGGTAATTTTTAGTTTTTAGGCAATATTGAAGTCTCACGAAGACGCGGGTGGAAAAAATGAAATTCGAAATAGCCGATTCCTATAGTCAAAAGGCCGTCATCAAGGTCATCGGTGTGGGTGGCGGTGGGGGTAACGCGGTGAATCACATGGTGAACAGCCATATTCAAGGGGTGGATTTCATCTGCGCCAATACCGATGCCCAGGCCTTGAAAAGCGTCAATTCGCGTTCGGTGATTCAGCTCGGCAACGCGTTGACCAAGGGATTGGGCGCCGGCGCCAATCCGGAGATCGGCAGGCAGGCGGCCTTGGATGATCGCGAGCGCATCCTGGAAGTGCTAGGCGGTTCCGACATGGTGTTCATCACCGCCGGCATGGGCGGCGGAACCGGCACCGGCGCCGCGCCGGTGATCGCCGAGATCGCCAAGGAGGCCGGTATCCTCACGGTCGCGGTGGTCACCAAGCCGTTTCAGTTCGAAGGCAAGAAACGCCGCGGCATCGCCGAGAAGGGCATCGAGGAATTGAGCCAGTTCGTCGATTCCCTCATCACCATTCCCAACGAGAAACTGTTGCCGGTTCTCGGCAAGAACGTGAGCCTGATCGAGGCTTTTGCGGCCGCCAACGATGTGCTGTTGGGCGCCGTTCAGGGTATCGCCGATTTGATCACCCATCCGGGGGTCATCAACGTGGATTTCGCCGACGTGCGCACGGTCATGTCGGAAATGGGCATGGCCATGATGGGGACGGGCATCGCCAGCGGCGAGAATCGGGCCAAGGAGGCGGCTGAGAAAGCCATCGCCAGCCCCCTGCTCGACGACATCAATCTGCAGGGAGCGAGGGGCATCCTCATCAACATCGCCGGCGGCCATGACTTGACCCTGAGCGAATTCAACGAGGTCGGCAATGTGGTTCACGAATTCGCGGCCGAGGATGCCATCGTGGTGGCCGGTGTGTCGGTGAATGCCGAACTCAAGGATGAACTACGGGTGACGGTGGTGGCCACCGGCTTATCCACGCAGCGACAATTGAGCGATACGCCGATCCGCATTGTAAAGACCAATACCGGCGAGATAGACTACGGCGCCTTGGATAAGCCCACCAGCATCCGCAACAAACCGAAGCACGAGAATCGGGCCGAAACCAAGAAAGAGATGGATCTGGAATACCTCGACATTCCGGCCTTCTTGAGACGTCAGGCGGATTGACGAAGCCCCACGGCTTTCCCCTGCGACAATTGCATGCTTGTCCCCGCAGGGGAATGCTGGTTATTCTTTGCGGACAACTATATTCAACGGTGAACCGATGATCAGGCAGAGAACACTGAAAAACATCATTAGAGCGACAGGGGTAGGATTGCATACCGGTCAGAAAGTCTATCTGACCCTGCGTCCCGCCGCGCCCAACACGGGCATCAAGTTCCGTCGGGTAGACTTGCCTGAACCTGTCGTGATCGACGCCAGGCCCGAGAACGTCGGCGAAACCACCCTGTCGACCACGCTGGTGAACGGCAACGTCAAGATTTCCACCGTGGAGCATCTGCTTTCCGCCCTGGCGGGACTGGGCATCGACAATGCCTATGTCGACGTCAGCGCGGCGGAAGTGCCGATCATGGACGGCAGCGCCGGTCCTTTCGTGTTTCTGATCCAATCGGCCGGGGTTCAGGAGCAGGATGCTCCCAAGAAGTTCATCCGCATCAAGCAGGAATTGATGGTGGAAGATGGCGACAAATGGGCCAAGTTCGAACCCTACGACGGATTCAAAGTCAGTTTCACCATCGATTTCGATCATCCCGTCTTCAACAAGGACAACCAGACCGCCAGCATCGATTTTTCCTCCACTTCTTTCGTCAAGGAAGTCAGCCGGGCTCGAACCTTTGGCTTCATGCGCGACATCGAGGCGCTGCGCAAGAGGCGATTGGCTCTGGGCGGCAGCATGGACAACGCCATCGTGGTGGACAATTACCGCATCCTCAACGAGGACGGCTTGCGCTATGCGGACGAATTCGTCAAGCATAAGATCCTGGATGCCATCGGCGATCTGTATTTGCTGGGCCACAGCCTGATCGGCTCCTTCGTCGGCCATAAATCCGGCCATGGGCTCAACAATCAACTGCTGCGGGAATTGCTCAAGAACAAGGAAGCCTGGGAGTCCGTGACCTTCCAGGAAGGAGAAGAACTGCCGATTTCCTATATGCGCACCATTCAGGCTGCGCGCTAGCGATCCCCGGCACGAGCCGTTCCGGCCAAAGGCTGGAACGGCTTTTTTTATGTGCGGTGGCGCTGGGCGTAATCTTCCAGGGTTGTTCCCAGGCGCGCCAGCGCCGCGCTCAATTCGTCCGATGGCATGACGGCGGCGCTGGATTTGACGATCGCTATGATGGCGGGGGAGATCGGCGGCATCGGCTTGCCGGATTTGGGGGGGGCCTCGTGGCAGAGGTTGCGCACTTGCAGGTTACAAAAGGTCATGTCCCCCTGGGCATTGAGCTTATCCAGGATCGAAGGCGCATGAAAGCGCAGTTGCGAGCCAAAAGCCGGCGAATCGGTGAACAGGATCAGCCGCCCGTCGTCGCGCGCCAGGCAATCCCGGCAATGTTCGGCCAGGGCGGCGGGCAGGATCTCACGCACCCACTGCAGCAATTGCCCATGTTTTTCGATACGCTTCAAAAGAGGCCCTAAGCCCGAGTGGTCGAGAAATTGTCGGGGGGATTCCAGTCGGCTGACCATGGAGGTTCGAGCAGTGAATGATGAATGGGTTCGAATATTTTACCTGTTCGATCCGCTTTCTGCCCGTTGCCTATGCTTTGAACCCGGCTTGTCATTATTAAAATAGGGTGTTTTAAGGTATCATCCGCACATAATTTCTCATTGGTTGGAATCGAATCACAATGCTGGGCAAGCTGATCAAACAAATCATTGGCAGCCGTAACGACAGGCTGGTTAAGAAGAAAAGAAAAATCGTCAAAAAGATCAACTCCCTGGAGCCCCAGTTTGAAAAGTTGACGGATGAGGAACTGCGAGCCAAGACCCAGGAGTACCGGGAGCGCCTGGCCGCAGGCGAGAAACTGGAAGCGCTGTTGCCGGAAGCGTTCGCCACGGTGCGGGAAGCCTCCCGCCGCGTCATGGACATGCGCCATTTCGATGTGCAGCTGATCGGCGGCATGGTGCTGAACGATGGCAAGATCGCCGAAATGAAGACCGGCGAAGGCAAGACCCTGGTCGCCACCTTGGCGGCTTATCTCAACGCCCTGCCCGGCAAGGGCGTGCATGTGGTCACGGTCAACGATTATCTGGCCCGCCGCGATTCGGAATGGATGGGCAGGGTCTATGGTTTTCTGGGCTTGAGCACCGGGGTGATCGTCAGCGGCCTGGACAACGAGGAACGCCGCGCCGCCTATGCCGCCGATATCACCTATGGCACCAACAATGAATTCGGATTCGATTACCTGCGCGACAACATGGCGTTCACCCCCGATCAAAGGGTGCAAAGGGAACGATACTTCGCCATCGTCGACGAGGTGGATTCCATCCTCATCGATGAAGCCAGAACCCCACTGATCATCTCGGGCCCCACCGAGGACCGCAGCGATCTCTATCATCGGTTCAACCGCCTGATCCCCAGCTTGAGCAAACAGGAACAGGAAAACGGGCCCGGCGATTACAGCGTGGACGAAAAGGCCAAGCAGGTTTTCCTGACCGAGGCCGGTCACGAGCGAATCGAGAACATGCTGGCCGACCACGGCTTGATCAAACCGGGCGAGAGCTTATACGACGCCATCAACATCCGCCTGATGCACTACATCAACGCTTGTCTGCGCGCCCATGTGCTGTTCCAGAAGGATGTGGACTATATCGTTCGCGATAATCAGATCGTCATCGTCGACGAATTCACCGGCCGCGCCATGACCGGCCGGCGTTGGTCGGAAGGTCTGCACCAGGCGGTGGAAGCCAAGGAAAGCGTGACGGTGCAGAACGAAAATCAGACCCTGGCTTCCATCACCTTCCAGAATTATTTCCGCCTGTATTCGAAACTCTCCGGCATGACCGGCACCGCCGACACCGAGGCCTTCGAATTCCAGCAGATCTACGGGCTGGAAGTGGTGGTCGTTCCGTCCAACCGTCTCAATGTTCGCAAGGATATGGGCGATCTGGTCTATCTGACGGTGAAGGAGAAATACGATGCCATCCTCGAAGACATCAAGGCTTGCGTGGAGAAGGGCCAGCCGGTGCTGGTGGGCACCACCTCGATCGAGAACTCGGAGTACCTGTCTGGCTTGCTGAAAAGCAACGGTGTCGAACACCAGGTGCTGAACGCCAAGCATCATGAGCAGGAGGCCCATATCGTCGCCGAAGCCGGCCGTCCTGGGGCGGTGACCATCGCCACCAACATGGCGGGCCGAGGCACCGACATCGTGCTGGGCGGCAATCTGGAAGAAGAGATCGGCCGCCGCGGATTGACCGATCCCGCCGACATCGAGCAGGCCAGAGCCGAATGGCGTCAGCGCCATCAGGCGGTGGTGCAAAGCGGCGGATTGCATGTCGTCGGCTCCGAACGCCACGAATCCCGCCGCATCGACAACCAGTTGCGCGGCCGTTCCGGGCGCCAGGGCGATCCGGGCTCGACCCGCTTCTACCTGTCACTGCAAGACAGCCTGATGCGCATCTTCGCTTCCGACCGTGTGGCCGCCATCATGCAGAAGCTCGGCATGCAGGAGGGCGAGGCCATCGAACATCCCTGGGTCACCAAGGCGATCGAGAATGCCCAGCGCAAGGTGGAAGCGCGTAATTTCGACATCCGCAAGCAATTGCTGGAATACGACAATGTCGCCAACGACCAGCGCCGCGTGATCTATTTCCAGCGCGATGAATTGATGGAGGCCGAGGACATTTCCGAAACCATCGCCAATATCCGCGAAGACGTGGTCGCCGCGATGGTGGAGCAATACATACCGCCCCATAGCATGGAAGAGCAGTGGGATGTCAAGGGCCTGGAGGACGCCCTGGAGGTCGAGTTGACCGTCACGGTGCCGGTGCGGCAATGGCTGGAGGAGGATCATTACCTGCACGAGGAAAAACTCAAGCAGATGATCCAGGAGCAGGTGCAACAGGCTTACGAGGCCAAGGTCTCGGCCATCGGCCCGGGGGTCATGCACCATTTCGAGAAGTCGGTGATGCTGCAAGTGCTGGACAATGCCTGGAAGGAGCATCTGGCGGCCATGGATCACCTGCGCATGGGCATCCACCTGCGCGGTTACGCCCAAAAGGATCCCAAGCAGGAGTACAAGCGCGAAGCGTTCGAGATGTTCACGTCCATGCTGGATAGCGTGAAACAGGAGGTCATTTCCATCATCTCCAAGGTTCAGGTTCACACCGAGGATGAGATCAAGGTCATGGAGGAGCAGAACCGTCCTAGCGTGGAGATGCACTATCAGCATGCCGAACTCAGCGCCCTCGCGGAAGACGAGCCGCAAGCGCCGGACGGGGAAAAGCCGGAAGAGTCTGCCAAACCCTTCGTGCGCGAAGGCGTGAAAGTCGGCAGAAACGATCCTTGTCCTTGCGGCTCAGGCAAGAAATTCAAGCAGTGTCATGGCAAGCTGGATTAAAGGGTTGGGAGTGCGGATTCCCGAAGCCGCGCGCTGGTAAAGATTTGATCCCCTCGCCCTGCGGGCAAAGGTATCTACACAGGTCCGAAAATGCCAGTAAATCAACTCCTTCCCCCTTGCAGGCATGGGTATCTACACAAACCCCCCCCCCCTGGCAGGGGGAGGGTTAGGGTGGGGGTTGAACGCCGATGAGTCGGCGGCGCTTCAGGGTTCAGCGAGTCTCTACCTCCATCCCACCCTTCCCCCTGCAAGGGGGAAGGAGTTGATTTCCTTACACTTTCAGACTTGTGTAGATACCTATGCCTTGCAGGGGGAAGGATGGGATGGGGGTAGAAGCTAGACATGGCGCTATCCGCTGGCAATATGTCGTGGGATTCAATGCGATAGGATTTGTCTTGAATGGAATTCTGCGCATGATGGGACGGGGTCTCGGAACTCGGCGTTCAACCCACCATCCCAAGGCCCCTTTCGCTTCACTCTTTCCCTCTAGTAGGGGGAAAGAGTGAAGACTTATGCAGGTGCCTATGCCCTGCGGGTGAGGGCGATTCATGGGTATCTTTACCAGCGTCCTATGACGTCATTCCGGCAGGGAGCGCCGGAATCCAGGTTCCAGGGATGGCAGGCTTAGATCAGGCAATAATGATGGAAAATTCTGCAAATTCGCCCAAGGTTCGTGGTCTCAGGCTGGGCGCGGCGGGGGCGGGCATCAAACGTACCGATCGCGATGACATCCTGTTGATCGAGTTGGCCGAAGGCTCCAGTTGCGCGGCGGTATTCACCCGCAATGCCTTCTGCGCCGCCCCGGTGACCGTGGCGCGGGCGCATTTGGGCCAAAGTCCTCGCTGGCTGCTGGTCAATTCCGGCAATGCCAATGCCGGCACCGGCGCGCGCGGCCTGGAAGACGCCCGCCGCAGTTGCAGGGTCGTCGCCGAATTGACCGCTGGTCGGCCCGAACAGGTACTGCCCTTCTCCACCGGGGTGATCGGCGAATATCTCCCGCTGGAGAAGATCGAAGCCGCATTGCCCAGGGCCGTCGAGTCCCTAGACGAAGAGGCTTGGGAACGCGCCGCGAAGGCCATCATGACCACCGACACTCGGCCCAAACTCGTATCGCGCAAGATCGCGCTAAGAGGAGGGGAAGTCTCCCTGGTCGGCATCGCCAAGGGCGCGGGCATGATCCAGCCCAACATGGCCACCCTGCTTGCCTATATCGGTACCGACGCCGCCGTCGAACAGCCTCTGCTGCAAACCCTGCTGGCCGAAGCGGCGGATCGTTCTTTCAACTGCATCACAGTGGACGGCGATACGTCCACCAACGACTCCTGCGTGCTCATGGCCACGGGGCGTTCCGGCGTGGTGATCGGGAAGGATGGCCCGAATTACCCGCTTTTCGCACAAGCCCTGCAGGCGGTATGCGACGAGTTGGCCGAAGCCATCGTGCGCGATGGCGAGGGCGCCACCAAGTTCATGACCCTCGTGGTCGAACAGGCCAGAACCGAAGCCGAGGCCCGCGAAGTGGCGAAGACCATCGCCCATTCCCCCCTGGTCAAGACCGCGTTTTTTGCCAGCGATCCCAACTGGGGGAGAATCCTCGCGGCGGTGGGTCGTTCCGGTTGCCCCGAACTGGACATCGGCAAAGTCGCCATCTGGCTGGGCGATGTCTGTATCGTCGAAAACGGCGGCCGCGCCTCCGGCTACACGGAAGAAGCCGGTCAGAAAGTCATGGCCGAAACCGACATCACCGTCCGTGTGGTGCTGGGCCGAGGCGATGCGAGCCAGCGGGTATTGACCTGCGACTTCTCCTACGACTACGTTAAGATCAACGCCGAATACCGCACCTAGTTCGCCGCAGATCGGGAAACCGGTACGGGCAAGGAGAAGTTGACGAGATAATCCGCGCCTTTTTGATGGGCATCGCGCCAATTCAGCGCGATCCATAGGCGCCCT
>JAQTSI010000277.1 GCA_028711365.1 Methylococcaceae bacterium
GGCGCGACGATCATGCCGCAGGTCTTGAACGCGCCGCTGGCGATGCTGGCGGCCACGTCGTTGACGTCATGGGCCACATCGGCCAGGGCATGGATGGATCTGCGGTCCATGTCCAGTTCGTGGCGAAGATTGATGAAGCCGGCGCTGGAGACGATCAAATGGGTTTCGTAATTTCCCAACTGGCGCAGGACTTCCAGCAGACGCACGCCATAGATGGCGCCGGTCGCGCCGGTCATGGCGATAATCAAGCGCTTCTTGCCGCTCAAGCCAAACGCTCCGCCATTTCCTCCGCCGCCATCACCAGGGCATCGATCATCTCCGCACCGCCGGCGATATGGCCCGAATTCGGCAAAATCCTAAGCTGCGCCCAGGGTAAATGCCGCTGTAAGGAGAAAGCCGCTTCCACCGGGCAAACCAGATCGAGCCTGCCGTGCAGCAGGATGATCGGCACCTCGGGTATGAGTGAGTAATCGCGCAGGATCTGGTTTTCTTCGATGAAGTAACGATGAAAGGCGTAATGCAGTTCGATCCACGCCTGATGCAGCACCTGAACGGGCACATGGATTTCCGTATCGGAAGGTTTGAATGCCGATCCCAAAGCCACCTGTCCTCCCCAGCGCGACCAGGCGCGAGCGACGCGGCGTTGAGCCAACTCGTCCTCGCCGTGCAATTGTTCGTGGAGGGTCCCGATCAAATCGCCACCGTTCTCCCCCTGCAACGAGTCCAGGAGTTCAGCCCAGCGCTCGGGATAAATCCGATTGGCGCCATCGACGACATACCAGTCCAGATCGCCCTGTCGGGCGAGGAAGCTGCCTCTCAACACCATGCCGCTGATCCGTTGCGGAAATTGCTGGGCATAAAGCAAAGCCAGAGCCGCTCCCCAGGAACCGCCGAATAGCAGCCAGCGTTCCACATCCAACTGGATGCGGATCCCCTCCAGATCGGCCAAAAGATGAGCCGTGGTATTGTTCTCCAGCGAGCCATGGGGCACAGATCGCCCCGATCCGCGCTGATCCAGCAACACGATGCGGTATTTTTGCGGATCGAAAAAGCTGCGGTGATAGGGCTTGCAGCCCGATCCCGGTCCGCCGTGCAGGAAAATCACTGGGATTCCTGCGGGATTGCCGCATTCCTCCACATACAGGCTATGGCCTCCATCGACAACCAGACTATGGACGGCGTAGGGCTCGATGGGAGGAAAAAGCGCTTTCATGACCGGCTAGATGAAGGATATCCTGGAAAGTCGTTTAGACTAGCACAAGACAAGAGCCTGGGGATGATGGGATCGATCCGTGATACCCATCGGGCAAGGTTGATAGCGTAAAGCGTGGGAAAAGCGGATAAAAAAAGGGGGGATGATTCCCCCCTCTTCAAAGCGAAGCCGAGCGGCAAGTCTTAGAACTTGAAGCCCAGATATGCGCCGGTGGTCAGACCATCGGTATTGACCCGGTTCAGCAAGTTGTTTGCCGATCTGATTCGCAGATCGTCGCCGGTGAAGTGATAGCGGAAATCCATACCGGCCACCAGGCTCTTCATGAGGGCGACTTCGGCGCCGGCGCCTACCATCAGGCCCGGATTCAGCACGGTGACGCCGCTGGAAGGCGGAGAGATGACATGGATGCCCAGACCGAACGGGATGATCCACGGAGTGATCGGGGTGCCGGTGTTGAACTTGAGCTTCGGCGAAGCGGTCAGGGTGAACTGGGTGATCTGGTTCTTCATGTTGCCGCCCACGCCGCCATTCGGAATGACACCGGCAGCGCCGTAAGAACTGACCAGACCGTTGGAACTGGAGCCATAGTTCTTGTACTCGAACATGACTTCGCCGTCGACGGCGACCAGGTCGGTCAAACCCCAGAAATTGTTGCTCAGGCGGTGATCCAACCCGGCGCCTACATACCAGCCTTCACCCTCGTTGCGATTGTACCCCGGCGTCAGGAAATCGTGGGTGGTCAGCAACTCGTTATGACGGGGATGTTCCATCTGCGTGTAACCACCGCGGAAGAACAGGGTGTTCTTGCTCACGGTATCCTCTTCGTGCTGGGCCAACTTGGCTTCGACGGCGGCGTCAGCGGCGGCAGTCCTTTCGGATACGGCTCTCACCTCGGACTTGTTTTCGGCGCGGGCCTTGGCCAGTTCGGCGCGCAGGGCTGCCACTTCGGCGGCGGTCGCATAGGCCGGAGCATGTTCATAACGACCCGTATGCGTCACCGTATGATGGGTGATCTTATGGGTGCGGGAGTTGACATGGTGATGGACATGATGATGATGACCTTTCTTCACATGCTTTTTGGCATGCGCGAAAGCCGCCTGCGGAGCCATGGCGGCCGCAGCAACGGCGACCAGGCTGACTAAACCGATCTTGGTGATTTTCTTCATAAGGTTTACCCTCCCTCAAAGCGTAAGAATGGATTTGCATCCGTTGTATCGAAACAACAAAGAGTTGCTGTACGAGAGAATCCTAGCAAAGATTTCTAAGACTCACAATGTTTTTATGGTTTCTGTGCGGCAATTCCGGCTGAAAGAATAGCCCCGCGCAATTTTTGGGGAAATTCCGTCCTCATCCGTTTATAATGTGCCGATTTCCACGTCGGCGATTTATTAAGTCGCACCGATACGCCCCCGCCACGGCGCCGTTCGTCAACGGCCACCCAGCCAAGCCTTGGAAACTTCGACTCGGATCAACGAGCACTCCAGAACTCTGATCCAGCCCCGACGAGGCATTAGGATCGCCCGCAGGCTTCGTGTCGCCGGGAAAAGCTGGCAGCGCGTGAAGCTTTGCGCCCAAGCGGCGCTCCGGTCACGCTCGCAAGCCTGGCGACGAACCGCAGGTAGGGGATGTGCTCGCCGACACTTCAAGCACAACCCATAATAATGAGGCATGACATGGCTGTAAAAAACCGTCTACACCGCAGTGAACTCGCGGTTCCGGGCAGCAACAAGCGGATGCTGGAAAAAGCTCCCGACGCCGGCGCCGACATCGTGTTCCTCGATCTCGAAGACGCCGTCGCCCCGGACGACAAGGAACAAGCTCGAGCCAACATCATCGAAGCACTGAACACTTACGACTGGTCCCGATGCGCCGTCTCCATCCGCATGAATGGCCTGGACACTTATTGGGCCTATCGGGATCTGGTGGAAGTGGTCGAGGCCGCCGGCGACAAGCTGGACACCATTCTGATTCCGAAGGTGGGCTCGGCCGCCGATGTGTATTTCGTCGCCACCTTGCTGTCGCAGATCGAAGCTTATAAAGGCTACAAACCCATCAATATCCATGTTTTGATCGAAACGGCCTTAGGCATGGCCAACGTGGAGGAAATCGCCAGAAGCTGCCCGGAAAGGATGGAGGCCATGGTGTTCGGCGTGGCCGATTACGCCGCTTCCGTGCGAGCCCGCACCACCAACATCGGCGGCGCCAATCCGGATTACGGCGTGCTGACCGATGCCGACGATGGCGGAGCGCGCGCCTACCATTGGGGAGACCAGTGGCATTTCGGCATCTCCCGCATGGTCGCCGCCTGTAGAGCCTATGGTCTGCGTCCCATCGACGGCCCCTTCGGCGATTTCAACGACCCGGAAGGCTTCCGCGCCGCCGCACGGCGCGCCGCCGCCTTGGGTTGCGAGGGGAAGTGGGCCATCCACCCGTCCCAAGTCGCCTTGTGCAACGAGATCTACACCCCCACGGAAAAAGAGGTCGGCCGCGCTTACCGCATCCTGGAAGCGATGGAACAGGCGGCGAAGGAAGGCAAAGGCGCCGTGTCCCTGGACGGGCGCTTGATCGACGCCGCCTCCATCCGCATGGCGGAAAACGTGGTGCGTCAGATGAAGCAGATCGAAAGCCGCTATTCGTAGGGTGGGTCAGGCCGAAGGCCATAGCCCACCCAATTCCCCCGAATGGTGGGTTACGCTTCGCTAACTCACCCTACATCATCGAGGAGCTTAAACCCCGTGAATATCCATGAGTATCAAGCAAAGGAATTGCTGAAATCCTATGGCGTGCCGACACCGATCGGCGGCGTCGCTTATTCGGACGCGCAGGCGGCGCAGGTGGCCGAGGAAATCGGCGGCGAACGCTGGGTGGTCAAGGCGCAAATCCATGCCGGTGGCCGCGGCAAGGCCGGCGGCGTGAAAGTCGTCGATACCATCGAAGCCGTTCGCAAGACCACCGACAGCCTGATCGGCACCCACCTCGTCACCCATCAGACCGGCCCGGAAGGCTCGGTGGTGCAGCGGGTGTGGATCGAACAGGCCAGCCAGATCAAGAAGGAATATTATCTGGGGCTGGTCATCGATCGCGGAACCCAGCGAATCACCATCATCGCTTCCAGCGAAGGGGGCATGGACATCGAGGAAGTGGCCAAAGCCACGCCGGAAAAGATCATCAAGGAAGTCGTCGACCCGGCCATCGGCTTGCGGGATTTCCAGTGTCGCAAGGTGGCCACCGCCATCGGACTGAAAGGCAAGCTGATGCCGCAGGCGGTCAAATTGATAAAATCCCTTTATCGCTGCCTGAGAGATCGGGACGCCCTGCAGGCCGAAATCAACCCGCTGGCCGTCGTGACCTTGGGTGAAGAAGAAAAGCTGATGGTGCTGGACGCCAAGTTCAACTTCGACGACAACGCCCTGTATCGCCAAAAGGCCATCACCGAGATGCGCGATCTGGCCGAGGAAGACCCGAAAGAAGTCGAAGCCTCCGGCCATGGCCTCAATTATATCGCCCTGGACGGCAACATCGGCTGCATCGTCAATGGCGCGGGGTTGGCCATGGCTTCCCTGGACGCCATCACCCTGCACGGCGGACGTCCGGCCAATTTCCTGGATGTGGGCGGCGGCGCCTCGCCGGAGAAAGTCACCAATGCCTGTCGCATCGTGCTGGAAGATCCCAACGTCAAGGCCATCCTGGTCAATATCTTCGCCGGCATCAACCGCTGTGACTGGATCGCCTTGGGGTTGATCCAGGCCTGCAATGCGTTGCAAATCAAGGTGCCCTTGATCGTGCGCCTGGCCGGCACCAATGTCGAGGAAGGCCGCAAGATCCTGGCCGAATCGGGCCTGAAGTTCATCACCGCCGAAAATCTGGATGCCGCAGCGGCCAAGGCCGTAGCCATCGTCAAAGGATAAGCCGCCATGAGCGTATTCGTTAATAAAAATTCCAAGGTCATCTTCCAGGGCTTCACCGGAGAGCACGCCACCTTCCATGCCCAGGACGCCATGAGTATCGGCACCCACGTGGTCGGCGGGGTGACCCCCGGCAAGGGCGGCAGCACGCATCTGGGGCTGCCGGTGTTCGACACCGTGGCCGAAGCCGTGGCGGCCACCGGCGCCGATGTCTCCGCCGTATTCGTTCCTCCGCCGTTCAACGCCGATGCGCTGATGGAAGCCATCGACGCCGGCATCAAGGTCGTGGTGACCATCGCCGACGGCGTTCCGATCCACGACATGATTCGCCTGCAACGGTACCGCGTCGGCAAGGATGCGATCCTCATCGGCCCCAACACGCCCGGTATCATCACGCCCGGTGAGTGCAAGGTCGGCATCATGCCCTCGCATATCTATCAGAAAGGCAAGGTCGGCATCGTTTCCCGTTCCGGCACACTGAACTACGAAGCGACCGAACAGATGCTGGCTCTGGGCTTGGGCATCAGCACCTCGGTGGGTATCGGCGGCGACCCCATCAATGGCACCGACTTCGTCACCGTGCTGAAAGCCTTCGAGGCCGACCCGGAAACGGAAATCGTGGTGATGATCGGCGAAATCGGTGGACCGCAGGAAGTGGCGGCGGCGCGTTGGGCCAAGGAGAACATGAAAAAGCCGGTGGTCGGCTTCGTCGCAGGGCTAGCCGCCCCGCCGGGCCGCCGCATGGGCCATGCCGGCGCCATCATCGCCAGCGAGGCCGATACCGCTAGCGCCAAGATGGACGCCATGGAGGCACTCGGCCTGTATGTCGCCCGCAACCCCGCACATATCGGCCAAACCGTGCTGCGCGCCATGCAGGAGCAGGGCATCACACCTTGATTGCCTGGTCTTGAGGCAGCCGGATTCAGCCCGGCCGTCTCAAGGCAGCCCCCGTCATCAACCCAGCCAACCGACGATCCATCGCATGCAACAAATCTCCCCCGTGGAACTTTATAAACGTTTGAAAATAGGCGAGACTCATCCGCTGCTGTTGGACGTGCGCGATCCGCACGAATTTGGCTACTGTCACATCGAAGGCAGCATCAATATCCCGATGAACCGCATCTTCGCAGGCACGAACGAACTCGACCCG
>JAQTSI010000278.1 GCA_028711365.1 Methylococcaceae bacterium
TTTTCAGCAGGGGATGGGCTGCCCGTAAGGTTGGCACATCTTCCCCGGCGTTGATGGCGGCGTCGATCAGGGCGCTTTCCGTGGGCGAGCCTTCCAGCGCCGGACGAGACCCGGAGCCGGTGATTTTGACTTCGCTGCACAGACAGACGATGCGCAGCAACTGTTTGAGTTCGGCTTGTTCCAGCGGGGCGATGAGGCAGCCTTCCGCTTCGAAGCGTTCGTCGGCGATGGAGACGCTAGGCCCGGCGGTGTGTATCGACACCGTCTTCATCTTGTTGAGGGTCAGCGTGCCGGTCTTGTCCAGGCAGATCACCTGGACCGAACCCAGGCTCTCCACCGCCCCCAACTGGCGGATCAGGACTTTTTCACGGTGCGAGTTGCGGATACCGATGGCCAAGGTCGTCGTGGCCACTGCCGGCAAGCCTTCCGGGATGGCGGCAACGGCCAATGAAATCGCAGAAGACAGCATTTGCAGCCAGGTGTAGCCGCGCAACACGCCCAGTCCGAAAACGCCGACACAAAGCGCCCCACACACCGTCGCCAGATTCGTATTCAGTTCGTCGAGTTGGCGCTGCAACAGCGTGTCGGGCGGTTTCACTTCGCCGACCAGGGATTGGATGACGCCAATTTCGGTCGAATGGCCTGTCGCCGCGACCACCGCCTGGCCGCTGCCCCCGGTTACGATGGTGCCCATGTGCAGCATATTCTTGCGATCGGCCAGCGGGGTGTCTTCCCGTGCGATGAAGTCCCAATGCTTGCCCACCGGCAGCGATTCGCCGGTCAGTGCCGATTCATCGACGGTGAGACGGCTACTATTGATGAGCCGCGCATCGGCTGAGACATAGGAACCCGGCGTCAATACCAAGAGATCACCGATGACGATTTCCTCGACGGGAATTTTGATCGTTCTGCCGCCCCGGATGACCTGGGCGTGAGTGGGCTTCATGCTGCCCAAAGCGTTGATGGTGCGTTCCGAAGAATTTTCCGTCACATAACCGATGATGGCGTTGAGCAGCACCGCGCTGACGATCACCACGGCATCGATCAATCCACCGGTGGCCACCGACACCACCGCCGATACGCCGAGCATGGCCATGGCGGGATTGGCGATTTGTTCGGCGAAAATCTGCAGGGCAGAACGGCGCTTGCTCTCGGCCAGCCGATTATAGCCGTAAATCTGCAGTCGATGGCCGGCCTCCTCGACCGAAAGCCCATCCGGGGAGGTTTCCAGCCGCCGTAAAGTTTTCTGCGCATCGAGAATATGCCAGGTTTGCGCCGGAGGCGCTGTGGTCTGTGTGGAAACCTGGGCTTGCGTGCGTTCGAATTTGAACCAGCTTCGCTTTGCTGCGGCAGGTTCCGGGGCTTGGCGCGGCGTAGCGGGAGAGGGTTTGCCGGCCGGAATGGGACGATCTGCGAATAACAGAAGCACCCGCTGCTCGATTTCTTCGAGGATCTTCGCCGCTTCCAGGTCGGGCGAAAATTTTACCAGAATGTTACCGGTCAGCGGGTTGGCGCTCACGGTTTCGATTTGAGCGTGCTGACTCAGGCTGGTTTCCAATTCCGCCTTCAGGCTTGGCGAGCGGTACAAACCTTGAACATTCAGCCGCAAGCGGCCCGGGCTTGAGGCATGAACCAAGGTGACCCAGTGGGCCGTGGACGGTTCGATAGAGGGAGCTGCTTGAGCCATGGGCTTCGGTAGAGGGATAGTTAGCAACTGCTAAAATATACTCCTTATGTTAAGTTTCTGTGACGGGAAAAATCGCTAGCCAGCGTTAAGCGCATCTTCGAGGCAAGCGTAAACCCGATTGGGTGTTCAGGCTCATTATTGAATTGTCGGCATGAATGGTTAGACTGGCCCAAGTGTGTGGCCCACAAGGCGGCATCCATTCCGTTGCCTTTTTCGTATTGAAACAATAAGAGGGAATGCTGGTTTGTCAGAACAATCCCCGGAGTTCGAACTCGAACGCTTGCTTGCCGCGATCTGCCAGGGCGATGAAACCGCCATGGCCGCATTCTACGACAGGACCTGCGGCAAGGTTTTTGCCTTGGTGAGCTTTATCCTCGAGGATGTAAGTCAGGCGGAGGAGGTGGCATTGGATACTTTTTTCCAGGTCTGGCAAGAAGCGGGCAAATACCAGGCCGAGAGGGCCAGTCCCCTGGCTTGGCTGATGATGATGGCCAGAAGCCGGGCCATCGACCGTCTGAGATCGATGAGGCGGGCTCCCAACTTTTTTGACAGTGACGATCTGGCCGATGAACTCATCGATCCGGGGGAAGGGCCGGATGAAGTGCTGCTTTCGTCCGAACGCAGCCGCCGAGTGCGGGCCTGCCTCGCCCAACTGCCCCAAGTCGAAAGGCAGAAACTGACCCTGGCGTTTTTCAAAGGGTTGAGCCAGGCCGAAATGTCACAGTATTGCGACATGCCGCTGGGAACGGTGAAGAGCCATATCCGGTCGGGGATGGCCCGTCTGAGTCGATTATTGGGCGAACAGGCCGACATGAACAGTCACGAGAAACCATGAGCCCATCTGAGCCCGAAGAATTGCAGGAATTGGCCGCCCTTTACGCCCTCGGCCTGTTGGAGGAGTCGGCACGCCGTGCGTTCGAATCTCGCATGAAGGTAGACAGTGAGGCGGAGTCCCTGGTTTCGAGATTCGGTGACATCGCAACGAGTCTCCTCGAAGTCATCCCTTCCAAAACCCCACCGCCTTCCTTGCGCGAACGCTTGTTGTCCCGCTTGCCGGCAGAGGCCAAGGAATCGCCATTGCCCGCGGAAGTCTTGCTGGGACAGGGAATTTTGCTGGTGCATGGCCGGCAAAAACCGTGGGAGGAAACCGGTATTCCCGGAATCCGCAAAAAAACCCTGTTTTACGATGCCGGTCGCCACTATGCCAGCAACCTGGTCAGCATGGAGGCCGGCAGCATCTACCCTCGACATCGGCATGCCGATCTCGAAGAACTGTACATGCTGTCGGGACAGATCCGTTTGAGCGGACATAGGCTGGGCGTGGGCGATTATTGCCGCGCCGAACCGGGCACCCTCCATGACGACGTGGTGGCCGAAAGCGATTGCCTTTTCATTGCCCTGGCATCGACCCGGAATGAATTTTGCCGGCCTCCCGCCTAGCAAGAACGGGACTGAAAGCCGAATCTGTGTCCCTCTTCCACGCATCGTCCTGTCGTGAAAAGCCGGCAGAAGCCCCGCAATCCCCGGAGATTGGCGGATTTCCGGGGAGATACATTCACTCCCACCGCCGGATCAAGGATTCATAATCCGGCTTCGGCCTTGCGGTTTTAGCCCGAATCGCCTTCCTGGGATTCATCCAATTTTCATCGCGCTTCGTATCTATTCACGAAACCCATGAAAACAGGAGAGTCCGATGAAAGTACCCCGTAACACCCCCCTTCCCGCCCCTGGGCCGATGAGCCAGGGGCGGAATCTCTCGCCCTTTAAGGCTTTGTCCCTCGCCCTGTTGAGCGCGGTCGCGGCAAACCCGGCCTTTGCCTTGTCGGTCGACCTCGACACCCGCGCCTTGAACGGGACGAACGCCCGGTTGGAGTTCTCGCTGCTGGACGGCGACTTGACCGACGACAACCAGGCCACGATTGCTGGTCTGACCACGGACGGAACCCTCCAAGCCCACGATTGCTCGCTCTCGTGCGTCGAAGGCGGCGGAAGTTTCACCCTCAGCGACACAGGCGGTTTGGGCCAATTCCTGCAGGATCTGGTCCTGGGCAACACCGTGCATTTCAGCCTGGATTTCAGCCATCGGTTTGCCGGCGGCGATCCGGATCGGCTGGTGCTTTCCCTGCTGGATCCCGGCACCAATTTCACCCTCGTGACCACCAATCTCAATCTGATCGATGCGACTTCGGTGCAGGATGCGCTGGTGACCGTCGATTTTACCGGCGGTGCAGGCAATCTCATCCGCCAGGCTACCGCCTCCAATCCCACCATCGGCGTCTCGCTCGTGCCTGTCCCCGCCCCCTGGTTCCTCATCCTGCCTTGGGCCTCCTGGCTGATCGGGCGGGTTCGGTTGTCTCGCTCATCATGATCCGCCGGGTTCGCTCCTCGGTCCACACAAACCCTTCATCCCACGGAGAGTACCATGCCTAATTCCTTCCATTGCCAATCTTGGATCGCTTCGATCCTGTTCGCCGCTTTGAGCATAGCCGTCATGCCCGCGGCCTGGTCCGCCAACCATCGCGAAGCCCCGCTCACCGCGCTCGATACCAAAGCCGACATCACCGACTGGTTCGCGTTCGTCAGCTACGACGATCCGACCAAAGTGACCATGATCCTGAATGTCGATCCCGTGCTGGAACCTTCCAACGGCCCCAACTATTTCCCCTTCGATCCGGAAATCCTTTATGAGATGAAGGTCGACAATAATTTTGACGCCGACGAAGACATCCGCATCCAATTCCGGTTCAAGACCGAAGTCCGGTTGCCGGGCGTGTTCACCGGTTTCATCGGCGCGGGTAGTGGTGTTCCTGCCCCCGCCAATTCGCCCAGTCCGATCCCTCCTGGAACCCCGATCGTCCCAGCCGCCATCACCGCCTTGGACGGCCTGGGTTCGGCGGGGTTGGGATTGCGTCAGACCTACACCGTGACCCTGCTTAAAGGCCACGGCGCCGGCGCACGGACCTTCGATCTTTCCGCCGGCAGGAAACTGATCGCGGTTCCGTCCAATGTCGGCCCCCGGACCATGCCGGATTATGCGGGTCTGGCCCGGCAGGGCATTTACGATTTGGGCGGAGGCGTCAAAGTGTTCGCCGGGACGGTGGACGACCCGTTCTATATCGACCTCGGGGCCACCTTCGATTCGATCAACTATCGCCCCAGTGCTTTCGGATCGGGCATAGCGGCCGTATTCACACCGAGTCAGGACGCGGAGCAAGCCAGAAATTTTTCCGCCGATGACGTCTCCGGGTTTAACGTCAATACCATCGCCATCGAGTTGCCCATCACGCTGTTGACTAGCGACGGGGCATTGCACGGGGCGGGGGATGCGAAGGGGGTGATAGGCACCTATGCGACGACTTCCAGACCGCGCATCAAGACCTTGCCTTCGCAGCCGGGAGGCAAGTCGGCCTTGTCGACCAGCTTCGTGCAGATTCAGCGCATGGGCAATCCTCTCATCAACGAGTTGTTGATCGGCACGGGTGACAAGAACAAATTCAGCATGAGCGAGCCGAAGGACGATGCGCAGTTTTCGTCCTACTTGCTAGATCCGTTGTTGGCGCGGGCCATCAACGCGGTCTATGGCGGGGCGGTCACCATCCCTACACCCCCGCGCCTGGATTTGGCCCCCTTGGTGTTCTATGCCGCGCCTATTTGTCCCGGTTGCACAGCGGCCCAGGCCGGGCCGTTGGCGGATCTGCTTCGGCTCAACACCGGCATTCCCCCGACCCCGGCAGCCGCCAGGAATAGGCTGGCTTTCCTGGCCGGTGACAACGCCGGGTATCCCAACGGACGACGGGTTTCCGACGATGTGACGGACATTTCCTTGCGGGCGGTGGCCGGGGTGCTCAATCCGGCGTTCAACGTATCGCCCAACAATCAGCTGGCCGATGGCGTCAACAACAACGACCGCACTTATCAGGAGACGTTTCCTTACGTGGCCTTTGCCAACAGCGGTCGCGACAGCCGGCATGTAGATCCTTCCGAGGAGGCTTGCATCGGCGCCCTGACGCTGACACTCGCGCCTTGCCCGATCCATTAAACGGTTTGGTAGTCGGGTATTTCCCCACTTCCGCCTGATTCATTGAAACCTTCCCCCTCTTGGCATGGGTATCTACACAAGTCTGCAAAGTGCAGAAAAATCAACTCCTTCCCCCTTGCAGGGGGACAAAATGGCAGGACAGCCATTTTGCACGGCGCAGCCGCCCGGAGGGGGCTGGACAGGGATAGTCCAGCCTGAACGTTGGGATGGGGGTAGAGATTCGCCGTATCCAGAAGCGCCGCTGTACCATCAGCGTTCAACCCCCACCCTAGAGCGGGTTTTTCAACACGCTCTGCGATGTTCAGGGCAGACAAGACGAAGGATTCAGGGAGTGAAGCCCCAGAATTCGGGAGGTGGTTTTTTAACAGGCTCTAACCCTCAATATTGTTGAATTAAGCCGTCATACCGGCAGGGATCGCCGGTATCCAGTCGACAGGGACGTTACTCCGCAAGTCATCCCGAGCGTCTGGATTCCGGCGATCCCTGCCGGAACGACGAGC
>JAQTSI010000279.1 GCA_028711365.1 Methylococcaceae bacterium
CTTTCAGCAGGGAATGGTCGAAACCCATCTACGCCAATTCGGGAAACCGTTTTTCCGCCACCGGATTGAGGTAGACCACCTCCCCTCCCAGATCGAGAGCGATCACGGCATTGGGGTTCAGCCGTGGATGGGAGGCCAGGCGCAGAATCTCTTCTTGCGCCTTCTGCCGGTCGATGCCATGACGGATGTGCAGCAGCAGATCCTCCACCTGGTAAGGCTTCAGCAGATAGGAAAACGCTCCCTTGTTGGTGGCCTCGATCGCCGAATCCAGGGAGGCATAACCGGTCAGGATGATGGCTTCCGTCATCGGCGTGATGGTCTTGATCCGCCCCATCACCTCGAGCCCGGACATATCCGGGAGCTTGAGATCGATCAGCGCCAGATTGAAGAAAGTCTGCCGCGCCTGTGCGATACCTTCCTCCCCATCCTTGGCTACCGCCAGTTCATAGCCTTTCAGCCTCAGGATATCCGTCAGCGTCTTGCGTAAATTCTGATCGTCGTCCACCACCAGGATCCGGGGTTTGGCGTTATGTTTCATGAGGGCATCCATCGCTGATCGGCCGGGCATCCACCCTAGGGGTTTTGGTGTGCATGGCTTTCACTCGGTTTCATGCCCCCCAGCACTTCCTGATATTTCTTGGCGCGGATCTCCTCGATCAATCGGATCAGCGACTCCGTTTCGAAGGGTTTGTAAAGACAGGCGTAGGCGCCGATCTTGAGCCCTTTTTCGATGGAGGAAGCCACCTCGTCGCGATAACCGGTCACCAGGACGACCGGCTTGGTCGGAAATTTATCGCGGATGTTCTGCAATACCGTCGTGCCGTCCACGTTGCCCAGCTTGATGTCGAGCAGCACCACCAATTTGTAATTATCCTGCATGTGGCCGATCACCTTGGAAGGCTCGGTTTCGGTCTCCACCCGGTAGCCGCGCAACGCCAGTACATCCTTCAGCGTTCTGCAAAAATTGGGGTCGTCATCCACCACCAGGACGCTTTCATCCTGGTGCAACAGGCTCAAGAAAGCCAGGATCATCTGGAAATTGATGGGTTTGGTCAAAACGGCGTAAGCCCCGTGGCTCTTGGCTTCCTCCACCAGATCGTCCATGGCGTAGGCGGTGGCAAGAATCACGGGAAGGCTGGGATATTTCGCTTTCATCCGTTTCAACGCTTCCACCCCGCTGATACCGGGCATCTTGATGTCCATCAAGACGCAGTCAGGCTTGTCTAATTCGAGTTTTTCCAAAGCCTCCTCCCCCGAGAAAGCGGACACCGGCTCGAAGCCCTTGATACGCAGGATATCGCAGGTAGTCTTCACCATGCGTTGATCATCATCCACTACCAGTATTTTCATCCTTCCTCTCTCTTGCAACGAAGCGATTGGTCGATCGGCAATATCAAGGTGAAGGTGGAGCCTTTGCCCCACTCGCTATGCGCGATCACCCTGCCGCCATTGGCCTCGGTCAGATTCTTGACCACCATCAGACCCAAGCCGATGCCACGCGATTTGGTGGTGAACAGGGGCTGAAACAAGCTGCCCATATTTTCCTCCCGAATGCCGATGCCGCTGTCGCGAACCGAGAGACTGAGGGTGTTCGAAGCCTCATCCTCGAAAGCATCGAATTCCAGCTCGCCGCCGCCGGGCATCGCCTCCACCGCATTGCCCACCAGGTTGCGCAGCGCCTGCTGCAGTTGATTGATGTCGACCTGGAGGGACGGCAACTGCGGTGAGAAATCCCGGATCACCTGGATCTGCGGTGGAATGTTGCACTCCCTCAGCGCCAGATCGATCAGTTCCTTCACGGCGATGGACTGAACATGCGAAGGCTTGTTGCGGACCGCATCCAACAGTTCGGAGACGATGCGGTTCGCATTGGCGATTTCACCATTCATGATATCCAGGTACTCGCAAACGGTCTCGTCACTCTCCGGCAACACGGTTTTGAGAAAATACACCGCGTTGCTGAGGACGCCGAGCGGGTTGCGCAACTCATGGCCTACACTGTCGGCCACCTGCCCCAACACCGCCAATTTCTCCTTGCGCACCAGTTCATCCTGCATCTCCAGCAATTTTTGGGTGCGTTGCCTGACTTTTTCCTCCAGTTCTTCGTTCAGCTTGCGGATGGCGTCTTCCGCCTGCTGGCTCGCGGTGATGTCCTGCACCGTCCCTATGGTTCGAAGCGGTTCACCGCTCGGATCATAAAAAGTCTCGCCCTGTTCGAGCACTTGCTTGATTCGCCCGTCCTTCATCAGCAGGCGATGAGAAATCTGATAGGGGCCCTTGTCTTTCAGGGAGCGACGATAAGCCTCGTTGACCCGTTCGCGATCCTGCGGATGGACGAGATCCAGAAAAGCCTCATAGGATGCCCCAAAATGAGGCGAATCGATCTCAAAAATCCGAAAGGCTTCTTCCGACCAGTTCAGCGTATCGGTTTTCAACTCGAGACTCCAGTTCCCGATTTTGGCGATGCGCTGGGCTTCGTTGAGGATGCGCTCCGCCGCCTCGCGCCGATCGGCTTCTTCACGGATCTCGCCGAACATCGCCGTGACAAAAACGACCAGCAGCAGGCCGTCGAGGAAGGGAGTCAGCACCCCCGCAAACTCCAGCTCGGGGTTGAAACGGCCATCCCAGGCAAAGTCGATGGTCAAGACGATCATGACCGAGACCAACACCGCCACCACCAAAAACAGCACGATGAATCGGAACGAACTCACCTCGAGTAGCCGGCGAATCGTCCGTTTCAGTACCCGCATCAAAAATGGAGACCGAAGATCAGTCCTGCTCATTTTTCCGATCTGTGGATTTATCTTGTTTCTCCCTCTCGTCAATCGCGGGCAGGATGATGGAAAACGTGGTGCCCTGCCCGGCTTCGCTTTGCACTTCCACCCTGCCGCCGTTGGCGTGAGTCAAGTTCTTTACCACCACCAAGCCTAGTCCGATACCGCGCGATTTGGTAGTAAACAGCGGTTGAAACAACCTGTCCAGATTTTCCGGTGCGATGCCGGTACCGCTATCGCTCACACGGATGGTGATCGTTTTTTCCTGCGGGTTTTCGGATGCGCGGATCTGTATGGCGCCCCCCGCCTCCATGGCGTCGACGCCGTTGCTGATCAGGTTGCACAACACCTGCTGGAGTTGTAGCGGATCGACCAGGAGCCGCGGCAACGCTTCGGGAATCTCCAGACTGAGAGTGATCGTGGAGGGGATGGTATACTTGCTCAGGCTCTGGCCGATCAGTTCGGCAACCCCCACCCTTTCCAGATGGGGCGGCTTGGTGCGCACCGAATCCAGCAAATCCGACACGATACGCTCGGACGCTACGATCTCGTTCCGGATGATATTCAGATACTCCTTGACCGTCTCATCCGAATCCGACAACACCATCTGCAGGAAATACACGGCATTGCTCATCACTCCCAGGGGGTTGCGCAATTCATGGCCCACGCTGCCGGCCACCTGGCCGAGCACCGCCAGCTTCTCCTTGCGGATCAGCTCTTCCTGGGCTTTCAGCAGTTGCCGGGTTCTTTCCTTCACCTTGGCTTCCAGCGCTTCGTTCAGCTTGCGGATTTCCGCTTCCCAGCGCTTGCGTTCGGTCAGATCGCGGACCACGCCCTGAATGGCGAAAGAGCCACCACGGTGGACCGGATTGGCGGCGATCTCCGCCTCCAGATAGCCGCCGCGCTGGGTCAGGATGCGCACCTGAAAGATGGGCAGGGGTTCCCCCGATAGTGCGTGCATGAACAAGGCCTGCATGTCAGACAGATCATCCGGGTGGACGATGAGCGAAAACGGCCGGCCTATCCACTCGGCTGGCGACCAGCCCAACATTCGTTGACAGGAGGGGCTGATGGAAGAGAACGTCCCATCGGATTCGATGGTGTAGATGATGTCGCTGACCTGCTCGAATATGCTGCGATAGCGTTCCTCGCTCTCGGCCACAGCGTTCTCGGTGAGGCGGATGCGAGTGATGATGGGCCAGGACAGGAAGATGCCGATCACGGCGAACAGGGATGCGGTGGAATAGGCGAACTGGCGGGAAACCTCGTTGGCCCAGCGCGATGCATCCGCCAGCGTCGATGAGAATAGATCCTCCTCTTCCGTCACCCGTCGGTTGATGCCATCCAGTCGTTCGCGCAGCGAGCGGGTTTCCCCGCTACCGTCCTGTCCCGAAGCGATCGCTACATGCAAACTCTCGCCCAACTCCTGCAGTTCATCGATGAGACGGTCGCCCTCGGTCCAGTGCGCGATCACTTCGGACATATACTTGGTATACTGGAAGCGGCGAAAGAAGGAGATGGCATTGTCGATGTCCGCCGGGTGATTGCGTCCCTGGATCAATCCCTCGCGGACGACATCCAGATCGGGGTCGGGTTTTTGCATTTCCAGTCGCGCTTGCTTATCGCCCAACGGCACCTGAAGCAATCGCAGAAAATTCTGATAGTCGGCCTCATCGCCCGAGACGGCATAATGCTCAAGATTGTGTATGGCGTCCTTCTGCGCTTTGGCCCACAGCCCTTCGCCGCCGACATAAGCGCGGATGGCGGCGCTGATATCCATCTGCAATTGAAAAAACAGCACTAGGCCAAAGATGAGCGCCACGAACAGGGCGACGATCAGATAGACCCATTGGACGGTGGCGATATGCGATCTCCCCCGCGGCGACTGATGCCCTTTCATCATGTGGATCATGCCATTTTCTCCGTCGAATGATCGCAAGGCAGGGTGATGGTGAACAGGGCGCCTTGGCCCGGCTCGCTTTGCACTTCCACGCTGCCGCCATTGGCCACGGTCAGGTTCTTCACCACCACCAGCCCCAGACCGATGCCGCGGGCCTTGGTGGTGAACAAGGGCTGGAATAGCTTGGGCAAATCCTGCTCGGCGACACCGACACCAGTATCCCGCACGCTGACGCTGAGGGTCTTCACCACTGGGTTTTCGAAGGCCCGAATCTCCAGGATGCCGCCTTCCGGCATGGCGTCGATGGCATTGCAGATCAGATTGCGGAACACCTGCTGCATCTGCATCGGGTCCACCCGGAGGGGAGGAATCGATTCGGGGATATCCCGTCTGAGTTCCACGGCGGCGGGGATGGTGAGTTTGATCAGAGTCTGCTCGATCAGATTCGCGATGCTCACGGTCTGGGTTTGCGGCGGCTTGGTGCGCACCGAATCCAGCAGATCCGCCACGATGCGGTCGGCGCCGGCGATTTCTTCGCGGATGATATCCAGATATTCCCGGGTGGTCGGGTCCGCATCAGCCAGCACGGCTTGCAGGTAATACACCGCATTGTTCATCACCCCCAAAGGGTTGCGTAGCTCATGGCCGACGCTGCCGACCACCTGGCCGAGCACCGCCAATTTCTCCTTGCGGATCAACTCTTCCTGGGCCTGCAAAAGTTGCCGGGTCCGTTCCTGGATCTTGAGTTCCAGCGCCTCGTTCAGATTCCTGACCATCTCTTCCATCTGTTTGCGCTCGCTGATGTCCCGGAAAAAACCGAGCGCGCCCGCCAGGCTGCCCTGTTCATATCGGGGAGTGGCGCTCACCTCGATGAACGGGTATCCGCCCGCCTTGGAACGGACCCGCAGCTCGACCTTTCCCGGCTGGCCGGCCAGGATGTCGAGGAATACCTGGTTGGCCCTAGGCAGATCCTCGGGGTGAATCCATAGCGCATATGGCTTTCCGGCGAGATCCTCGAAGCTCCAGCCCACCAGTTGCGCCACGGCGGGGTTGGAGGAAGTAAACTTGCCCTCGGCGGATACCGTGAAGATGCCATCGGGCGCGGTATCGAAGATGGCGCGGAAGCGCTGTTCGGATTCGCGTAGCGCCTCCTCCATCTTCTTGCGCTCGGTCACGTCGCGGCAGATGCCGAGCAGGATCACACCGCCGTCTTGCTTGATAGGGGTGACGGATAATTCGCCGACGAAGTACTCGCCGCAGGCTTTCAACACATGCAATACGAAGGGCTCGATGGCCTGTCCTTGCAGGACTCCCTGCAATACGCGGTCGGCCATGGGCAAATCCGATCGGGAAACCAGGGGAACGAAAGACTTGCCCGTCCATTCTCCCTCAGGCCAGCCGCTCACTTTGGCGAAGGCCGGGTTGAGCGAGGTCAGAATCGTATCCTGGTCGACGGTAAAAATGATGTCCCCCGCGTTGTCGAAGACATTCCGATACATCGCCTCACTTTCGCGCAGGCGTCTTAAGGCTTCGCGCAGGCTCTTCAT
>JAQTSI010000280.1 GCA_028711365.1 Methylococcaceae bacterium
GTTTCTCCCCGCCGCACTTCATGGGTCTCCCGATTCAACACCAGGTCCGCGACGCGCAATTCCTGAGGCTCCGACTTGATCTCCCCGCCCCGACGGCGACATAGCGCCTCGATCCGCGCGAGCAGTTCCTCGAATGCGAAAGGCTTGGTCATATAATCATCCGCCCCGGCGCGCAATCCGACCACTTTATCCTGCACCGTGTCCCGGGCGGTCAACATCAGGATGGGGGTATCCACGCCCTGGCTACGCAAGCCTTCGCAGATCTGCCTGCCATTGAGATCGGGCAAGCCCAGATCGAGGATGATGAGCTGAAACATTCCTTCCGTCCCCAGTGGCAGGGCTTCCTGACCGCTGCGGGCCACCTCGACGGTGTAGCCCTCGGCTTTCAGCCCGCGCCGAATGAACTCGACG
The DNA here is from genome assembly GCA_028711365.1 of Methylococcaceae bacterium. Lineage (GTDB taxonomy): Bacteria > Pseudomonadota > Gammaproteobacteria > Methylococcales > Methylococcaceae > Methylumidiphilus. Next base: position 412 of record JAQTSI010000280.1, read on the forward strand.
ATGCGCTCGTCGTCTTCCACCAACAGAATGTGCATGTACCTCCCATCGAGTGAGGCGTCGGGCTTATGATAGGTTTCGTTCATGAAGAGGGATCACAGGGGTTGTAGGCATATTCGGCCGTTCGGGCTGCGCTTCCATCGCCGCCAGCGGCAAGGTGACGGTAAAGGTCGAACCCGAACCTTCGGCGCTGGTGACGGCGATTCGGCCGCCATGAGTTTTCACGATCGACTTGGCCATGGGCAAACCCAACCCCGTGCCGTCGTCCCGAGTATGACGGGCATTGTTGCTGCGGAAGTAGCGATCGAAGATGATCTCCAGATCCTGGCTGGGTATGCCGATACCCTGATCACTGAAGCTGAATATCGCCTCTTTTCCCTCGGCCCGCAAGGTGATTTGGAGGTGGCCGCCTGGGTCCGAATACCGACAGGCATTGTCGCCCAGGATGTACAACACCTGGCGAAGGCGCTGCTTGTCGCCCTGCACCCATAAGGGAATGGAGGGAGCCTCCAGGGCGACGGAAATCGACTTTTCCTGCGCCAGCACCTGAATATCTTCGACCGCGTTGCTCACCAGTTCGGCCAGATCCAGCTTTTCCCACTCGAATTGCATATTGGCCGTTTCGGCGCGGGCGAGAAAAAGCAGGTCATTGACCAATTTCCCCAACTGCATCGACAGTTCGACGATGCGCTGCAGAGCCTCCTTATACGCTTCCGTATCGCCTTCCGTGCCCCGTAAAGTCACTTCCGCCTCGCCGCGGATGACGGTGATGGGGGTGCGCAGTTCATGGCTGATGTCGGCGAAAAATTCCCGCCGCGCCAGATCCATGCGCTGTAGTTCACGATTCAACTGGTGCAGTTCGAGCGTGCGTTCGGCCACCTTCTCTTCCAGCACGGCGTGAGCCTCTTTCAATCGGTGTTGCTGAAACTCCAACTCTTGCGCCATCTGATTGAAGTGGCTGGCCAGATAAGCAAACTCATCGCGGCTTTCCAGGTCGATGCGGTATTCCAGATTGCCGGTGGCGATCTCGTCGGTGCCTCTCATCAAGGCTTCGATGGGTTTCTTGACGCCTCGAATCAGCCAGATCCCGGCCAGGAGGCTGAACGACACCGCCATCGATGCGGCCAGGATGGCGACCTTCTGCGATTGTTCGACCCAGGCCGAAAGTTTTTCCCTGGCCAATCCGGCCTGTTCGCGCTCGGCGTCGATGGCGGTGTCGATGAGGGGCTGGAATTTCTGGTCGATTTCCTCTTTCGAGAATTTCGACAATGCTCGCACCGCCTCCTCACGCTCGCCCTCCCGCCGCAGGCTCTCGACCTCGTTGAACCGGTATTCGCTGGCTTCCAGGAAAGCGGTAAAACGGGCAACCCGTTCGGGCTCGGCCCGCTCTCCCTTTTCCTTCATGGCGGTGTTTCTCAGCTCCTTCATGGCGTCATAGAGTCGATGTTTCGACGATTCGACGCCGGCTTGCGCCGCCTCGTTGTCGGTCAACAACCAGTCCAGACGCTGCTTGAAATGGCGGTAGGCTTGCTGCGACAGACGCTCATAGCGATCGAAAGCCTCATAGGCCTCCTGGCTTCGGTGAAAATACAACGCGACCTGGTTGGCCCCCCAATACAGCGCCGCTCCGAGAAACAGGACGAAACAGAGCGAGATGACGATCACCGCCGCCAAGCGAACCCGAAACATGCGGTCTAATTTCCGTCGCCGGTCTCATCCAGTTTCCTTTCGATCGACCGGATGGCTTCCAGTTTGTCGCGTAGAAGCTTGGTCTCACCCTTCTTGGATTCTTTGGGTTCTTTGGATTCGGACGCCGATGGGGTTTGAACCGCTTTCTGTTTGCGCTCCGAAACCACCGGTTTCCTCGAACCCAGGCGTTTCAGGGTTTCGGTTTGCACCGAGACCAGTTGCCGAACCCGCTCGTCGGGCAGATTTTTCTCCCCCAGGGAGTCCACCCCATCCAGAATCCTGGAGGTATCGCCACAGGCATCGGAAAGCAGGCGGCCGGTCAGCAGATGCAATTGAATGCCCACTCCGGGAGACTCTTTCTGGCGATTGCGCATGGCTCGGCACTCCTCGGCGCGAGCCGAGCCGGTTTTGTTCGCGAAATCCGATCCGAAGCTCAACAGTTCATCGAGGTCCGCGTTGGCATAGGCATCGGGGTAACGCGCGGACCGGCCATGCCAGCCGGCATTGAACTGCGCACACCCGGACAACAATATCAAGGATACGATGCTTAAGAGGGTTTTCATTCGAGCGACATCAGTTGAGGGGGATTTGAACCCGGATCCGGGCGCCTTGCTGGTCCTGTCTGGGCTCGACGATATCGACCTTGCCCTGATGATTGGCGACATACTCGCTGACGATAGCCAGCCCCAAACCGGACCCTTCGACATCGGCGGCGGCTTTGCCGCGAAAGAAGGGCTCGAAGACATGGGAACGCTCGTTGACATCGATGCCGGGGCCCTCGTCTTCGACTTCCAGCTCCATCTGCGCCCCCGAAGCGCGCAACATGATCCGGATTTCGCCGGCCACCGGCGAGAATTTGACCGCATTGGCGACGAGCTGATCGACGATGGCGCGCAACTGCTCGGGATCGCCGGAAAATTCGACCGGCTGGACCAGTTCCTTCACGGTCAGGGATTTGGCCTTCAGGGGCGTTTGGTGGTCCTCGAGGACCGATTCCAGCAGGGCTTTCATGTCGACGGTTTCCTTGATCTGCCGGAGGGGGTCGGCGTGGATCCGGCTATAGCGGACCAGTTCCTCGGACACGGTTTGCAGCTTCTGGGTATTGGCGCACAGCATCAGGGCGATGTCGCGCTGAAGCGGATTCAACTCCCCGACCGTCTCGTCCGCCAACTGCCCCACGCCTTCGCCGATGCTGGCGAGCGGCGCCTCGATCTCGCGGGCGACATTGTGCATGAACAGTTGTTTCGATTCATCCAGTTCCAGCAAGCGGCCACGCAGCCACTCGAGTCTTTCACCCAACTGCCGAAGATCGAAAGGCCCGGTGACGACGATGGAATCGGCGAAGTTTCCCGCCCCCAGCCGGCGGATGGAGGCATCCAGTTGGCGGATCGAGCGGGACAGCACGACCAGCAAGGTGATGATGAAGACGAGCGACACCAGCAGCAGGATTCCCCCCTTATAGAGCAGGCCCTGTTCTAGCGATTCGGATTGTTGCTGCAATTCCCCGGCTTCGCCATCGATGCGGGCATCGATTTCTCGCCCCAAGGCATTGGCCGCTTCGCGAAAACCTTGAAACGCTGCATCGACCGGCAATTTGAGCTGATTGTCGGTCTCCGAACCGATGATCTGCTCGTAAATCAGCCGTTCCTTTTCCGACAGCTCGTTCACCAGCAAGGCAATCTTGTTGCCCGCCTTCATTTTCAGCAACTCATTCACGGCCTGTTTGAACGATGCCCGCGCGTTTTCGTAAGATTGGCGTTCATAGGGCTGGCGCAGGGCGGGATCCGCCAGCAGGACGAACAGCCTGGCCTTGCGCTCGATGTCGGAAACCTTCTGCGCGACCCAACGCGCGGTTTTCGTCTCTTCGGCGACCCGGTGAAAAGCCGTCTTTCCCATTGCCGCGTTTTCGCGCATGGCGAAAGCCGCGTACAGGACGGCGAGGAACAGGGGTATCACGGCGATGACGAAGCCGATGAAGAGCAGGTATTTCAGCGATAATAGCCTGTCGAACCGCAGGAAAGAACCTGGAGACCTTCGTCCGCTCATCGCTGCACTGCGACCCCACTTCGGCGCAAAAGAAGTCAAGAACTGTTTCATCGATATTATGTGTTTGTCCCTTGCCACCTATCACTTCTATTCCACCCTTCGGTTTATGGACGGGATGAACAGGATTTACAAAGTAAATCAAAGGCATAACCAGGATTTCATCCTGCAATTCCTGTTCATCCTGTAAAAGTGATAGGTGATAAGGTGTTTGTCCAACAAAACGGCCAGACCGCTGACATCATGATACGCTGTCTCGTCGTTAGCATCGCCCTCAAACCTTCCCGATCCGCCAAACCTATGATTCCTTGGACCCTGTCCCATTTTACCGGAGCAGCGGCGCTCGTTGCGATGTTCGGCTCATCCGCCGCCGGCGCTGCCGAGTTGGCGGCGCTGCCGGTGCATGGCGACGCCAAAAGGCCCGCTCTCCTGCTCGAGCTGGGCAGCGCGCCGCCCTTGGCTGCCAAGGATGCGGGAACCCGAATCTTTCGGGGCGAAGTCTCCGCCCATGAGGGAGATGCCTCGATTCAGATCGATCAGGAGGAAGTTCGTTCCCTGCATCCCGGCTTCGGCGCCTGGAACCTGGCTTTCCGCTTCCAGGTGAAACCCGGCGCCCTCGCCAACCCTTACACCTTCTGGGCCCGCTGGAAACAGGGCGGTGAACCCGATGTCTGCGTGCAGTCCTTTGAAGTCTGGGCGGGGCCGGACCGCTCCAGGCTGGAGCGGCGCGCCGTTTTGGCAATGAAACCCAAAGGCTGGGATTACGCCTGGATAGCCGGCGAGCAGCCGGTGACGCTCAAAGCCGATGACGCCATCATCGAGGTGCGGGACAACGGACCCGGTCACGACGCCAAGGTCTTCGACGCTTTCCTGCTGGGCCCTCCCCCGCCGCCGCCCGCCCTTCCCGCCCTGGGAACCCGGGACAAACCGCTGGTGTTGCTCGATTTGGGCAAGAAATCCGCTTTCCCTGCCAACGGACCAGACCCGGTTCTTCAGGTCCGCGCCGGAACGGCCAAGGCAGGAGCGGGGGCCGAATCCCTACTGACCGAGAAGGAGGAGGTCCAGGTTTTTCATCCCGGCTTCGGGGACTGGGGGGCGACTTTTCGTTTCGAACTCAAGCCTTCCCTCCCTCCCGGACTGTACCGTTTTTTCGCCCGCTACAAAAGTGGGGGAGAAGTCTCACAGGTGGCCCAGAGCTTCACCGTCAAGGCCGGGGCGGAAGGCGATCCGCTGGCCGCCCGCGGCAGTTTCAGCCTGACCAACCCCACGCCCTGGGAATACCAGTGGTTGCAGGCGCCATCGACCGTCGCCCTGCTGCCGGGCGATGGCTGGCTGGAAGTCGAAAATACCGGCAAGGCGGATGGGGCCAAGGTCTTCGACGCTTTTGCGCTCCAACTGGAAATCCCCCTGGGCGGCTGGATGAATGCCGCACAGGCCCAGGCCAGAAATCGTTTCCTGGCATTGACGAAGGCCGCACCGGCCTCCGACCGGCGTCTTTATGTGCTCGACGGCAAGGGTGAAAAAGGCGAAATCCTGTTTCGCGGCTTGGCTTCCGATAGCGCGCGCACCAGCGTCGAAAAGCTGCCGGTGACTTATCTCCTCGGCCCGAAGGCCGATGCCATGGCCAAGCGGCTGAACCTGCCACTACCCGCCGCGGTGATGACCGACGACCATTACACCGTCCTGGGCGCCCTGACCCGGCCGCAAAGCGAGGCGGAGGTGACGGGCTTTCTCGCCGGTCCCGTCCAGGCAGGCATGATGCCTTCGATTGCCCCTGTCGGGAGGGATGAACCCAAAGCGCTGCGGGGCGGCGTGCCGCAAGCCTGGCTGGTGGGTGGATTGCAGGATGGGCAGGCGGGGCTTTCGATCTTCGGCCTGGACGGCGAAACCGTGTTGCGGCCTAACCCCGGCCAGCCCTATCTCGGCACGCAGATGATGGGAGGGGAAATGCGCGCCTGGCAAAAAGCCCCCACCGCGGCAAACGGCGTTGCGGTCATC
>JAQTSI010000281.1 GCA_028711365.1 Methylococcaceae bacterium
CTCGGCAGGAGGCCCCCAATCCCGCGTCTTGTCACCGAACGCCAGGAAGTGGGGATTCAATAGCGAAGGGTTGGCATTGTAACGCAAAGCTTTTCCCAGCAGGTCGATGACCGAGCCTCCGGCCGCCTCGACGATGCATTGGGCCGCCGCCGTGTCCCACTCGCTGCTGGGGTCGAAACAGGGATAGAGATCGGCTTTGCCTTCGGCGATCAGGCAGAATTTCAGGGAACCACCTTGGCATTGCCAGTCATGGGCGCCGAGATGGTCCAGGTAGGCATCCAGTTTCTCCGGATGGGAGGAGCGGCTGCCCAGCACCAGAGGAGTTTGCGGGGATGACATCCGCACGTGAATTTCTTCGGGTATTCTCTGGCCGACTTTCTTGAAGGCCCCGCAACCTTCCGCGGCGAAATAGCAGGTTTCCAGGGCGGGGGCGTAAACCAGCCCCAGCACCGGCTTGTGCTGGTGGATCAGGGCGATGTTGAGGGTGAATCCCCCTTGGCGGTCGATGAACTCGCCGACACCGTCCAGCGGATCGATTAGCCAGTAGGTTTCCCATTCCCGCCGTTCCTCGAAGGGCGGTGGCGCCGACTCTTCCGATAGCACTGGATAAGCCCCCGGCAGGTTTTGCAAGCCTTCCGTCAGGCAGTGGTGGGAGGCCAGATCGGCTGCGGTCAACGGCGAGTCGTCCTCCCTTTGGCCGACGCGGAAGTCGGAGTGGTAGATGTCGAGAATCTTCTCGCCCGCCAGTCGCGCCAGGGCAACGACGTCTTCCAAAAACCGCGAGGGCGCCTTCATGATCGGAGTCGAAAAATTTCCTTGGCTGCTACTCACGGTTTGTGCGATCTTGGCTGGTGTAACGAATGAAAACAGGAATATTAACCCATGATAGCCTGGGAAATCATTGACAGCGTATTTCTTGATATGGATGGCACCTTGCTGGATCTGAATTTCGATAACCATTTCTGGCAGGAATTCCTGCCGGCACGCTACGCCGAACGCCATGGGCTGGCGCCGGATGAGGCCAAAAAACAGCTGGAGCCGCGCTTTCGCGTCATGGAAGGCCGGCTGGAATGGTATTGTCTGGACTACTGGAGCGAGCAGCTTGAACTGGACATCCCCGCCATGAAACTGGAAATCGCAGGACTCATCGCCGTGTTGCCTCATGTCGCTGAATTCCTCGATGCCATCCGTTCCACCGGCAGGCGGTTGGTGTTGGTGACCAATGCCCACCCCAAGAGTCTGGGCTTGAAAATGGAGACAACCAGCCTGCAGGTGTTTTTCGATGGGATCGTCAGTTCCCATGAACTCGGCTTGCCCAAGGAAGATCCCGGGTTCTGGCGCAAGCTAGGCGAAGTGGAGCCCTTTGCCACCGAGCGCACCCTGATGGTGGACGACAGCCTTCCGGTGCTGCGCTCCGCCCGGGCTTTCGGCATTCGACATCTGGTCGCCGTGCGCAGGCACGACACCACCCAGCCTCCCCGTGACATCACCGAATTTGCGGCCATCGAGGATTTCAGGGCGATCATGCCGAGCGAGGCTGTCCCGCAGGCGCTGCGGCTTCCCTAGCTCAGCCGGAACGGGTATGCTGGTTGCATACCGACAACCCCTCCTCTGCATCCCATGAATTTGAAAGCATCGGAAATTTTTCAGCGTTTCCAGGAACAAGGCCTAATCTCCGCTGATATCGGTCCGGATAACACGGTGAGCCGTTTTGCTCCCATCGACGACTGTGCGCCCGGTGACCTGGTGTTCGTGGACAATGTGAAATATTTGCCGCAGGTCCGTTCGGGAAAACCCGCCGTTGTCATCACCACCGAGGCCATCGCGCCCGAATTGAAGTCGGAAACCCTGTTGGCGGTCCTGCTGGCCCCCAACGTCAGGTTGGCGACGGCGCTGGTCAAGCAGGCTTACGACGACCGTGATTTTTATCGAAGCGAATGGCCACGCGTCCATCCTTCCGCCGTCATCCACGAGAGCGTGAGGATTCCGAACGATGCCGTGATCGGGCCGGGCGTCGTGGTGGGGGCTGAGGTGGAATTGGGCGAAGGCGTGGTGCTGATGGCCAATGCCGTGGTGGAAAACAACGCCCGCATCGGCGCGCGGACCGTGCTGCATCCGGGTTGCGTGCTCAGCCACGGCTGCACGATCGGCGCCGATGTGATGCTCAAGGCCGGCTGTGTCATCGGTTCGGAAGGTTTCGGCTTCGCCCAGGACGAAAAACGCCGCAATTACCGCATTCCTCACACCGGTACGGTGATCGTGGAAGACCGCGTGGTCATCGGCGCCAACACCACCATTGACCGTGGCACTTATGGCACCACCCTCATCCGTTCCGGGGTCGTCATCGATGCCCTCTGTCATATCGGCCACAATGTGGAAATCGGCGAGGACTGCATCATTTGCGCCCATACCGGCATTTCCGGCTCCAGCCGTTTCGGCCAGAGGGTCATCGCTTCGGGGCAGACCGGGGTGCTCGATCATGTCACCGTGGCCAACGATTCGGTGTTGCTGCATCGCGCAGGTCTCCATAACAGCATCAAGGAGCCGGGTATGTATGCGGGCGGACCGGCCCAGCCGCTGCAGCAGTACCTGAAGAACATGGCGGTCCTGCCGCGCTTGGCGGAAATCTGGTCGCGTCTGAAAAAGCTGGAGAAAAAAGTCGCCGAGTTGGCGGGCCATTGACGCACATGGGCCTATCGTCTCAGCCATCGGAACATGATTTTCTGGCGGAACAGGTGGCTATCATGCGCCGCAGCCTGCGTCACTGAATGGGACGCGAACGGGTCGATCCGCGCATGAGCGACGGCGAGGCTGCCCGCTCTCCGTTTCATGCCCGCTTCGCGCTGGTTTCGCATGACGCAGCCTTAGATCCGGTTTTCGATTATAGCAATCGGACTGCCTTGGATCTTCGGCATGAACTGGGAAACTATCGCCTCCTTGCCTTCGCGCTGATGGATGGAATCGGCCTGGCAGGGTGAGCGCGAACTATTGCTCGAAGCCGTTCGCACCCCAGGGCTGCATCGACCATTACCGGGGTATCCGAATCAGCCGCCAGGGGCGGCGGATTTCGATCGAAAACGCCGTCATCTGGTGCTTGATCGACGAACTGGGTGTCTGCGTCGGCCAAGCCGCCCTGTTCAAGAACTGGACGTTTTTATGCGGCGAGCGAGTTGACAGCCTCTCGAACCGGGTTTCTCGCGAAGCCTGTCAGGTGATCACCGTAGGGGCGGCCATTGCGCTACGCTGCTTGACCTCGCTGAGGCTCTCGGCCAAAGCGATCAGCTCGGCCAGACTCTCCTGGGTATCCAGGCCATGATTTTCCGGGGCGCGTTCGTAACGCTCCAGATAGATTCGCAAGGTCGCGCCTTCGGTGCCGGTTCCCGATAGACGGAAAACCATGCGCGATCCGTTATCGAAGCCGATGCGAACCCCCTGTTTCTCGCTGATGCTGCCATCGATCGGATCTTCATAACGGAAATCGTCGGCGAATGCGACCTTGTAGCTGCCGAAACGCTTGCCGGGCAAATCGGCCAGTTGGCCGCGCAGATGAGTCATGATGCCTTCGGCGGCGGAGCTATCGACGTCTTCGTAATCGTGGCGCGAATAATAATCCCGCCCGAACCGCCGCCAGTGCTCGCGGACGATTTCGGCCACCGGCTGCTTTTTCACCGCGATCAAGTTCAGCCAGAATAATACTGCCCAAAGCCCGTCTTTTTCCCGGACATGGTCTGAACCGGTGCCGAAGCTTTCTTCCCCGCACAGGGTGATTTTCCTGGCATCCAGCAAATTGCCGAAAAACTTCCAGCCGGTGGGGGTTTCGTAGCAATCGATGCCCATGGCATGGGCCACGCGGTCTACCGCTTGGCTGGTCGGCATGGAACGCGCCACACCGCACAATCCCTCCCGATAGCCCGGTAAAAGATGGGCATTGGCCGCGAGTATGGCCAGGCTGTCGCTGGGGGTGACGAAAAAGCGCGCGCCCATGATCATGTTGCGATCACCATCGCCGTCGGAGGCTGCGCCCAAGACCGGCGCGCCGGGCGCATTCATCAGCTCCGCCAATGCGTGAGCATGAACCAGGTTGGGGTCGGGATGGCCGCCGCCGAAATCTTCCTTCGGGATGGCGTTGATGACCGAACCGGCCGCCGCGCCGAGTCGGTCTTCCAGGATGCGTCTCGCATAGGGGCCGGTGATCGCGTGCATGGCGTCGAAACAAACGGTGAGGGCACCGACTTTGAGCGACTGGGAGATCAGCTTGAAATCGAACAGTTCCTCCATCAAGCCGGCGTAATCCTCCACCGGGTCGATGATTCGCACGCTCATGGAGCCCCATTGGGTTTCACCGGTCCGATCCAGATCGAGGTCAGGCAAGTCGGCCACGCGGTATTCGGAAATTTCCAAGGTTCGGGCAAAAACGGCGTTGGTGAAGCTTTCCGGGGCGGGGCCGCCATTGGTGGCATTGTATTTGATGCCGAAATCCTCGTCTGGTCCGCCGGGGTTGTGGCTGGCCGAGAGGATGAAGCCGCCAAGGGTCTGGTATTTGCGGATGAGGCAGGAGGCCGCAGGCGTCGAAAGCAGCCCGCCTTGCCCGATGATCAGGCGTCCTGCGCCATTGGCGGCCGCCATTTTGACGATGATTTGCAAGGCTTCGCGGTTAAAATAGCGGCCATCGCCGCCCAACACCAGGGTTTTGCCCGAGATTGCGCCGAGAACGTCGAATACGGCTTGAACGAAGTTCTCCAGGTAATGGGGCTGGCGGAAAACCTTAACTTTCTTCCTCAATCCCGAAGTGCCGGGTTTTTGATCCGGATAAGGGATCGTCTTGCGGGTTTCTACTTTCATCGTCGATCTTCCCAAGCTGGGTGAAATGGTTTATTTATTTTAAAGTATTCGTCATAGGTTCAAGCAATTTTTTCTGGAGTTTGCGAAGTGCGTCTATTCAACTTTCTGTTCCTGCTCGTCATGTTCTTGCTCAGTGCTTCGGTGTTCGCCGAGGCTCAGGATATCTGGGTATTGGTGGAGACGGAGCCGCGCCTGTTGAAGGTCATGCAGGGCAATGAAGAAATAGAGATTTTCCCCCGCGTCGCCATCGGCCGCCATGGTGCCGGTTTCGAGAAGGCGCGGAACGACAAGAAAACGCCGTTGGGGGAATACCGCATCGGCTGGGTCAACGAGAATAGTAAGTTTCACCGTTTTTACGGGGTTACCTACCCGAACGTCGAAAATGCCAAGCGCGCCTATCGCGAAGGCATGATCGGCGAGCAGACCTTCCGTTCCATCATGCTCGCCGAACTGGAGTCGAGTATTCCTCCGCAGAATACGCCGTTAGGAGGCCAGATCGGCATCCATGGCTTGGGCGCCGCCGATCGGGAAATTCATCAAGCCTTCGACTGGACCAGCGGCTGCATCGCCTTGACCAATGAAGAAATCGACCGCCTGTCCAGATGGCTCAAGAAAGGGACCCTGGTCGTCATCCGTTGAACTGTGCGAAAATAATAGTGGAAAGCTTGTCGATTTAACGGCAAACTTAGTCTTGGGTCCCGTCTATCCCATTGGGGATGGATGTTCTTGTTAAATCTTTCATGATTGAAAGGAAAGAAAGGTATGATGAAAGCTACCAAACTCGCAGTCATTCTCGTCGCCGCTGGCCTCAGCGTCGGTTGTGCATCGAAGGGGGACATCACCAATCTGCAGACCCAAATCGACGGTCTGAAGGCTGAAGTCACTTCCGTGAAGAGCACCGCTGACGAAGCCCTGTCCGCCGCTCAAGCAGCCGAATCCAAGGCAGCCGCAGCCGAAGCCACCTCGCGCAGAACCGCAACTGAAGTCGAAACCAAGCTGAATGCCGGTTTCAAGAAGCACATGCTGAAATAATTCCCGGCGATTACGCCAGGATATACCCGAAACCCCGGAAAACGAAAGTCTATCCGGGGTTTCTCTTTATTTAGAACGGGTACTTATACTTCGCCCGGCAATAACTCGGCTAGGCGAGCATAATCGTCGAGGCTCAAAGTCTCGGCGCGGGCGCCGGGGTTGATGCCGGCGGCCAGGATTTCGCCCTCGGTGAATAGCCCCCCTAAGGCATTACGCAAGGTTTTGCGGCGCTGGCCGAAGGCGGCGACCACTACCCGGTTCAGG
>JAQTSI010000282.1 GCA_028711365.1 Methylococcaceae bacterium
CATGTTGCGCCCATAGATCGTCTCCACCCCCATGATGCCGAGGATGTATTCCGGCGGCACGCCGTAGCGTTCGCTGGCCTGTTGCAGCGCCCGCGCGTGGTGGCGCCAGAACGCCGCGCCGCTTTCGATGTGCAGTTCGGTGAGGAACTTGGCTCGATAGCGCGACCAGGCGCCGGGCCGAGGTGTGGTCGCGGGGGAGCCCGCCTGGCGGTTCATCAGCGTCAAGGTCGCGTCTTTGCGCTTGGCCTTTGAAAACAGGCCGTTGAGATAGTCGCGCGAAAAGCCATGTTTGGTTTCCATCCGCGCGATGAATTCATCCACCTTCCGATAGCCCATAAAGTCGCCGCCGACGCGCGGAGCCGAATAGTTGCCGGTGGGGGAAGATGGCGCTTGCCGTTTGATCAGGGTATCGGAAGGATAAAGCGGCGCGGGTAAGGGTCTGGCAGGCTTATGGCTGGCGCAACCGGCCAGAGTGAACAACAGGACGAGGAGCGTTTGAAGCTGGGTCATTTTCATCGATATGCAAAAATCGCGTGGAACGTGAATCTTGTCGCGGGTACCACCGCATAGGGCGGTGGAATGGTCCTGTCATTATCGCATGCCTCGTCATGGCAGGCGATTTCAGCGTGCGTGACAGGTGTGATTCAAACTGATGCCTGTCGAATCTCGCGGGGGGAGGGCAAGGGGTTTGCGAGACACGCCGTGAATACGGTCCCTGTAGGCTCGGCGATGGCTTCCTGCCATCGACGGTCTCGCAATCCCCTCGCCCTCCCCGCGGCTGCATCACTTTGAATCACACCCTTCCACGCGGAGGCGCGCAGAACGCGGAGTAAAACGGTCCATTATGAAAGGATGGGTTTAGCAAGGCTTTTGGCTCATCCCGCTCTCGGCACGCAACCAGCGAGTCGAATTCCAAAAACGTGAAGCCCGCACATCAAGGATTCACCGTTTTGATGGCAAAGCCCACGTCCGCCGCCTGGCGGTTTTCCTTCACATCGTGCACCCTAAATATAGTGATTCCGGCCATGACCCCCAGGGCCGTCGTCGCCACGGTGGCGGCGACCAGTTCACGCGGGTTGGTTTCGTTGCAGACCGCGCCCATGAAACGCTTGCGGCTGGTTCCGAGCAGCGTAAGGTAGCCGGTTTCCACGAAACGGGCGAGGTTCGCCAGCAGGATCAGGTTATCGTCCTTGCGTTTGCCGAAGCCTATGCCGGGATCGAGAATGATGTTTCCATGGGAGATGCCCGCCGCCTCGGCTGTCTCCGCCCGCTGCCGCAGAAATTCCAGGACTTCACCCATGACATCCCGGTAGTGTGGATCATCCTGCATGGTCTTGGGAGTTCCCTGCATATGCATGAGCACGATGGGCGCCGCGCGTTCGGCCGCCAAGGGGAATAGATCGGGATCGTCGCGGCCGGCGCTGACATCGTTGATGAAATCCGCCCCGGCGGAAAGCGCCGCCGCCGCCACTTCGGCTTTGGTGGTATCGATGCTGATGAGCGTCTGCTCCGGCAGCCCGCTCCGCAAGGCCCGAATGACCGGAATGATGCGGGCGATCTGGTCGGCGGCGCTCACCGGTTCGGCACCGGGGCGGGTGGATTCGCCGCCCACATCGATGATGTCCGCGCCATCCTCCACCATCTTCAGGGCATGAGGCAGGGCGCTCTCGGGGGCTACGAACTGCCCGCCATCGGAAAAACTGTCCGGTGTGACGTTGAGGATGCCCATGATCAAGGGCCGAGAGGGATTTTTCAGCTTTTCGAGTCGATTCATACGGATTGCGGGATGTCACTGTTGCCCTGCACGTCGAATTGGGCGAACCACTGGCCGGTATCGTCCGGAGATGAGGGATCATAGTACAAAGAACGCAGCTTGAGATGACCGAACAGGCCGAATTCGGGGCCGGGCGAGACGGTGCGAAAAGCGCGGCCCCCCATGAGCTGGTGGGTGATGGTCTGGAACAATCGGCTGAGCCTGCCGTCGCGGACCATGGTATCCAGCATGTGGGGCCCCGCGATCAGGTAGATGCTGCGAAACCCCCGTTCCGCCAAGGCGCGCACCAAAGGCGCGCCTTCCACCTTGTCGGCTTCCCCGGCATAGAGGATTTCGTAGCCGCGTTCGCGCCATCGTTCGGCTTTGGCCGGATCGGCGTTTTTGCCGGTAGCGATGTAACAGGTTTGGCCATGTTCGCGGATGGAGTCCGGCAGGGGGAAATCCAGGCTGGCGCTGGCGACGACGATGGCCGGTTGCGGACTCAAGCCTTGGTCTATGCGCCATTGGGCGAGGTCGGCGGCATCCTCGCGCAGACCGATTTGCAGGATGTTGCCCAGCCTGCCCGCTTGTAGCGAACGCAGGTAGCCGCCGTGGGTGATGAGGCAGTCGGCCTGGGCTTCCAATTCCAGGAACAAGCGGAAATCATCCGGAGTGGTCAGGCTCTTCGGCAGATAGGCTTCACCGCCGGCATCTTCCAAAGCGATGCGCCCGTCCAGGCTGGACAGGAAATTGGCGTAAACGAAGGGTTTTTCCGCGCTGCCCAGTTCGTGCAACTTCAAATCCAGATAGAGCCCGCGCAGACCCACGCTCTGGTGGGGAGGCGGATGGAGACGAAATATCGGTTTGCTCATGGATTTTGCGGGGCTAGGCTCAAGGCGTATCGCCGCTTTCCTCCTTGGCGGATTTTCGACTGTAACGGCCGGGTAGGCGGGCCAAAGCCTGCAAACGCCAGGATTCGGGATCGACCTCGGCCTCCAGCCGGTTTTCCGTGGGGTCGTCCAATTCCTGGAAAAAGTCGAGGCCGGTGCGCTTCTCGATGGCATCGACGCTGGTCAGGTAATGATCCAGGGGTTCGTCGCCCCGCACCGTCTGCGGCATGATGAAAGCCAGCATCTTTTTCGCTTCCGGGGCGACGATGATTTTATAGAAGGCGTCGGGAATTTCCACCCGCCAGGAAGAACGCATGCGTTCCAGGGGCGGGTCGAAGATCGGTCCGGTCACCACCCAGATCCTGCCGAACTGCTTGGCGTATTGATCCAGTTCCAACTCCTCCAGCCGCTCCCATAGTTTTTCATTGAGGTTGGCCTTCTGCGGCGTGACGTTGGTCATGAGAAAAGTATCCAGTTGGCCCTCCCTGCCGTACACCGTGCTGATGGCGTGGTTGGGAGCCATATGGCCACGGTCGTAACCCCCTTTGGTATAGTCCTCGTGGCTGACGCGGTTGATGCCGCGCCAGTCGGTGCTGAAATGGGCAGGACGCTTGAGACGGGGGGCGTCTGCTGGCGGCGGGGTCAGGGCATAGGTGACCCATAGGGGATTGCCCCGCAAGTCCGAATATCCCACCAGGAAACCGTGGTTGCGTAAGGTGCGGTTCCAGGTCATGGGGTTTTTCCAGTCCGTCACCTGAGGCAGGCCCATCCAGGCCATGGGCGGTCGGGCGACGTAAACCTCGAAAGCATACCAGGCGCCGCCCCCCAGTCCGGCCAACAGCCAGATATAAAGTGGCGCCAGCCCGCCGAAGCGCAGCACAAACAACAGAATGGTCCAGAACGTGATGCGGCGGGGGATGGCCCGTGGCTTGGCGGATCTGGCCATATGCTTTAAGGGTTAGGGGGAGAAAGAGTTCGGCGGCCGATGGCCGCCGAATGTGCGTGGGAACGCCCGAACGATCGGGGCTTATTTCTTTTCCGTTTCGGCTTCCTGGGCCTTGCGCATGGCTTCCATGTTGTGACCGCCATGGCCGCCCTGGCCGGTGCCGCCGCCGCTGTTGCCGGCGCCACCGCCGCTGCCGCCGGTGGCGGCGCTCACGCCTTCTTTCTGGCGCATGTTGATGGCGACGCCGGAGGCCTTGGCGATATTCCCGGCATTGAGTCCGCCCAAGGCGATGGCGCCATCGACGATGTCGTTGCTGACGGACGAAATGTCCATGACTTCGGCGATGGGGCTGGTCACCACGGCCTTGACCGGATCCTTGAGGATCGCATCAACGGGCGGGTGGGCGATGAGGGTGATCGGATAGGTAGTTCCTGCCGGCACGGTGATGGAATATTTGCCATCGGTGAATTCGGTGCTGCTCACCGTGACGCCGGAGTTGTCCTTGGCCTCGAGTTTACCGTGGGGGATAGCTCCATTGTTATTGCTGACCAGTCCTTTGATCTTCGCCGCGGTGGCGGCGGGGGCGCTGTTGGAAGAAGAACCGTCGTCGCCGCATCCGCTCAGGAGGCCGATGCCCGCCAGGGAGATAGCGACTAAGCTGCATTTAAGCAAGTAAAAGCCTTTGTCTATTTTCTGTTGCTTCGCCATGTTCAAACCCAATTTACTGACTGTTTCGATCACGCCTGCTCCGCCTCCACCCCAGGCGCGGTAAGCGCCGGAGGAATGCGGGCAATTACCAGGGAGTTTCGGTGACGGCGGGTGCCAGATGTTTCTTCACTTCGCCGCGGTTGATGCGGACAAATTCTTCGAGCTGGCGTTTCGCGGCGTCGAAGGCGTCGCGCAGTGCTACATACATATCCTCGTGCGCCTGCTTGTCGTGATGCTCGCGGCTCACGACGATGTGTTTGTTGGGAACACTGAGGTCGATCCTCACATGAAAGAGATTACCCTGATGCTGATGTTGATGTTCGAGTTCCACCGCGACCTTGCAGCTGATGATATTGTCACAAAACTGTTCCAGTTTGGCTGCTTTTTCGCGGATTCTCGTCTCGACGGCGTCGGAGTGCGGCATGCCGCGAAACGTAATCTCTAATGGTTGTTGCATGTTGTATCCCGTCATTTCCAGAGTTTTACACACCGAGGAAGTCCCGCTTGGCGGATGAACGGCTCCAACATTGGCCGATCAGTCGTCAAGCCGACACAGGATTGCAGTCGTCTAGCCGGACTTCCCCGAAATTCAATTCTCGCCGGCCGCCCTGGCGGGGCTATGACCAAGCCAAAAACAGATTATATTACACAAAACGCTTTACATCTGTCGATATGACATTGTTTTGTGCGTCAAAACGGTGTAAAGGGCCGGCAGGGGGCTTCTTCGGCTTGCTCCTGCGGACCAAACCCGGTTAAATTTCTGCCTCCATCACCAAAACAATCGATCATGTCCGACCATCACAAGGATACGCTTCTGGCCGATTGGCGAAACCGGGCGCTGGTTTTCGAGCAGGAAATCAATCACGTCGTGGTCGGCTTGGAGAACCCCGTACGCCGCATCACCCAGGCGATTTTTGCGCGCGGCCACCTCATGTTGGAAGGCGATGTGGGGGTGGGCAAGACCACCCTGCTGCGGGCCGTGGCGAGAGGACTGGGCGGGTCTTACGAACGCATCGAGGGCGCCATCGACCTGATGCCGGGCGATCTCATTTACCATAGCTATATCGACGAATTCGGCAAGCCCAGGGTCGATCCCGGCCCCTTGCTCAAGCATGGCGAAGAGCTTTCCGTGTTCTTCTTCAACGAGGTCAACCGCGCCCGGCCCCAGGTGCATTCCCTGCTGCTGCGCGTCATGGCCGAGCGCAGCGTCACCGCTTTCAATCGCGAATATTTCTTCCCGCATCTGCAGGTGTTCGCCGACCGCAACCGGGTGGAGAGGGAGGAAACCTTCGAGATTCCCTCCGCCGCCCGTGACCGATTCCTCATGGAACTGCACATCGAGACGCCTGCCGATCCCGAGTTGCAGCGCCGGCTCATGTTCGATCCCCGCTTTCACGACACCGACCGCCTGATCGACACCATCCGCCCCAGCCTCCTGCCCTATGCCCAGATTGCCGACATTGCTCGCGCCATCCAGCACGAGATTCAGGCCAGCCCAAGCCTGCAGGATTATGCCCTGAATCTGTGGCAGGCGACGCGCAGGCCCGAGGGTTTCGGCGTCAAGCTGGAAGGGGTGGATATGGGCCGGCTGATCCTGGCCGGAGCCAGCGCGCGCGGCATGAGTCTGTTGATGCGGGCGGCGCGCTGCAGCGCCTGGCTGGATGGGCGCGGGCATCTAATACCCGAGGATTTGCGATCGGTGTTTCGCGAGACCATTGCCCATCGCGTGTTCCTCACCCCGGTCTACGAAATGCGCCGGGCCGATGTCATCGGAGAATTGATGAGCCTGATCCTGGACCGGGTGGCC
>JAQTSI010000283.1 GCA_028711365.1 Methylococcaceae bacterium
CGGGGCTCATCGCATTCAATTCGGCTTGACTGGGTCGGCGCAGTTTAATCATGTCAACAGATTAGCAGAGGATGCCAAAAAGTAAACCGTAACTTGAAGGGCGGTTGTCAAGGGGCTGAGTAGTTACAAAAAATAATAGTAATCCCCATCCCGGTTCATCCCCACGGGCGTGGGGAACGCTTCATTTCCTACTCGTTTTCCTATATTACGTTCGGTTCATCCCCACGGGCGTGGGGAACGCTCGGTCGGCGTCGTGCATGACGATCGCGGCACCGGTTCATCCCCACGGGCGTGGGGAACGCCCCAGCACGATCCGCCCGACCCGCCCGCCGGCCGGTTCATCCCCACGGGCGTGGGGAACGCGGATGCCTCCGCCGCTGTCTGGGCCTGTTCAGCCGGTTCATCCCCACGGGCGTGGGGAACGCCGGTCATTGCTCCGCTTGAGGCCGTTGTCGGCCGGTTCATCCCCACGGGCGTGGGGAACGCTCCAGGCCGACCATGAATTCGATCAGGCCCGCCGGTTCATCCCCACGGGCGTGGGGAACGCCTTGCCACCGCCTATCTCCCCACGCTCAAGGGCGGTTCATCCCCACGGGCGTGGGGAACGCCTCATTCAGACGTCCTTCCTGGATGCCGCCTGCGGTTCATCCCCACGGGCGTGGGGAACGCACTAATTCTAACCGATTGTTAGAATAACGGAAAAAGGCGACGGCTAAAACTACCGCCAGGGCAGGAATTCTTGCCGAAAAAATCGCCTTTGTTTTCAAGTGATTCCAAATTGTTAAAGAGCGCCTTCGGCGAATTACCGAAGGAGCCAGCGGCAAGCCAAGCGAGGCCGGCGATACACGGATCGGTGCTTGCCAAGAAAGCCATGCCGCCACTCACCCTCAATATTGTTGAATTAAGCCGCCATGCCGGCAGGGATCGCCGGTATCCAGTCGACAGGGACGTGACTCCGCAAGTCATCCCGAGCGTCTGGATTCCGGCGATCCCTGCCGGAACGACGAGCCAATGTCTTAAGTCAACAGTATTGCCACTCACCCTTCCCTCCCCAAAGGGAGAGGGAGAACCAAGCGATTTGCCGGACGAGCTATTCGAGAGGCCGGCGGCGGTATCCGGTTCATGCGGGGCTGTCTGTATTTCCCTGCTCCGATTCCGGCGGAAAGAACGACACCAGCTTGAGGCCGTCCAACTCCACCGGCATGCGCCGATTAGGCCCCAGGGTGAGGAAATCGAAGCCCGATTCGGTGTTGGTGGACCAGGCCATGACGGCATTGCCTCCCTCGATGCCGTCTTCCACCTGGGACCAGATCATCTCCCGAACCCGCTTGGACAAGTCGCCGACATAGACGCCGGCACGCACTTCCACTAGCCAGATGGCCAAGCGTCCACGCAGACGCGGCGGGGCGTTCTCAAGTACGATGACCAGCATCGCCCAGACTTTCCGGATTGGGTATGGCGGGCGGCACCGCGTCCTCGGGCGGCTCGGGCGGTTCCAGCCCGCCGGCGGCCAGCACTTCTTCGATCAACGGGATCAGCTTCTTCAGCAGATGCGTCTGCCGGAATACGTCGCGACAGGCTAGACGCACCTCACGCTCGGCGTTGGCCGGCTCGCGCGCGGCGATCTTGAAAGCGACCGGCACGACGGTGTCGAATTTCACCAGATCGGCGATATCGTAAACGAAGGACAGGGGCTTGCCGGTGTGGATGAAACCGACTGCCGGGGCATAGCCCGCCGCCAGCACCGCCGCCTCGGTGATGCCGTACAGGCAGGCGGTGGCGGAACTGAGGCAGCGGTTGGGCAGATCACCGCTGCCCCATTCTTCCGCATCGTAATTGCGGTGCTTCCAGATGACACCATAGCGTTTGGCGAGCAGTTCGTAGGTCTTGCGCACCCGAGCGCCCTCGATCCCCCTCAATTGCTCGACGCTGCGGTGTTCCGGCGGTTTCTCGCCGAAGCGGATTTCATACATCTTGCGCACGACCTTGAGGCGGGCCGCCTCGTCCAGAGCCAGTTTGGCCTGGTAAAGCAGGCGGTCGGAGCGCGCGCCGCCGGGCTGGCCGGAGGCATAAAGACGCACGCCGGCCTCGCCGACCCAGACCAACAGGGTTCCCACCCGCGCCGCCAGCGCCGCCGCTCGATGGGAAACCCGGGTGCCCGGTTCCAGCATCAGGCAGGCGATGCTGCCTACCGGAATCTGGGTGCGCACGCCGGTCTTGTCTACCACGACGAAGGCTCCGTCGATGACGTCGATCTCGCCGTATTCGATGAATAATAAGCTCACACGCTCTTTCATGGCGATGGGTTTGAGGGGCGGGAGGATTTGGACGGTCATTCTTTTTCAAATAAGCCCTGAGAGACCAGCTGTATATTTACGCGGGTTTTCGGCGGCACTCAAATCCCAAAGGCAGATTTGGATGTGCTGGTTTTCATAGATATTGCCATCGGGCGTGATGGATTGCCCCAAGTAAAATGCCATGCGTACACCGCATAGACCTCTATCGGGTTGGCTGAAGGTTTCTTGGATTTTCTTGAAAACTTGATTATCCAAGTCAAATTTTTGCGCATTCTTCTGATTACGAAGGCTAAGATTGTTGGCAATTTGCCCGGCACGGTCGTAAAACTCAGCGGTATGCTCGTTTTTAACTAACAGATTAAGCAAGAAGCTTGTATCAATCTCGCATTCCAAGATCGCCCCTTTGTTTCTCTGTATCTGCCATTCTTCGGCCCGCACTGGATCGTTTTCCCAGAAATAAACGCCTTCGCCTAACCAGTTTCCCTGGCTACTGGAATACCGAATACCAAAGCCTTGACTGATCAAACAGTCAATCTCTTCAAGCTCCCCGGCGTGGTAGGCTTTAACGAGACTCATAGGGCTTTCCGTATTTTCCATTCAGATAGCTTACCAGCGAGCTTCTGATTTCATTGCGGGAATGGATAAGCCGTTTAAGTTCTTCACGTTTTCCTGGCTGGCTTTCAGGCGAAAAGACCTTGCTTAAATTCCACCATTTTTCATAGGTGGAGCGAAATTCCCTTAAGATCAGGAAAGCGGCTTCGTCCTTGGTTTTAATGGCATTATCCAATTCTTCACCGGACAAACCAGCCGTTATTCCAAGCCGCTTGGCGACGAGTTTCGGGGCCTCGTTCTGGACGTTTTGATAGTCCTCTTCGGTCATACCTAAATACATGGTAAAGCTCCTTCAATTTGGGAAAACACAAAAGGGCCCGCGTCGGCGACAACGATCTCAACCGAAGGCTTCAAGCTCTTGCTCCAAATCGCCGGAACGTGGGCGGGCTATGGGAATGTGCAATCCGGCCAGCCGATCCATGAATTCCATCATCTCCATTCCCGCCAGCCGCGAGGCTTGGCTAAGGGACAGGGTTTCCTCGTCGAACAGCCTGATCGCCAAGGCCGTTTGCAAGCCCTCCCTTAACAACGTATCGTCGAAGGGCAGCGCGACGAAAATCGGTAGGCCGTCCTTGAGCACCAGGGAAAGCTTCCCTGCCTCGGCATCGCGCACCAGTTCGGCGGTGTGTTCGTGCAAATCGTTGGCCGTGAAGGTGTGCATGATCTTTAGTCTCTAAAATGTGGGTAAGGCGGGAGAATTATCTAGCCCACCCGCCTGACTAGCAACAAGTCGCAGCCGAACGTCTTGACGGGCTCCGGCTTCCAGGCAGACGACCGGGAAGCCGGAGCCCTCGGCAACCACCCAATATTCTCCCGCCAGCGGGGGCAAGGGCGGGACCGGCAGGCTAGGGCGTGCAGTTCACTGTCACCACGTCGCTGAACTGGCCTATCTCATCGTCGCCCATCACATAGACGGCTTTGAAATAGCGTAATTCCGGCTTGCCGGGAGTGAGCATCGGACGGTTGTCGATAAAAGGTGAGGAGAGGTCGCGACCAAGAAACACGAAATCCGGATCGCCTTCGCGCCGGCCGTAGATATTCACGCCATCGCGCTTGTTTTTGTTGAAGGACAACTCGACCTTGCCGCCGCCCAGGTCGGTGGCGGACAGCGTCGGTTTGGCGCTGGAAAGATCGGTGGTGTCTTCCGATCCCTCGATGCCTAATAGCATGCCTAAGCTAGAGGTATAGGTCGATAGCGCCTTGATATGCCGCGCGCCGGCGGGGTTCCCCCGCGTGTAAGCATAGCGCTTGCAGGCAAAAAATGGGTTCCATGTCGCGCAGGAACGATTTTTACGCGCGTCGGAGCGATGGCTACGCGCGTAGGGAAAGCGGGATTCCGCAATCCGCATTCCGCATTCCGCAATTGCGATGGCTACGCGCGTAGGGAAAGCGGCTACGTGCGTAGGAATGATTTTTACGCATGTAAAATGCCTGCTACGCAGGCCTGAGCAGTTGCTACGTGCGTAAAAATGACTGCTACGCACGCATGAGCGGTCTCTACGCGCCTGGGAAAGCCCGGTCTGCGCGGTCCAACCCAGCCGCCGCGCCACTTTCGGTGGTCTTGGTTCCCAAGCCCCAACTTGGGAACCAGAAGATACACGGGCATCACCAAGCCTCTCGTTTTTCCGGCAAAAACGGTTCCAGTCGTTCCGGCAATTCTCCGCGCCAGCAACCCAGAACCTCGGTTTTGTAGGCTTCCGTCCAAGTGGGATGTAATTGGGCCGCCACCAAATCGGCCAAGAATTCCTGAACGGTCTTACCGGCGCTTTCGGCTTGCAAAGAGACGGCATGGGCGAGATGCTCCGGCAGGTAAAAGCTAAGTTGTGTCATAACGGACCTTCTTGGAAAAGTTTCCTGGGTCGACGAATCCGCCAATTCTTCCTTCATTTTAAGACACCGATGGAATCCAAAACCACGCAGGCTTGTCTCTCGGGGAGGGACTTGAAGTGTTCGTAGACCCGTTCGACAAACGCCATGATGGGCTCCGATGGGTTTATTGGATAGTGCGCCAAAAATCGGGCTGGGCTCAGACCCGCCTTACCAACATCAACCCGCAGCCAAAAGCCTTGGCGGGGCCGATGCCTTGGAAGAGCTTTTCCGTGAACAATACAGGATCTTGAACACGCAAGGTTCCGGCAAATTCCAATGTGCTTAAAGCGACGGGGTTATCCTTACCTGGTTTGTACCAGCGGTGCTGCTGGTAGCCGTCGATGCTCACGCTTTCCAGGGTGAAACCATTCCGGCCAGCCCGCGCCGCCAGCCATTCAGTCCCGGCCTCACTGAGGATATCTCCCAAGGGTGGGCGCTGGGTTTTGTCCGGGTAGCGTTGTTTTTTGAGATCCGCCACCACGTCGTCGCGGCGACGGGTTTTGATTTCCGGATCGTCGCTGATTTTGCGCACAACGACCGGATTAGCCCGCAGACTGAAAGCTAAACGTTCTCCGGATGATAGCTTGGGTTCAAACCGGCGGGTTTCGATTTCCCATAAGTTGGATGGGTCTGCGGCTTCGCGCTTGGACAGCACATAGAAAAACGGCCAGTGGCCTTGCTGCTCCCGGCGGAACAGGAAGTCCCGGCCAGGGGCGTCTTCGGCAAACCAGCGCCAGACCAGTTGATGCTCGGCATAGGAATTGGCGGGCAATGCCCGCGTCAATTCCTGGACATCCAAACCGGGTTTTAGGCGGATGCGATGCAAGTAGCCGTTCATGGCCTCCCCCTTCCGTAATGTTCGTTGCGCTTGCCGAATTGCCAGCGCCTGCGGCTTAATGACAGATCGTGGCGCGGCGTGGTGTGCAATGGTTTAAGGTTTGTGTGAGGCGTTTCATCCCAGTAATAATCCGGCGTCGCGGCATTCAATGGTTTTAGCCAGTCATGCAGGGATTTCTTCACTTCTTCGGGCTGGTTGGCATCGTATTGGGATAAGGCCAACTCGAAAGCTTCCGCCGTTATGCACTGTGGCAGCAGTGGCAAGGCCAGGGGACAAGCCTTCCGGCCCAGATACAGCGGCAGGTTCGGGCGGTGCAAAGCGGAAGCAATTTCTTCCGGCGGCGGCGCAAGTTCGCCCAGCGGCCACAGGCAGGCGGTGTACAACCCGTCGCAGCGATAGTCACGGGACGACAGCACGGTGTAAAGGTTCTGGCGGTCGCCG
>JAQTSI010000284.1 GCA_028711365.1 Methylococcaceae bacterium
CGGCCCATCGAAAACCCTGGCGGAGCTGATCGACGAAACCGTCGGCCGGGTGCTGGAACTGTTGGGGGTGGAGGAGCTTCGGCTATTTACGCCTTGGGAAGGCTTGAAACGATAGACGTGCTGGGTGTCCCGGCAAAAAAACGTTTTTCTTTACTCGCTCGAGGGTAAAATTGCACAATCGTGGGTCAACGGCAGGCCCTTCGAATCATAGAATTCATAACCCATTGCCATCCTCCAAGGTAAGAGTCAGATGTTTAACAATTTAACCGAACGCTTAAACGAATCGCTGAAAAAAATTCGCGGTCAGGGCCGCCTGACCGAGAGCAATATCCAGGACACCCTGCGCGAAGTGCGGATGGCTTTGCTCGAAGCCGACGTGGCGTTGCCGGTGGTGAAAGACTTCATCGAGCAGGTGAAAGAGCGCGCTTTGGGCCAGGAAGTGGAAAAGAGCCTGACCCCCGGCCAGGCCTTGATCAAGATCGTCCACGAAGAGCTCAAGAACATCATGGGCAAGGCCCACGAGAAGCTGAGCCTGGCCTGCCAGCCGCCGGCAGTCATCCTCATGGCGGGTTTGCAGGGTGCCGGCAAAACCACTACCGTGGCCAAATTGGCGAAGTGGTTGAAGGACAACGAGCGCAAGTCGGTATTGCTGGTTTCCGCCGACGTCTACCGACCCGCGGCCATCGAACAATTGAAAACCCTGGCCGGTGAAGTCAAGGCCGAGTTCTTCCCCAGCGACATCAGCCAGAAGCCGGTGGATATCGCCAAGGATGCCATCGATTTCGCGCGCAAAAAATATTTCGACGTGGTCATCGTCGATACCGCAGGGCGATTGCACATCGACGAGGAGATGATGACGGAAATCAAGGAAGTCCACGCCGCGATCAAGCCCATCGAAACCCTGTTCGTGGTGGACAGCATGACCGGTCAGGATGCCGCCAATACCGCCAAAGCTTTCCATGACGCCCTGCCTTTGACCGGCGTCATCCTCACCAAGACCGACGGCGATGCCCGAGGCGGGGCGGCCCTGTCGATTCGCCACATCACCGGCAAACCCATCAAATTCCTGGGGGTAGGCGAGAAAACCGCCGCTTTGGAACTGTTCCATCCGGATCGTCTCGCTTCCCGTATCCTGGGCATGGGGGACGTGCTCTCCCTGATCGAGGATGTGGAGCGCAAGATGGACAAGGACAAGGCCGAGAAGCTGGCCAAGAAGATTCAGAAAGGCAAGACCTTCAATCTGGAAGACTACCGCGATCAGCTCCATCAGCTCAAGAACATGGGCGGTGTGATGGCCATGCTGGACAAGCTGCCCGGCGTAGCCACCCTGCCGCAGCATGTGAAGGACAAGGTCAACGAGAAGGAGATGTTCCAGCAGCTTGCCATGATCGACTCCATGACGCCGAAGGAGCGCACCTCGCCCGATCTTCTCAACCCCTCGCGCAAGAACCGCATCGCCAAGGGTTCCGGCACCGATTTGCAGGATCTCAACAAGATGCTCAAGCAGTTCGAGCAGATGCAGAAGATGATGAAGAAGTTCAAGAATGGCAATAACCTGGCCAGCATGATGCGCGGCTTGAAAGGCGCCATGGGTAAGCGGGCGCCGACGTTCTGATGGGAAGGGAGTGGCTCAGTTAGCTAGCGGATGAGCAGGGCGCTGGGGTGGCGGATGAGGATGGAATTACCGCCGCCCCGCCTGGAAATCCAGCCACGAATTTCCAGCGTTCGACCCAGATAACTCTCCAGGGGCGGAAAGAGCCCCCAGTTTTCCATTGGGATATGCAGTTCGAATTCCCCGGCGAATCGTAGGCCCCGCCAGTTTTTCCCCGCCGCCGTGGCCAAGGGTTTTGCGGTCAGCCTCTGCCAACCTTCAAGATTAGTGCTTGATTCTAGCGGCTTGGGCTGGTACTCGGGCATGGCCCACAATCCCCGCTTTTTCTGCTCGGCCCGCCGCTCTGCGGCAACCAATTCGTCCACATATTTCAGGTTGGGCGGGAAAATATCCGTGGTCGCCAGACCTTGTTCCACCAGTTCCAGGTTGATATGGATACCGTCTTCAGTGAATATATGGGCTAACAGGCGCCCGTATTGGTCGCGCGATTCGGTTCCGGGTTCCAGCCTGACCCTGCGGCCCGCGATCTTCTCCCGCAACCAGTCCCGAGCTTCCAGACCGCCGGCTTCGAGTGGTTTCCGGCCACCGATTTCCGGGGTGTTGATGCCCAGCAAGCGGACTTTCTCACCGCCTTCCAGGGTAATAGTGTCGCCGTCGTAAACCCGGATCACCTTCCGCCACGAGAAAAGGGCCGTTGCCGGCGGGGCCGGTTCCCGGATCCGCTCGGCCCCGGGTAGCGGACGGTCGCCGAAATGGGTGCGCCCACGCTCGTCTCGCCAACGGTAAACCTCGCCGTTGCCCTCATTTGCCAGCAGCAAGGCGAACAAGCCGAGCAGGATTTGCGCGGCTAAAGCAGGCCGGATACGATTTCGCTCGAAAGTTTTCATTTATAATCTCCCCCTGCCCGAACCGGCATCGGTTCGGGTATAAAAACCATTGAATGACGGAGACGGAATGAGCAAGAAACTAGGTTTGATACTGGCGGCGATTTTCCTGAGCGGGACGGTCGCTTGCGCCAAGGTCGATCCCGAACAGAACAGAAAGGCCGGCGAGGCATTTCTGGCGGAAAACGCCAAGAAAGAAGGCGTGAAGGTCACGGCCAGCGGCTTACAGTATCAGGTTTTGAAAGAGGGCGAGGGCCTGCAACCCGGCGCCAAGGACAGCGTCACCGTCCATTACAAGGGTTCGCTGATCGACGGCAAGGAATTCGACAGCGGCGAGAATATCAGCTTCCCCTTGAACGGGGTCATTCCCGGCTGGACCGAAGGTTTGCAACTGATGAAGGAAGGCGCGAAATACCGTTTCTTCATTCCCTCTCCCCTGGCTTATGGTGAAAGCGGCGCGGCGCGGGTCATTCCGCCGAATGCGGCTTTGATTTTCGAGGTGGACCTGGTGAAGGTCAAGCGTTGATAGCCGAAAGATCGGGAGCGAGCATGAACGCAGGCGATGAAGAACTGGCCAAAATCGCGCAGTCTTTGGGGTTGAACGGAATTCGGCGGCACATCTTCCTCTGTTGCGACCAGAGCAAACCCAAATGCTGCGACAAGGCGGCGAGCCTGGAATCCTGGGATTATCTCAAGCAGCGCCTCAATGAATTGAGGCAGGAAGGCCGCATAGGCCTCTATCGCTCCAAGGCCAACTGCCTGCAAGTCTGCATTGCAGGCCCCATCGCCGTGGTGTATCCGGAGGGAATCTGGTATCACTCCTGTACCCCGGCAGTGCTGGAAAGGATCATTCGGGAGCATTTGATCGATGGGAAACCGGTCGAGGAATTCATGTTCGCCGCTCGCCAGGCGGATGTTTCCAATCCAGGATGATTTCATGCGCCATGGCGTTCAGCGCCTTGGAACCGAATTCGCGCCGATATAGCCCCCCCCACGACCCAGAAGGTAGAGATCTCATCAACCCTTATGAAAGACCATCACCCAAGAGAGCGAACAAGGATATTCGTACGCAACCCCACTATTTGCTAGATACGCCCAGGCAATGGCCTCATAGGCAGTTCATGTTCGAAAAGCCGACACTATCGCTTTACCGCCGGCTAGCGATCGAGAGATTGTTCGGCGGTTCGAGAGTCGGCTTTGAGATTCCTCATCGTCATTGTATCGTTGATGGGAGATGAGGCCCATCAATTCACCGATTTTCGCCAATAACGGCCGAAATAGTCGATTTCCAGGATTTCATCGCTGATATGGTGCCGCTGGCGGTAATCCTGAACGGCCCGTGCGCATTCCGGCAGGCCATAATCGTCGATGATGCAAAAGCCTCCCGCCGAAAGTTTGGGGTAAAGAGATTCCAGGGCCTGGATGGTGGACTCGTACATATCGCCGTCCAGGCGAAGGACGGCCAACCGATCGATGGGGGCAGCCGGCAAGGTATCCTTGAACCAACCTTTGATGAACACCACTCGATCATCCAGTAAATCGTATTGGCTGAAGTTTTCCTGCACCTGCTCTTGCGAAACGGCCAGGAACTTGAATTTGTGGGTATTGTCGCCCCGATCCTGGGGATAGTTCGCGGTATCCGGGGGCGGGAGACCCTCGAAGGAATCGATCACGAATACCTTCCTCTCACCGTCTTCATGGGCGGCCAATACTCCCCGCATGAAGATGGTCGCCCCCCCGCGCCAAACGCCGGTTTCCGCCAGATCGCCCGGTATCCCCTCCTCCAGGATCGTCTCGACACAGTATTGGAGATTGTCGAGCCGTTTCATCCCGATCATGGTATGGGCGTAACCGGGCCAGATCAGGCCGTTTTTTCGGGCTTCCTCCGAGCGTCGCGATTTCCACGATGCCCCCAGATACAGGCCGACTTTTTCGCTCAACCGGAAACCCCAACGGGCGATGGCATTGAGCGGGACAGGTAAATAATCGCTCAGCGCCCAGAGCGGAATGGGGGGTTCTTCCCACAGCATGAAAGCCAAGGATTTTTTCAACAGATCGAGGTAGCGCTCCTGAATAGGGGGTGTCGTCATAAAATCTCCACGGCACGAAAGGCGGTCCAATCTTGCCGACCGATTCGGCAAGCCGTCGTCATCAGCATACTACCCCGCTCCTCGTACCGAAAGTGCATGAACGATGCGGGGCTTTGATAAACTATGACTATCCTCAACGATCACTCGACAAGGCGAAATGCAATGTGCGGTTTCAGCGGGTTTTTGACAGCACCCAGGAGCGATTTTCTCACCGATACCGGCGTCATCCGCCTCATGAGCGACGCGATCATCCACCGCGGCCCGGACGATAGTGGATACTGGCTGGACCGGGAGGCGGGGGTCGCACTCGGGCATCGCCGGTTATCCATCCTCGATCTTTCCCCGCAAGGCCACCAGCCCATGGTTTCGGCCTGCCAGCGCTATGTCATCGCTTTCAACGGGGAAATCTACAACCATCGGGATCTTCGCGTCGAACTCGAGAGCCTGGAGGCGGCCCCGGCCTGGCGCGGCCATTCCGACTCCGAGGTCATGCTGGCGGCTTTCGCCCATTGGGGCGTGGAGGCGGCGCTGAAAAAACTCACCGGCATGTTCGCTTTCGCCCTGTGGGACCGGCAGGAGCGGAGCTTGATCCTGGCGCGCGACCGGATCGGAGAAAAGCCCTTGTACTATGGCTGGATGGGGGATGTTTTCCTGTTCGGCTCGGAATTGAAAGCCCTGCGCGCGCATCCGGCCTGGCGGGGTGAAATCGACCGGGATGCCTTGGCCCTCTACCTGTTCCATAGTGGCATTCCCAACCCCTATTCCATCTATCGGGGAATCCGCAAACTGTCGCCCGGAACCTATCTGAGCCTCCGGGTCGGCCAAGGCGAAGCTCTGCCCGAGCCCCGCCCTTATTGGTCGGCAAGAACCGTCGCCGAATCCGGCGTGGCGCAGCCGTTTGCCGGCGGCGAACAGGAAGCCCTCACCGAACTGGACCGGCTATTGCGCCGCGCCGTGCGCCGGCAAATGGCCGCCGACGTGCCCCTGGGGGCATTTCTTTCCGGCGGCTACGATTCGACCACCATCGTCGCCCTCATGCAGGCGCAAAGCGAGCGCCCGGTCAAGACTTTCACCATCGGCTTTCACGAAAGCGGTTACAACGAGGCCGAACATGCCAAGGCGGTCGCCCGCCATCTTGGCACCGAGCACACCGAGTGGTATGTCACGGCGGAAGAAGCCATGGCGGTCATCCCCAGCCTGCCTCGCTTGTACGACGAGCCTTTCGCCGACTCCTCGCAAATTCCCACTTACCTGGTTTCCCGGCTGGCGCGCCAACATGTGACGGTGAGCCTTTCCGGAGACGGCGGCGACGAGCTGTTCGGCGGTTACAACCGCTATTTCTGGGGCAGGGACTTGTGGCGCCGGCTGGGCTGGTCTCCGAGTTCCCTTCGTCACGCCATGGCGAGCCTGCTGCGCACTTGGCCGCCTCAGTCCGGGGACAAGGCGTTCCATCGATTGGGGCCCCTGCTTC
>JAQTSI010000025.1 GCA_028711365.1 Methylococcaceae bacterium
AATCTCCACATGCAAAGGGATGGTGTTGGACAGCCCGCGGATATGCCCGGATACCACCGACACCGCGCCGAATTCGCCCATGGCGCGGGCGTTGCTCAGAATCACGCCATACAGCAGGCCCCATTTGATGTTGGGCAGGGTGATGCGGAAGAAAGTCTGCCAACCGGATGCCCCCAGCACGATGGCGGCTTCTTCTTCTTCCGTGCCTTGCGCCTGCATGAGCGGAATCAATTCGCGGGCGACGAAAGGAAAGGTCACGAATAAAGTGGCCAGCACGATGCCGGGCACGGCGAAAATCAACTTGATGTCGTGCTCGGCCAACCAGGGCCCCAACCAGCCTTGCAAACCGAACATCAGCACATAAATCAGTCCGGACACCACCGGCGACACCGAAAACGGCAGGTCGATCAAGGTAATCAGCAGGCTCTTACCGGGAAAGTCGAATTTGGCGATGGACCAAGCCGCCGCCACACCGAATATCAGATTCAGCGGCACCGCGATCGCCGCCGTCAACAGGGTGAGACGGATGGCGGCCAGGGAGTTGGGCTCGATCAGGGCCGAGGCATAGGTTTCCCAGCCTTTGCTGAAAGCCTGGGAAAACACCACGGCCAATGGCAAAAACAGGAACCCTCCGAGAAAAAGCAAAGCCAGGCCGATCAAGGCCAGGCGCACCCAGTCCGGCTCACGGCTGGCAAGGCTGCGGGTTTGAAACCGGGCCGACCCGGTGGCGGCGATAGCGGAAGACATGGAAAGGCTCCGTGGAATCAGCGTTTGGCGTGGCGCTGTCCGCCCCACCATTGCAATAGGTTGATGGCGAACAGGAGAAGGAACGAAACCACCAACATGGAACAGGCCAAAGCGGTGGCGCCGGCGTAGTCGTACTGCTCCAGTTTGGTGATGATGAGCAAGGGGGTGATTTCCGATTTCATCGGGATATTGCCGGCGATGAAGATCACCGAACCGTATTCCCCCACCGCCCGGGCGAAGGCCAAAGCGAAGCCGGTCAACAATGCGGGCCAGACGGTAGGAAATATCACCAGCCGGAAGGTTTGCCAGCGGCTCGCCCCCAGGCTGGCGGCGGCTTCCTCCAATTCGCTCTCGAACTCCTCCAGCACCGGCTGCACGGTGCGCACCACGAAGGGCAGGCCGATGAAGGTCATCGCGACGACCACACCCAGCGGGGTAAAAGCGATCTTGATTCCCAGCGGGGCAAAGAACTGCCCGACCCAGCCTTTGATGGAATAAATGGTCGCCAGCGAGATGCCCGCCACCGCCGTGGGCAGGGCGAAAGGCAAATCCACCAGGGCATCGATCAGTTTCTTGCCGAAGAATTCATAACGCACCAATACCCAGGCCACCAGCAAACCGAACGCCGTATTGATGCCGGCGCCGATGAGGGCGGCGGAGAAAGTCAGTTGGTAGGAGGCCAAGACGCGGGGCGCGGTGATGATGTTCCAGAAATCGACCCAACCCAGGCTCGCGCTCTTGATGAAAGTGGCGGAAAGGGGGATCAGCACGATCAGGCTCAGATAGAGCAGGGTGAAACCCAAAGCCAGGTTGAAGCCGGGCAAAACGCTGTGTTTTCTCACTAAAATCATGGAACTCTCATCGAGAAGGGCTCGAACGGCGAGCCATGTCAAAGCCGGATAATTCCAGGCCATATTACCTCAGCCCTTATATTTCAATGAAAAACATATTGGCATTGGCTTATTCAAAATAGGCATATGAGCGCCGTTCGACTTATTCCCTCTCTCTTCGCCCTTGGGCATCTACCCCGGTCTGAAAGGGCCAGGAAGTCATCCCCTCTCCCTGGCTCTGCCGGAGAAAGGAATGCAGGCTCGTGTAGATACCCATGCTCTTCGCCGTAGTGACATAGGCATTCTCATATTCATTTATCGAATAAGATGATGATAAACGATTACTAAAGAGACATAAGTGCTGTGTTAGATTGAGCCTCCCTTTCGTGCAAGCCCCATCAGCCCACTCAAAATGTTGAATGCACAGTCGAACGCCGAGGAATCCCCCATTCAAACTTATCGTCCCGGCCTAGGTGCCGAAAAGGAAGAGGTCGCCATCGCCCGTGGCATCGCCAAGATATTGCGCGATCTGCGCAAGAAGAAACAGATGACCTTGCAGGAATTGTCCCGGCTATCCGGGGTCAGCCGTTCGATGCTCAGCCAGGTAGAAACCGGAAGGAGCATCCCCACGGTCGTGGTGCTGTGCAAGATAGCGCGCACTTTCGGCGTGCCGGTGACGGTTTTCCTCAAGCCGGAGCCTATGGAACCTCCTCTCTTGTTGAGCGCGGAACAAACGCCGCTGAAGATTTCGGCGAATGGAAAATGCGCTTGGCGATCGTTGACGCCGGATGGGCGGGAAAGGAAAATGGAGTTTTTCGAAATCACCCTGCGCGGAGGGGGAATCGAGCAGGTGGAGCCTCATCCCGAAGGGGTATGGGCCAATTTGACCCTGTGCGAGGGGATGGTTTTCGTCGCGCTGAACGGTTATCGCCATCGTCTGAAAGAAGGCGACGTTTTTGCTTTTTATCCCAGCATCCCTCATTCCTATGTCAATCCGGGCAACGACAATGCCCGCCTCTACTTGGTGCTGCGCTACCCGGAAACGCCGATCTAAGGCGATTTCCAGCCAATAGAACTCCTATCGGAATGATGCTCTGACCCCTGCTTTCATTGAAGATAGGGCGCCGGAACGAGCGCGGACGACTCGAATGAGGCCCTGACGGCCTGAGCGGAACTCGGGATGGACAAGATCATGGCGGGAGGCTTAGGGAAATCTTAGCTCGCATCCGTCGGGTTAAAAAACTCCATTGTCACACGAGCTTCGGCGACGAGTCCTTTTCGGTACATAGCGGAGTCATGATGAGGGCATGAAGGTGTTAAAGCCAGCGCTCACCTTCATGCCATTGAATCAAAGGATTAGCTTCCTTGAAAGGCAGGGATTTAGCTTTGGCGCACCCTGAGCAATCTGATCAGGAAAAGGCCAAAGCCGAACAAAGCCGCAACCGGGGGTTCGGGGACGACGGCAATGTTGTCATAGAAAGCGCCTTGAGGCAGCAGCACCGAACTGACCAAGCCGTTGACCGGCCCGACGTTGAGGATAAGACCGCTTGCGGCAGTGCTAAGGGCGATTTGATTGAAGGTGTAATCGAGCAATTCTCCACCTGTCGAGTCCAGAAATTTCAGGTGGGCGGACGAGTTAAGGATAGTTCCCAGAATGCCCGCAGCCAACTGGGTGGAAAACGATTCCAGCACTTGGGGGGTAGAAAATTGCAAAAGTATCGGCCCCGAGTTCGCATCAAGCGCGTTTCGTCCGCTGGGGGCGGCGCCATAATAGTCGCCGCCCACGTTATAGCTCAGCGGGTTAGCCACCAATACCGGATCGGTTATCGAGGGATCTGCTACCCAGCGTTCACTGCCAGGAATATCGATGCCGAAACTATCTTGTCGGGGGAGAAATGCGGCATAGGCGAAACTATATTCAGGGTAAGCCGCGCCGATGGCGTGATTGGCCTGGGCGTCGGCAGGTACGGAGTCAAAGTCGAAGAAGGAGGCCGACGCTGGGAGCGCGCAGACGAACAGCACAGCGGTCAGCAGGGTGCGTTGGAAAGTCAATAAATTGAACATGGGGATTTCTCTTTGCCAGGATGAAATCGACTGCGCCTCCCGGTTTTTTCCGGGAGGCCTGTCGGGAATCGTCTTATTTGGCTCCGCCTATGGCCGCCTGCCCCAGTTTGAAAAAGACATCCGTGTTGTCCATGACCCCGGTAAACAGCGACGCCCCACGACCCAAGGCGGAGAGCGGAATGTCGGTGGCGGTGTGCACCGCCTGATCGCCGGGTACCTGGCCTGTGATGAAGAAACCGGTGGTGCTATTGCGAACGCTCGGGTTAGCCGGATACGAACTCAGGTTCGGGAAAGGGTTGTTCACACCCGGCTTGACGAAGGGCTGCTGCGAATCTTGGGTCGGTTGAGCGTTGCTCAGCCAGGTCTCATAACGGTCGGCGTTGGCTCCATAGCCGATCAACATTTTGTTGTTGATGTCAGTGGTCGCCGGAAAGCCGTCGTCGCTATTGCTGTAAGCCGGGAACTTGGCCGAATCATAGGTGCCCACCACCGGATTCGAAGGATTGGAACCAGGAGGAGTCGCGGCATTGGGATTGCCGTCGCGCATCAGGCTGGTCTTGGTGCCGGTGCCGACCGGAGTAGCCGTGGTATTGGCTACCAGGGTCGTTGCGCTCACCGTGGAAGCGCCGATGATGGCGGCACCCGAGCATTCATGGTCGGCGGTGACGATGACCAGGGTGTCGGGATGGGTGTTGGCGAAATCCTGAGCCACTTTCACTGCATGGTCGAACTCGATGGTTTCCAGGATCCAGCGGTCGGTATCCATCAGATGAGCCTGTTTGTCGATGGAAGCGCCTTCGATCATGGCCACGAAACCGTTCGGGTTTTTTGCCAAAACCTTGAGGGCGGCGCTGGCCATTTCATCTAGCATGGGCTGGTCCGGGAAACCGTAGTCGTCTACCACCGTGGATACCTCACGGCGCTTGCCGATCTTGTCCATGGACACGTTCATGTTGGAATAGGCGAATAAGCCCAGCAATTTGTCCGGGGTCGTGCTGATCACCGAATCCAGGCTGGATTTGTCGGAAGCATAGGCAAAGCCGGCGGACTGAAAATCGGCGATCAAATCGCGATTGCTGTCCTTGGCTCCGGAGGCGGCTCCCCAGCCGGCGATGATGTCCGAGGGTAGAACATAGTCGGTGCCGGTGGTGCGTTGGGATCCGTTGACCAGATTGTAGACACCAGCAACCGGCTGAACCGCGTTCGTGGAATTCGGCAGGAACCATTTACGCCCACCCCCCATGAGCACGGTCAGGCCGGTCAGGCTGCGGTCATCCAGATATTGGTCGACAATACCCGTGCCGTTGCCGCGATTGGAGGTATGCACGGCATTGGCTGCGGGAGTGGCATCGAAAACGTCGGCGGTGGTGACCACGCCGAGGGACTTGCCCTGCTGCCTGTGCAGATACTCGGAGAGGTACTCAAAGCGTGGATTGTCGAAGGTGTCGGCAGTGTCGTCCGGCCACACGCCTTCCTGATTGTTCTGGGCCTTGTTGCCGGTGACATAGTTGGACATGCCCGGTGCAGAGTCCGTGACCATGGAATTCAGGGAGGATGTCATGACCATGCCGGTGAACGGGAAGGTATCCATCGCCAGCCGACTTTTGGCTTTGCCTTGAGAATAACCCTGGGACACGATGCGGGCGGCGGTACGGTGGGCGGCCCCCATGCCGTCGCCCAGCAGAATGATGATGTTTTTGGCGAGACGGCCTTGAGGCGTCACCCCGACAACCTCGAAATTCCCGGTTTTGGCCACTTGGGAATTATCGCTCAGCGTGGCGATGGCGGACAGGGTATGAATGCCTGGGGTAGCGTTGGAATAGGCGCGTATCGAAGCGACTGCTGTTCCGCTTGCCAAGCCACTGTGGAGTCCGGTCGTGACTAGGCTCGAAGCGCCGGGTGCCGGAGCGACGGGCGTGCCATCCACGGTGAAGGATACTGAGGAGACTGTCAGCCCTGCAGCAGGTTGCACCGTTGCTTGCAAGTCGAAACGCTGATTCGGCAGGAAACGGGAGATGACCACTGAAGGGGCCAGACTGGGGTCGCTGGGAGGGGTCAGTCGGGAGATGGACGATTCGGCGAAAGCCGCACCCGAGGTGGAACATAGCGCAGCGGCTATCAGCCATTGAAGGCAATTGCTACGGGGTTTTGCGATGAACATGATGTTTTCCTAATATTTTATGTTAAGAGGAACTCAAGTGGTGAGAGGGATCGTCGCTGGATCATTCAGGAGCTTTTTTTCCGCGAATGGCCGGCTGTCTTGCCGAGCAAGCTTCGCGAAAGGTCTTCCTCCAGCATCAAACGTACGGCGGAAACTCTTCCATCGGCTTCTTCCTGGCTTCCGACCTGGAGGATTCCGATTAGCTTGAGCAAGCCGGAAACATGGGGCACGACCCAATCCTCGCCCTTCTGCAGATGGACGAAAACCGTCGATGCCGGCATATCGTCGGCAGGGCCATCTTCCTTTTCCGCCATGGAGACGGCCAGAGGCGCGAGAATGAAAGGGCCCGGCGACGGTTCCTCGGCATTGACCATATAACCGAAGATCCGAACGCGTTTGCCGTTCAAGCTCAGCAGTTTTTCCGTGGGCTCCAGCCCGCGAGGACCGATGGGCATCTTGAAAAACTCCTTGAATTTGATGTCGGTCACGCCGGAAGGCGGGGGAGAAACCTTGGATTTGACACGAAGCAGCGATTCAACGCGTTTGACGGCCAGTTCCTGTGCCTTGTGATCTGTTCCCTCGTGGGCAAGGCAGGGAGAGAGAAAAAGGACTCCCAGCACAATAAGCATAGAGCGGACATTCTTTCTGACGTATGGTCGGTAAACCGGCATTAACCTTCCTCTTATGACGTTCATTGGATGGCTGGCCAGGCTGAGGAAACGAGGTTCGAGCCACACAGTGGCAGGAACGGGATATTTTCCACAGCCGGGCCAGTTTCCATTGGGAAACCTGCGGGACGCAACGAAGCGGCGTCGATCATCTGCGCGCTCATTCCAGTGAATGAGTCGAGCGGGGACGGCCAAGGCCGCCGGAGACTACTTACCTCGTCAGAAGCTGAAACTCATTGGGGATGGGTTTCAGACTCGACCGACAGGCACTCGATAGCCCTCCATTTTTCTGACATGAGCATATATGTCTTTTATTACTGTCTGGCTAAAGTTTTGTTTTAAAGCTGCTACAGAGGAAAAGCGCGACGACCATGGCAAAACCGCACGGGGATTACGAGATGTCCGAAAGAACCGGAATCCGTTGTATCGGGCGGGTGCCTGGGCACGAGTCAATCGGAAGATATCGGGGCAGGAGGTGAAGGATGCGATCTCGGCGATCCCGGTTGGACATGTTCTTGTCATTTCCCTCTGAGACCATGGCCGCCGCAGGAGCAGTTCAACTTCGCGCCAGAATCATCCGGGCCCGCGCCATAGGGTGGCGAGGCCCTCATCCCTTTATGGAGAGGCGATCATGATCATTCGCACCAAAGTATTCTTGACGATGGGTCTGATGTTCACCGGTACAGCGCATGCGGCGCTGGTGAACTTGGATGGCGGTACCCTCACGGCTTATGCAGCGGCGAGCGATGGTGGGAGCACCTCATATGTTAATGTGAGCAATCCCACCCCCCTTGCGGTGCAATCGGGTTTGACAACCCTGACCGCGCAAGCTTCCGGAACCTACCCCTACTCGCCGGCCCCGGGTTTCCCTGTAACGCCGGTCAGCGGCTCGACAACGGCCAGCGCCGATGTGCATCAAGATTTATCCGGAGGTCTGACATTCAAGCTGAGTTCGGACAGCCGCTCCGCTTTGGCCGGGTACGGCCCTGGCGCCTATGCGGGGGCTACAGCCAATTCCAGCGCGACGGTGCAATTTTCAACTTCCGGATTGACCCAGATAACGCTCGATTGGTCCGGATGCGGATTTGCTTACTCTTGTTTTGTTTCTGGTTCGTTGACCGGCAACGGCGCCAGCTATTTTTCCGCCACTCCCTCATCGGCGGAAGCGCATAGCGCCACTCATCTGGATCTGTTGTTGCCGAATGGACAGTATCAAGCGAGTATCTCGACGAATGATGGTGGCGGACGCTACCCAGGCAATGCGGTCACGCTGAACGTCGTCGCCTCGCCGGTACCGATTCCTGCTGCATTCTGGCTATTCGGCTCGGCCATCGCGGGGTTGAGGTTCTCCTTTCGCCGCCCCAAAACGCCACACTTGGCATAAGAAGCGGCGCCGAGGTCTCACAGGCCGATTGCAGCATCCGATGAGGCGGCTCAAAAGCCCCTGTAGCAGGGGCTTTTCCCACTTTGAGGCAAGCCGATCCATGCTCGCTCAGGTCACGATCCGCTCAAAGACAGCAGCGCCTTGATCTCCTTTTCATCACGCTCGCCTAGCCTGACATCCAGTAGGTAAATGCGTTGGTCGGGGAGTCCGGCTTCCTTGATCAGATAATTGCGGATGCTCTCACCGCGCGCCTGGGCCAAGCTGCGCAGATCGATTTCGCTTACTGACCAATGCTCCAGCAGTTTGTGCTTGGCGCTTTCCAGAGGGCCGCCGCTCAGCCAGGCGCCGCTTTTCAGTCCCTTGAGTTCCGGCGAATCGG
This sequence comes from Methylococcaceae bacterium, assembly GCA_028711365.1. GTDB lineage: Bacteria > Pseudomonadota > Gammaproteobacteria > Methylococcales > Methylococcaceae > Methylumidiphilus. Next base: position 8,234 of record JAQTSI010000025.1, read on the forward strand.
GCAATTTGGCGCGGTAAAACTGGGTGAGCAAGCGGTTGTAGTCCTCCTCGGACAAATGCAGATCCACCGTTTCGGCTTTCTTGCCCTTTTCCATCCCCAGTTCGATCAATTTCATGTTCTTCAGTTGTCGCCCCAGTTCCACTTCGGCCAAGACCGGGCTATCCTGCTGCGGATGAGCCGAGGCTTTGATTTCCAGGTTCAAGGCCGGCCGCTCCTGCAAGGCCTTGGCGATCAAAGCCAGCTTATCTTTTTCGGCACTGCTCAGCGCCGTCTGGCCGGGTGCAAACTTCACCGCCTCCATGTCCTCGCCGCCACTGGCCACCAAATTGCCCAACAGGGTGAAAGGTGAGGTGACCAGTTTGCTGATCAACTCGGTGGTCGCGCTGGCCAACAGCCCGCGCAGGCTGATGTCGGGATTGCTCAGATCGCCGCTGATGGGCAGGCTGAGGTCGATCTTGCCGTCGGCGTCCTTCAGCAGGGATATGGCCAGTTGCACTGGCAGCGAGGTGGCATCGGGGCTTTCCACCCGTTCACCCAACACGATATGATCGAGCACGAATTGGTTTTCCGCTTTCAGTTGGCCGTCTTCCAGACGATAACGCAGATTCATGGAGAGTTTGCCCTTCTCGATGCGGTAGCCGGCGAATTTACCGGAATAAGGCGACAGCGTGGTCAGGTTCACGTCGTGGAATTCCATCGCAATATCGGTATAGGTTTTGATCTGGAAGGGATTGATCTTGCCGGAGATCTTCACCTGCGAGCCTTCGTTGAGCTTGCCTAGCAACAGCACGTCGGCCTTGGCGTCCTTGCGCGAGGACAAGCCGCGGATGGTGCCATCCAGCTCGTGGATGTCGGCGGAAAAACTGGTGGGTTTGATGGTCATATCGGTGAAATCCGAATGACCGCCATGGATATGCAACGAACCGATCACCACTGGCAAAGGCTCGCTGGCTTTCGGCTTCTCCTTCGATGGCTGCGCCTTGGCCGGTGGGGACAAATTTTCCGTGAGGTTGAACTTGCCGTCGGGATCGAGGAACACCCGGGCATAGGGTTGGTTGACGTCGATTTCTCTTATGCTCAGACGGCTCGGCTTGTCTTCGAAGATCAACCCATTCAGGCGCAAGGACTTCCAGTTGACGAAATCCTTGCCCTCGCGCTTGTCTGCGGTGGCGAAATTGGCCACCGCCACATCCCCGCCGATGCGCAGGCTATCGCCGGGCTGGCCTCCGTAATGGATATCGGCGTTCAGATTCATGGCGCCGTTCACCAAACGGATGCGCATCGCTGGGTCCAGATACGCCTGGAAAGGCGGCAAGCTCAAGTCGTCCACATAAAGCTTGACGTCGGCAGTCAGCGGGACGAGGACGATGTCGCTTTCCAGGGCGATGCGCCCGTTCATGCTCAGACCGGTATTCATACCCAGATTGAAAGGCTTGTCGCTGGCGGAGTCGAAACCCTGGATTTTCAGATTCAAAGGAGCCAAGCGCATCGCCGCGGGAGGCTCGAAGGAAAAATCCCTCAGCGCGATGTCGTTGTCGTTCAACTCGACGAGGCCCAGCCGCAGCTTCCATGGCATCTCTCCGTTGCTCTTCTCGCCGGCACTCTTCGCCGCAGGAGCGGGCAGGAAAGGCAATCCCAAAGAGCCGTCCTTTTCCCGCCACAACGCCAAGACCGAACGATTGGAAGTGAGAGTGGCGATGGAAAGGGTTTTGTCCGCCAAACTGACGGCGATATCGCCCAATTTGAGCGAACCCACGCTCATCATGCGCGTCTTGCCATCCTCATCGCGCACCGGGGTAGGCATAGGCAACTCGATTTTGTCGAACTGGAAGGAATTCAGCACCAGCTTGTTGCTCATGGGGTCATAGATGAGCCCCGCAGCAGCCGCCGAGCCGACATCCAGCAAGGGCTTGCCCTCCCGCAGCAGACGCAGATGCGCCAGCTCGGTCGCGGCGGCGGCAATTTCCTTCAGTTGCCCACCCGGTGCCAGACGGTACTTCAGTTGCAGATCAAGCGAGCCGTCGCTCAGCGTGAGCGGCGCATCGGCGGCGAGCCAGGCCGCCAATGGCGCCAGATTCAAGCCATCCAGCCTGAGCTCGCCGGCAGATTCCAAAGACTTGGGGTCTAAATTGCCCTCTACCATCCAGCGGCTGCGATCTTCACCCTGGGCTTCCAGTTTAAAGCGGGCCGGCTCATGGGCGAGGGTACCCAGATTTTCCAGGTTGAAATCCCAGGGCGACCAGGCCGTCTTGATGCCTGCCCCGCGAGAGTGATCCTCGAGCGCCAGCCGGCCTTGCTCGAGTGTCAATTCGGTCAACAGGAACGGGAACACGGCAGGCGGTTTTTCCTGCTTGTCCCCGGCAGTCGACAATAGAAAAGCGAAATTCGGCTTGCCGGCCTGATCGATGCGCAGATTCACGGTCGGCTGGACGATCCGGCCCTTTAGCACCAGGGCCTTGTCCCTGAGCGAAGACCAAGCGTCCAGTTCGGCGCGGATCTCGGCGATGCCAAGAAAATCCTCATTCCCCGGGTCCTTGAGCGCAAAGCCATTGACCGTCACGCTCAAAGCGAAGGGATTGAGCGCCGTATGCTCGGCCAGGAAATGCCCCCCCAACTGCTGCGACAGCATCGGCCAAAGCCGCGACTGGATGAGATACGGCGCGAGAAAAAACCCCGCCAGCGCATAAACGCCCAATGTCGCGCCCAAAGTCGCACCGAGAATGATCACCGCCCGTCGTTTACGGGAAGCAAACGCCATACCTTTAGCTCCGTCAATGTTTCAGCTTCGGGCATTCTAACCCCATGCCGGCTTTCCCGGTAACGCTATTCGAGGGGACAAGCCATCCCCAAGCGAATCAAAGATTTCTGCTGATTTCAGCCGCCTTGCGGTTTACGCTTTGTCACATCGACGCTCGATGCGCAGGCTCCCTCGCCGATTGTCATGTCGCTGACACATCAAGACCCTACGCTTTCCCGGTTTGAACCCGTTCAGATCAGCTAACGGATTCAAGATCCTTTGCAACCTAAGGAGCCCGCCGTGAGCAAAATCAGCTTTCCTCTCCGTCTCGTCGAATCCTTCGATAACGGCATTTGGCGCGCTCGGCGGGGCTGCGGCCCTGTGGTCGCCGAGGGGGTCTGCCGTTTCGGCGACGCCGCCCCCGCCGAAGCGCGGATACAGATTTCAGCCGAAACCGACGAGAGGATCGCATTCACCGGCAGGCTCTGCGAACATTCCTTACGCCTGCTCACCCGACGGCTGGAAGGCTCGAGCGAATGGGTCGAGTTGATCCGGCGCGAATTAGCGGGAAGGGAATTAGCCCTCTCCTTTCTGGCCCATCACGAATTCCTGCTCGAAGTGAATCCTCAGGAAGGGCGTCTATACCTGGCTTGCGATGCGGCGAGCGCACTCGGCATGGCCGCGGCGCCGGATTTCGAGGCGGAGAACCGGCTGGGTCTGGAGGTACTGCTGGCCTTGGGGCAATTCCACCTGTTCCTTTGCCTGGCTGGATGGACCCGGCGCGAGGCTCTGCATGCCACCCTGGCGCTTTACTCATCCTTTCCCCCAGCCGAACGAGCCTGTCTGCACCAACTCTTGCGAGGAAGCGTGCTGGACAGCGGCAATTTGTTTTCCCTATTCCTAGAACGCGCCTGTTCGGGAGGCGATGAAGACGAGCGCGCCTGGCGCAATCGCCAGATCACCTGGCTGCTTGGACAGGATCGGGTGGACTTGCCCTATGATCGTGAGCAGGCCATTGCCATCTTGCGCCAGGAAGACGACCTGGACGAGAAACGCAACCGGCTTTACCGCTTGGTAAAGACTTATGACCGCCCGCTGGAGCGCGGCAACATCGAGCGCATCGCCGGCGAATGCCGCAAAGACCGGCAAGCCGTGATTTTCGGCCGCATGAGCCGGGCTTTCCATAATCAGGCCGAACTGTTCGCCGACTCGGTGCTGCTGCAACCCGGCCCGCATTGGCCGGCGCTGGCCGATCAAATCGCCGCCCTGATCGAGGATAGTCCCGTGCTGCAAGCCAGCGCCGGATGCCTGCAGGCGCTGCTAAGCCAGCCGGCTGAAGTGGCGCTGACCGAACTGGAGGGAGCCTGCGAACGTTTCGAGGAAACGGTGCTGGAGTTGCAAAAACAGGAAATGCTGGACGCCCTCAGGCAATCCCGAACCCGGATGGAAAATCACAACGATGAATCCTCCCGCCCAGCCCCCCTGGCATCCCATAAGGACATCTTAGCCCACACCGAAAGGCGTTTGCGTCTGGTGGAGCGGTTGCGGCGGGAGTTTCTGGAGGCCGAAAAGCGCCACGCTGCTTTCGTGGTGATCAGCCAAAGGCCTTCGCCCAGCGGCTCCCACCTGTTGGTGAAAAGCAATGAATTCGAGGAACCCTACCGGGGCAGATCCGAAAATCTGCGCAAGCTGGCCACTCTCGCCGCCGACCGGGTTTACTGTAGCCCGGACTATGGCTGGCTGGAGGAGGCCGATCACTGGATCGAAGCCATTCCACTATTCATCAAGGAAGAGGTGTTGCTGCAGGAAGGCCATGAAACCACCCTCACGGTGATCGACATCGCCGGCATGGAGGAATCTTTCCGCGAGGAAATGGCCGACCTTTGGGCGCGCAATCTTCGCCAGGTGCGAGAGAGCGAATTCCTCTGCCTGGGACGGGAAATCCTCGCGCAAAGGGATTTTCCGCGACCGGATGAAAGCTCCTTATACCCAGGCGTATCATCGGATGACATCGCCGCCTTGGGACTCCTGATCGGCGAGATCTATCGGCGGGAAGCCAGGCGGATTCTGCGCCGGGTGGAGCGGGAGGAAATCTCGCCTTACCGGGCCCTGGCCTTGGATCTGCCAGACCATCCCTGGCTGCAACAAGCGAGGATGAGGCAGGAGAAAAACGGATCCTGGACGTCGACGGTGCGAGAGATTCTCGCCGAACAGGGTTATGCGGGCGATTTCGAGGCGGAACTGGAGCGGCTCAAGCCCAAATCCGGACAACCGCGCCGCCCCTTGCCCGCCTTGCATGTGCTGACCACGCAATCGGCGGGCATGAGCTGGGGTTATATCGGCAGTTGGCTGGAAGAATCCATGGCTCTCTACAACATCGCGGAGGATCTGGATCTGCATGGAGAAGTCAAAGCCCGCCAGGATTTTTTCGAAGAGCGTATCCGCTCCCTGGGCGAGAAGATCATCCGCGAGCTGGGTCTGTGGGTGGAAGTGGAAGAAATCCGCGCCAGTGAGACCATCGACCTGGCGATGGCGGTACGGCGCGTCATCGACCGCAACCCCATGGTTCAGGAAGAGATCTGTTGCCTGGGAGCGCTGCTGGAATATGAAGAAATGGAATATGGCCGGGGCATGGCGAACCGCTACGACGAAGCGCGGGGCGTGGAAGAGAGGCTGAGCCTGGAGAGTGCCGACCTGCGGGAAACCGCCCTGGACCGGGTAGCCGAACGCAATGGCGAGGAACTGCAACAGCGGGTGCGGGAGTACCGCCAAAACCGGCCGGGAATCTCCGGCCGCGAGGCCTTGCACCGGGTCGTGGAGGAAGACGATTATTGGCGCGAGGACCTGGCGGCCTACTTGCGCTTCGCCGCCCGCCACCGGGAACTGGCCCGTCTCGATCTCGCCTATCCCAAGCTTTACCTGGCCGAGCGCTGTAGCGGATACCTGCGCCGTTTCGGCCGTCTCGCCAAGACCACGGCGCGCAAGGAAGTCATCGCCGAACGCGGTCTGAACCACCTCACCCTGGACCCCTTTTACTACTTTCAAGCCACCGGCGGAGGCAAGCGCTACCATCTGCTGTACACTCCCAGCCGGGTGGATCTGGGCGAGAAAGAGCGGGAGTCGGTGGAAAATTGGTCGCAGTGGGTGGGCGGCGCGGATCGGGCGGCGGCCTTGGCGGGAGGGAAGATTTATCGCCTGATCAACAAGGACGTGCGCATTTTCGGTAGCCTGACCGAGCCTGAAATCCTCAAGACCGGTGAGAACGCCGCCATGGTTTCCCATTTCGGCTTCTCCAACGCCCTGGCGATGATGGTCAATGCTTCGCTGCACGGTGACTTCGAGGAAATGGCCGAACGCATGAACCGCCGCCGCGATCGCCTGGTGCATCCCGCCGGCGAGGGTTACGGCGGCTACTGCGTGCCCAAGGATGGGCTGTTCCTGGAGTTCGTGCTGACTTTGGGGCAACGGGAAAAACTGCGCCAGATCGGCCTGCCTGAGGATTGTCACCGATCCGCCGTGATCCTGGCCCAGGAACTTTTGGCCCGCCGGCCGGAATTCACTACCCGGCTGGAATGGGAAGAATGGGCCGGCGAGCGGCTGCAGCAGGCCGAATTCGTCAAACCCTATTTCCACCTGCGCCAGGGACTGCCGGTATTCCAGGCCACCCGCATCGCCCTGGTGCTGGAAAATCTGGGCAAACCCGAACTGCGCGATCCCTTCCGCATCACCGCCAATCTGGCTGCCCGCTGGGGCCTGCACAAGATGGTGACCGGCGGCGAACGGATCAATCGTTTCATGCCCTTCTTCAAGACCTGGCTGATCCACCTGGCCTTGGCCGAAGCCGCCCGACGCCATCCCGGCGTGAAGCTACGCAGCAAGGCCAGCGTCGTGGTTCTGACCGCCGAATACAAGCCGGATACCCAGGATGGACGCTTCTCCGCCGGCATGCGTAAATTCGAAATCCTGGCCGGAACCGGCGATCATCTATTACATGCCCTGGATCTGGAAGGCCAGGAGATCGCCATCTTGATGCAGGAGGGCTATGCGGGGCTGGAGCGACGCGGCAGGGGGCGGCGTCTGCTCGAACTGCTGGAGATGAAACCCGATGATGCCATGAAAGTGGAGCAGGTTCGTCGATTGTTTCCGGCGCACCCGTCGCCGGGGGAGATCCGTATGGTGTCGACCACGGATTTATCCACCCGGGATCTGCTCAATTACACCAGCGACACCCGATTGGACGCCCATGCCGAAGAGGCATTGCAGAAATTGCTGGCCTTGGGACTCAGCCAAAAGGAAGTCGAGGCGAATCTTCGCACCTGGGGGCTGGCCTTGAACGAATGGGACCACCGCGCCGTTCTTTCCCCGGAGATCAAGCAGCAGTTGCAAATCCGCCTGAGCGGGCGCCTACATCCTTTGGCCCTGAAATTACTGGGACCGGAGCGGGATTACCGGCGCGCCGTCCGGGGTGCGGATCTGCTCGACGTGGGCATTCCCCACCGGTCCCTGCTCGAACTGCTGGGCCAGCCCGCCCAGTTATGCCGGCTGATGCTGGACGGCAATCCCGACAGCGCCCTCTGTATCGTCGACGGCGCCTCGGGAGCGCGCCATCGCGCCATGAACCGGCTGGATGTCATGCTCTGGTTCGCCGCTGGCGAATACTTGGGCCGCGAGCCGGTTTACCGGGCGATAGGCCTGGGAGAGGAAACCGTGCAAGCCTGGCGCACCGATATGCGCCGTCAACGGCAGAGAGCGAAATTGCTGCTCCAGGCCTTGGCGGACCACGACGATGAAAGGGCGCAGCGGCATTATCACCGCATGATCGACACCCTGCGTGAAGAACAGGAAGTCCAGGCCATGCTGCTCGAAACCGACAAACTGCGAGGCTTCGCCCGCGACCGCGAGCGCGATTACCGGCTAGGTCAGTCCCTGGTTCGCTTGGCCAAAGGTGTGCCGCTGGCGGAATTGAATTTCGACGATTTCCTGGGACTTGGGGGCGTGTTCCTGTTGACCGGGGCCGACGACGAAGAACTCGCCGCCGCCAGGGCGATATTCGACGATGGCATTGCCCGAATGGGCACAGGCTCCGTACTGGCCGATGACCGCCTGGCCGGCCTGCTGCTGCATCAGGCCGAGCCGGTGGAACCGCATGAATCCCGCCTGATCCGCGGGGTGGAAAGCTCCAACAAGGCGGTGGAAGAGCAGCCCGAACGGGCGCTACAGCTACGCCGCCAATTGGCTCAGCGCATTGTCTCGGCGAAAGCCCTCAATGAGCGGCAGGCCGCATTCTCGGCGGTAGCATGTTCCACTGGCAACTTCGAGGCTCATCATCGCCTGGCCATGGAAACCTTGGGATCGGGAGAGGATGCGGTGAGCGAGGCTGATTTCGGCGCTTTTCTGGCTCACACCCGAAACGCTCTGTGGGCATTGAACGGGGAATTTTCGAGCGGGAAAGAACGAGCCTTGGGCTTTCACGATCGCATCGGCAGATTGTTCAACGGAGGAAAACTCGATCTCCGACTCTGGCATGACATCGCCGGCGGTTACGAGGACATGGGCGATTTCGGACGCCTGGCCCAACAGGCGTTCGAACAGAACCAGGCTGAAACGCGGCCATTGGAGCGCATCGCAAAAGCCGGCGAACTGTTTTACATCGCGCTGGCGGCGGATAGCCTGATCGGATTCACCCATCCGGCCCGGCAGGAATCGGACTCGAGCGCGCTGTGGCGAGCCCTGGCCGATTTCTTTGCCGATACCCTCAACGATCATCATCACGAATATCGGCCCTGGATCTACAGCCGCGGCATCGGCTTTGCCTGTTACCAAGGCGAAGCGCTGTATCGACTAGCGGTGGAACATCATCGCTGGCTGTACCACTATCTTCGTTTCGTCGCCACCCATTACACCGAATTGCAAGAATTGTCGGCCGAGGATCAGGATCAGTTGTTGGGCGCCTGGCGCGAAACGGAATTCGTTGAACCCATCGCAGCCGGCGCCGCGGGAGAAGCGGAGAGGATCTGGCGCGCTTATGGCCAATTGCGCGAGTTGGCCTTCATTCGCAACGACGGCTTCCCGCTGCCGGTGGTGTTTCTCGGCTTCGATCCTGAGCTGATCCGGGATCGGCAGCGGGTCAATCATGTCATCGCCGCGCCAGTGGGGCGTACCCATTTCTCCCGCGCCCTGCGTGAAGGTCCGACTCTGAGCCGGCAACTGGAACGGGAAGGCCGTCCCGGCGCCAACCTCCTGATCACTCGCCAACTGGAGATCCATTCCGATCCTCGACATCCCCGCCCCGTAGCCAAGGTCCACAGCGCCTATTTCTATCTGGACGATTCCCGTTTCCGGCTAGCCCTGGTGCAGTTGCGCAACTGTTCACCGGAGGCGGCGGCCCACCTGGCTTTCCATATCCATCCCAAGGGGGTGCTGGTGGCCGCCCGTTTCTCCCGCCCGCTCCTCGCCGCCCTGGTCTACCCCTTTCATGGCGATCCCCTCTACGACGCGGGTAAACTGGAAGAATGCGGCCTACCCTACACGGTGCAGTCTTTGTTTCATACCTGGACGACCTATGACAAGGCCAAATACCCGGAGATTTTCCGCCATTGCGACGTGGGCATGCCCGCCGAAATCGACTGGCTGGCGGCCTACACCGCTTCCATCGGCGAAGAAACCGCCGCCAAGCACCATATCCGCGATGGAATGGAGAATGCCGACTATCCCGGCTTGCTGGCGTTTTCCTTTGGCCATCCCCGGCTGATGGTCAAGGACGCCGCCGAGTCCGGCGGACGCAACATGCGCGCTTTCATGTTGCGGCGCGGAGACGGCGACGTGGACGAGGAGCAGATGGAGCAGGCGGTGGATTTCATCTACCAGATCTCCCTCAAGCACAATGCCGCCATTCAGGAAATCGTCGCCAGCCACCCGGAATGCTGGGCCACGGAGGAATTCATGCGCGCTTTCGTCCACCGCCAGATCGTCGATTGGGGTAGCCCGGTGAACCGCCTGCGCAGACCAACGACCTCCCTCTACGGTTCCCACCGCATCATCCTATCGACGGATGACCCCGGCGAGCCGGATCTCGCCAAGAAATGGCATATCTCCCACTGGATCACCCTCAATAGCAAGCAGCTCATCACCAACGTGGGACGGGGCGGCACGCTGGAGCAATTCCTGCCCGAATTCATCCGCGAGGAACATAGGTTGACGCTGATGGACAAACTGGCCGAAGCCGGCAGGCAGGTCATGGAAGCTTTGGCCCGCTACGAATCGCAGGCCGCGGACCTCTATCGCCGGGAGAGCGGACGTGAGGTGGGAAAGGATCTGATGGGAGTCTCCTATGGGATGCCGCGCTACATGATGCTCGATTTCCTGATCGCTCCGCTGTTCGCCGAGGAGGGCAGGCTGGTCGAGATCCGCCCCTGCTATGACCGAAGCGGCCATCGTTCGGGCTCGCAATTCATCCTTCGCCAAGGAGAACGGCTCTTCCCCGGAACGCTTTGCGATTGGCGGGTCGTGTTGATCGAACCGAACATCGGCGTGGGCCTATGGGACAGGCTCGCTTTGCGGGAGGAATTCCATGAGTTGAATCGAGCCCGGACCGGGGGTGAGGATCCGGATTGGGATCGTATCGGCGAGAATGCCCGTATCGTGCTGAAGGATCTGAACCGAGCCGGAGAGGATTATCTGCGGGCATTGTGGGGAAACGATGGCGCACTGGGGTGAACATGTGCCAAGGGCCTTACGGCTGGCGCGGGAAGCCCTGCACCTGGAAGAAGACGAAGCTCTAGCCGAGGAGCAGGCCAATGTGTTTTACCAATATCTGTTGCTGGAACGATTGGGAAAAGCCGAAGCCCGATTCTGGCGTGAAAACCGCAGCCCAAAGCTTCGCGCTCGGTTGGAACAGTTACTGGAGGATCTTTCCCATCCTGTTTCGCCAAACCTGTCCGGTTTCGAGCCTGGATTGGCCGAGCCGCTCTATCGGCGCAGGCTGATCGATCTGGCCATGGAGAGGATACTCGGCGAACGCCTGGCCCCGGAAACCTGCCTGCTTGCCGAACCGATGGAAAACCTCAAGTTTCCGGGGATGATCCGGCATGCGGTGATCTTCGCCGCAGTGCATTTTTTCACCCATGAATTCTATCCTTTGGCGGTGGATGCCCTGGTGCGCGATCTGGGCCGCTATGGAAAACCGCGCTTCAGCCTGCTGGGGGTGCATGTGGACTGGCTGGACGAGAATGGCAATCTGCGCCGACTGCTCTATGCCGATTTCGAACGGCACTGTTTTTTCGAGGCCGACCTGCGTTTCCCATTGCGCCCGGACAGCATCCAGTTTCTCTGCCTCGGCGAAGAGGAGCAGGATTGGCACCGGCGGCTTTCCGCCCGACTGGACTATCCTCAAGCCAATCCCGCCGAAGCGGCCGAGCCTGCCGACGATAAATCCGAGACCCTGGCCGGCTGGTCGGCGCTGTCGGTGGAGATATCCGCGTTCAAGACCATAGCCTGCGGTGATTTGACGGCGGTGCGGGAATTTATGGCCCGCCACGGTGACTGCGTCATCAAACCCAATCGCGGCACGGAGGGAAAGGAGGTCACTTATTTTCGCCGCGGAAATTGGTGCGAGGCGGATTTGGAGCGTTGCCTGAAACGGTGCTGGCAACTTGGCCCCGCCATCGTCCAGGAGCGCCGTGACGGCCTGCTTTACCTCGCCCCGCAAACCGGCGAGCGGCATAGCCTGGCTTTGCGCCTGAACCTGGTATTCGACGGTGCAGGCTGGCGGCTTCAATCCGGTTATGCCCAACTGGGTCGGGATGCCGAAACTCCGGCCTCGGTAGGAAGAGGCGGAAGTATTCTCCCGCTGGATGAGGTCCTGCCCCATCTCGCCCGGCGGAGGGAAAGCGAGAAGCCGACCCCCCGCCTGGATGAGAACTGCTGGTCCCTCATTCGGGAGCAAGCCGAACGGGCCGCCATCTTGTTCGAGGGCTTGTTGCTAGTTGGATTGGACCTGCTGTTGGATGTGGATAGTCGAGGCGCCATCATCCCGGTATTTCTGGAAGCCAACCCTAGACCTGCCGGCCTGAGCCGCTCCCGATTATTGGCGCAATCCCCGTTTTCGCCGGCGCAACCCGGCGTCGGCCTGAGGTTTTGGGACGGATTGGAAAACCTGATTCAGCAACGACGAAAAACCGGAATCTCGACATGATCAAGAAAGCGGTCATCCCCGCAGCGGGCTTAGGCACCCGTTTCCTCCCCGCCACCAAGGCTCAACCCAAGGAAATGTTGCCGGTGGTCGACAAGCCCACCATCCAGTATGTGGTGGAAGAAGCCGTCGCATCCGGCATCCGCGACATCCTGATCGTCATCAGTCGGGGCAAACGCGCCGTGGAGGAACATTTCGACCGCAGCTTCGAACTGGAAGTCTTGCTGGAACGCAAGGGCCGGGGCAAGGAATTGGAGGAAATCCGCCGCATCGCCGATCTGGCGGACATCCATTTCGTCTGGCAAAAGGAGCAAAACGGCCTGGGCGATGCCATCTTCCAGGCCCGCCATCACCTGGGCGATGAACCTTTCGCGGTACTGCTAGGCGACACCATCGTCCAGGGCCATCCTCCCATTACCCGCCAATTGCTGGAACTGCATCAGCGGTTCGGCGGGATCGTATTGGCCCTGGAGCAGGCGTCACGGGAAAAGCTGTCCCGTTACGGGGTCATGGGTGGAGAAGCGATAGAAGACCGGGTTTACCGCATCGACGATCTGGTGGAAAAACCCAGACCCGAATCCGCCCCTTCCGATCTCGTCATCGCCGGGCGCTATATCCTGACGCCGGAAATCTTCACCGCCCTGGAGCGAACCGTTCCCGGCGCGAACGGTGAAATCCAGCTCACCGATGCCCTGCGCGCCTTGCTGGGGCGAACCCCCCTGCATGGCCTGCATTTCGAGGGACGACGCCACGACATCGGCAACAAGCTTGATTTTCTCAAGACCAATGTGCTGCTCGGTCTCGAACATCCCGAACTCGGGCCGGCACTGCGCCATTGCCTGCAGCAAATACTGAAAGAACCCTGAAAAGCCGCCGATCAAAACCCGCCCGGCCACGATTCGGGGTCATCCATTGACCGCGGGGGCTGGAGTCTATATCTTTTCATGGGGAATCCAAGAATTTTTCTGTCGCGCCAAAACCTTTTCCGCTTTATAGAGCTACTTCCGATGCATACTGCGATTGCCAGCCTGATTCACTCTTACAATGGGTACATGTACGAATCGGCGGGCGTGATCAATGCCTTCTTCACCGATCCCGAACATGCGCATGACTGCGCGAAACAAATCACCGATACGGTGGGGCTGGCCGTCGAAGTCTGCGGCGATCAGTTGATCATCGAACTGCCTTAAAAGCTCCGGCATTTCCAGGCACCCCCTACGAACGGCAGCCAGGTCTGTCTAGCGCGTCAATCAGCGCGGCAAGCTTGCCGATTTGGACATGGACCGCGTCGGCGCCTACATTGACGATTTCCCAAATCAGCCACCAGGATAGACTCCATCCATGGATCTTAATCTGCCCATTTCGGTATTCCGGTTTGAATTTCAGGCCGAAGACGGGCTCTCCCTCCCGGTCTATGCCGGTTCCGCCTGGCGCGGCGCCCTCGGTCATGCGCTCAAACGCACGGTCTGCGTCGCCCGCGACACCCCCTGCGCCAAGTGCATGCTTTCACCCGATACCGCCAAGATGCGGCATTACAACGCGGCGCCCCACCCCTTCGTGCTGCTCATCGAACCTCAGCAATCCGCCCCGGCCTATCGATTGGGCCTGAATCTGTTCGGTCGCGCCTATCAATACCTGCCCTACCTCATCCATGCTTTGGAAAAAGCCGGCAGACGGGGAATCGGCAAACAAATTCTTTCCCTCGCCAGCGTGGCTCAGGCCGAAAATTGCGGTTTTCGCCTTTTGCGCACGATTTACCAACCGGGCCAGTCGCCTCTGGCCGCGACCCAGCCTCCTATGCCGCCGCTTCCCGCAAGCCTGGGCATCGAAATCGAGACCCCGCTACGCTTGCGCAATCAGGGACACTATGTCACCCCGGAAACCTTCCGCTTTACGGACCTGTTCGGCTCACTACTGCGCCGCATTTCCCTGCCGAACTATTTTCATACAAATATTGCAATGGAAACCGATTTCGCCGGTTTGACGCAGAAGGCTCGCTCGGTGCAAATACACGAGCCTTGCTTGCGCTGGTGGGATTGGACGCGATATTCCAGCCGCCAGGACACCGAAATGCAGATGGGCGGCATCCTCGGCAATTCCCAACTGGATGGCGCACAGTTGGCACAATTTTGGCTTTATCTCTGGTTGGGGCAATGGACGCATGCCGGCAAGGCCACCGCCATGGGCTTGGGACGTTACCGTAGCGCAATGTGAAATTAGTTGAAAAAGTATATCACCATTAGCATGGTATAATGCCTTTCAATATCTTACAAAAGCATAAGCGTTGCTATTTGGCGACACTTTCAATCGTAGAAAAAAATAGTCACCAATGGACTTTTTATATTTACAAAATGTATAATTAATTCCACATCATAAACTCCATTAAAGAGATAATTCCTATCTACTTTCCAGTGGAGCGCATATTGTCTATATCCTATTGACCCTATCGAATCATTACCAAGTCGCTGATCTGAAAAGGGCAAACCCATTGAAAGGTGGGGACGCAAAGTCACCGGTCTAAAGGAATTTTCCTAAGATAGCGGGATCGCCTGATCAGAAGGCTAGCGACCTGAGACATTGATTTTTAACCACATCAAACCCGTCAGGAGTCGCATCATGAACGCAGATATCTTACCGCGCATTGCGCATAGCAAAAGCGCCAAGCTTGCTTGATGCCTATAAGGCGGCAGCAAGATAGTTTCCGAGCACGACATTTCAGCAATCCCTATATGACCGCCATGTCAAAAAACAAACCCTTTGGCTCCACGCTCGCCATCTTATATTACCTATTCATTACAATACTGTCGTCCATTTCCCAGACCACTCACGCCGCCAATCCCATCGATACCCTGCCACCCGGCCATTGGTATGAGATACCCCACTCGAAAATCCGCAGCGTATTATCCCCGCTCTCATTGAGCAACGGGATATTCGGCGCCAATGGTCCGGTCTCCATCGTCACCACCTGGAACGGCGGCGCTTACGACAGCAAACGGGACCGCTACATCGTCTGGGGCGGCGGACATGCCGATTATGCCGGCAATGAGGTATATGTTTTTGACCTGTCCACCCTCCAGTGGATCCGATTGAATGATCCCAGTCCGGCTTCGGCGCTCACCGTGGATCAACCCTATTATGCCGACGGCAAGCCCTCGGCTCGTCATACCTACGACTATACCCTCTACGTGCCCAATATCGACCGGTTCTGCAGCATCGGCGGGGCGGCGTTACGAGGCACTGGAAACGGCAGCGCCCCCAACGTCGATTGTTTCAATTTCGACACCTTGCAGTGGGAGCGAAAAGCCGATACCTATTATTGGGGCATCGGCGCCCGGGCCGCTTATCATCCGGGCAATGGAAGGGTCTATGCGCTGGGCAGCGGCGGTTGTGGACCCATTTGGTGTACCAGTCAAATGGGTGAATGGGACCCGGTGGCGAATGTTTGGCAAGCCCCCAACAAAGACCTCTTCTATGGCAGCGATGGGGATCTGGCCTATACGTATGGGCTGAGCGTCGCGATCGATCCGATCCGGCAGAAGCTCTACGCCATCGGCCAGGGGCTCATGCTGAGCTACGACTTGACCGTCGCCCATGGCAAGAAAGCGGTCATCACCCCGTTGGGCGCCAGCGAGATCATCGGGGCTTATTCTCCCGGCCTGGCCTATGATCCGGTGAGTAAAAACCTGGTGGCCTGGTCCGGCGGGCAAATCGTCTATACCTATGATCCCGACACCAATACCTGGACCCAGGTTTCCCCCGCCTCCACCAATACGGTGATTCCCACCGCCGCCGCCGTCAACGGAACCCACAACCGCTTCCAATATATTCCTTCCAAAAATGCGTTCATCGTCGTCAACAGCATCGATGAAAACGTCTATGTCTTCAAACTCCCGGCTTCGAGCCTCAAGCCGGTCGTCTCGTTGACGCTCTCCTCCCCCATGACCCAGACCGCAGCGCCTTTCACCCTGGGCCAGGCGTTTCGGCAAGGCGACATCCCGTCGGGAATGACGGTGAGCGCCACCATTCCCAATTTCCAGGCCGTGATCAAGACGCGCTGGCCGGACGGCAGCGCGCAGTTTGCGATCCTTTCCGGCCGCGCGAATCTGCAAGCCAATGTGCCGCTGAAAATCGACTTGAGCGCCGGGCCGGCAACTCCCTCGACGCCGGCATTGACCGAGCAGGATCTGCACAATTTCGGCGCCAATGCGCAGATCGCTTTCCAGGGCATAGGCAGCGTGCTATTGTCCGACTTGATCGGCCAGAGCGGCGCTTACGATCCCGCTGCCCATCGCTGGCACGCGGGAAAAGTCCAGGATTGGCTGCAGGGACCGGAAATGTCGTCGTGGATCTATGCCGCCCCGCTGGGTACCGATCCCTCGCTCTCCGCCTGGTATGAAGTCCGGTTATGGAAGGATGGACAGATCGAAATCATCCCCTGGATCGAGAACGGCTATTTGTTGAAACCGGGCGCCACCCAAAAGGACGGACTGGTGGGCGTGACGGTCAATGGCGTTTCGCGTTTCAGCGCCACGCTCAGCCTGCCTCACCACACCCGGACCCTGCTGGCCTCGGGCAATCGCCTGTCGTATTGGATGGGCGCCGATCCGCAAGTCACCTTCCGGCACGATACGGATTATCTGCAGCAGACGAAACTGGTTCCCCATTATGCCGCCAAGACCGCTCCGGCCAGCCCCCTGTTCACGCGCCTGCCCAGCACCTTCACCCCCCTGGCTCAAGGCGCGTTTCCCAACGCGAGTGGACAGACCGGTTATCATCCCTCGATCGGCTTGTTGCCGGAATGGGACGTCGCGTATCTCAGCACCGGCGGCGATCCGCGGGCGCTTTCCGCCATCGCCATCCAGGCCTATCTGGCGGGACGCCACGGCATCCACTATCGCGATGAAAAAACCAACCGCCCGCCCGCATTTTCGAGTCACCCCAACCTGGTATTGAACGACACCGGCTACAACTCCGGCATCAGCAGTGTCGGCGTCAGTTCGACCAACCAATACACCGCCAGTACCTCGGGCGCCGTCCCCGCCAAATGGGCCACCTCGCATGCGCCTTCGGTGGGCTATATGGCCTATCTGCTGTACGGACAGTTCTATTTCATGGAAGAAACCGAATTTGCCGCCACTGTCGTTTATCTCAAGCAAACCGATACGGTTCGAGAACTTTCGAAAGGCATCATGGAAACGGCCACCGGCGCCAATACCACGCGCGGGGCGGCCTGGGCGCTGCGCACCCTGCTGCACGCCAGCCTGGCGACGCCGGATGACGATGGTCTCAAGAAGGAATACCGAAACACCCTCGATGAGAATTTCGCCCACTACCATTCCCGCTATGTCGCCTCGCCCAACAACCCCCAGGGCGTCGCCCAACCTTATAGCGATTACACGGCGGGGGACGGCGTCTACATGCACGCTACCTGGATGGAGGATTTTCTCACCGCCGCCTTCGGCTACATCCTCGACACCCAGGCCATCACTCCCGCGGTGCAGGCCAAAGCCCGGCAATTCTTCCGCTGGAAGGCGCAAAGCGTCATTGGCCGACTGGGCACGGGCGGAGCGGGCGAATACGATTTCCGCGACGCCGCCCAGTATTATGAAGCCGTGGCGCCTTCCGACACGGCCAACTGGGTCAGCGGCACGGGCCCCTGGTATGCGGATTGGGGCGGCAACTACCAGGCAAGCCTGGGCGCCCAGGCCGGCACGGCCTTGCCGAACCAGTTGCGGGGCGCCTATTTCCCCGATGCCACGGGCTATTGGGGCAATCTGCAACCGGCCATCGCCTATGCCGTCATCCATCAGGTGCCGGGGGCGCAGGCCGCCTATGCGCGGATGACGGGCGCGTCGAACTGGAATCAGTTCCTCGCCAACGAGAACAACGACCCCGTGTGGAGCGTCGTGCCGTCGGCCAGTCCTACACTCCCGCCGACGACGAATCCGCCGGCGGTCAATCCGCCGACCCTCGCGTTCACGGCGACGCCGCTCCTGCAGGGGGCTTCCACCCTGACGTGGTCGGCGACCGGGGCCAACGCCTGCACCGCCAGCGGCGGATGGTCGGGGGCCCAACCGGTATCCGGCCGCCTGAATCTGACCGGCCTCAACACCCGCCAGACTTACACCCTGACCTGCACCGGCAGCGGCGGCACGGTCAGCCAAACCGTGACCGTCACCGCCCC
>JAQTSI010000285.1 GCA_028711365.1 Methylococcaceae bacterium
CAGGCTTGGGTGAGACCGAGAACCAGGGTGATGGCCAAGGTTTTTGCCAGGGTGATTTTATTCATTGTATTGTCCTATCGTTTCGTTGATGAGTGGCCATCCCGGACGGATGGGAGTCGGCCAGTAAACAGCAGCCGAATGATACACTAGCACCGCCTGCTTTTTGTCAGAGCATCGATTCAAGTTTTGAAAAATGACGGATTCGTGTAAAACTTTGATCCGTTCGTGCAGCCTATGGGAAACCCGCCATGCCCAGATCCATTGCGTCCTTAATCCTTGTTCTCCTGCCCGTGCTGATGGCTAAGGAAGCCCGCGCCGATGTCTATAAATACGTGGACGGTAGTGGCCATGTATTTTATACCGATAAGCCCAAACATTCGGGATATGCGCTGATTTTGCGCTCGCCGCCGCCTTCCTTTTCCTTCGTCCGGGCCAGCACTCCCCGAAGCCGTTCCTCGGGCAGCGGGTTCAAACGATATGGTGAATTGAGCGCCGCCCGCGCGCAACGGCGGGAAGAGCTCACTCCCTTGATCGAGGCGGCGGCCAATCGATATAGCCTGGATCCCGCCTTGTTGCATGCGGTGATCCGGGCCGAATCCGCCTATAATCCCGAGGCGGTTTCCAACAAGGGCGCGGCGGGTTTGATGCAACTCATGCCGGCGACGGCCAGCCGCTTCGGCGTGCGCGACCGCTTCGATCCGGAGGATAACATCGAGGGCGGGGCGCGCTATCTCAGCCAATTGATCGATATGTTCGAATCGGATATCAAGCTGGCGGTGGCCGCCTATAACTCGGGCGAGAATACCGTGAAGAAATTCGGCAATCAGGTTCCTCCCATCGCCGAAACCCAGAATTACGTGGATCGGGTGCTCAGCTATTACAACCGTTGATAGTGAATGTTTTCGGTGTCATTGATTCATCATCTGTTGGTCATGGGGATGTCATCTGCGGCTCCTAACCTTGATAGACCCCGTAGCCAGTTCAAGGAGCCGCGCCATGAAATTCATACAGACCATCCACCATTATGATGTATCCGTATTCACATGGGTCAGGCAGCGCAAATCGCGGAAAATGCTCGTCCGTTGCGCGCGTTACATCTCCAGGACCGGCGACGGCCCTTGTTATCTCCTGCTGGCCGTCGGCCTGTTGTTGTCGCGGGGGGCGGATGAAATGCGTCTTTTGACCTGCATGGGTTTGGCGCTGCTCATGGAACGCCCTCTGTATTTTCTCATCAAGAACTGCTGCAAGCGTGACCGTCCGCCGGCAGCGCTCAACATCAAGAGTTTCATCGTGCCTTCGGACCGGTTCAGCTTTCCGTCGGGTCATACCTCGGCGGCTTTTCTGATGGCGACTTTGGTGGGCTGGTATTACCCCATGTTGTCGCCCTTCTTGCTGGCGTGGGCCGTGACGATCGGCATGGCCAGGGTAATTTTGGGTGTGCATTTTCCCACCGATACGTTGATCGGCGCCGTGATGGGAACCGCTACGGCTCTTTTGAGCATGGAGATGATTTTGGCGTGAAAATGTTCTACGGCGTTCAGGCGACCGGCAACGGTCATATCACCCGCGCCCGCGCCATGGCGCCCAAATTGAAACAGGCTGGAATCGAAGTGACATGGATGTTTACCGGCCGTCCTTGGGACAAGCTTTTCGAAATGGAGGTCTTCGATGACTATGAATGGCGTAATGGTTTGACCTTCGCCACCAAGGCAGGGCATGTCCAATACACCAGGACCGCGATGGAAAACCCGCTGCGGCGTTTCATCCGCGATGTGAGAAACCTGGATCTGAGCGGCTACGATTGCGTGATCTGCGATTTCGAGCCGGTCACCGCCTGGGCCGCCAAACTGCAAGGCGTGAAAACCATCGGCATCGGGCATCAATATGCGTTTGGTTACGACATTCCCAAAGCGGGCAGAGATTTACTCGGGGAGAAGGTGATACGCTATTTCGCTCCCGTCACCCTCGGTCTTGGGATTCACTGGCATCATTTCCATCACCCCATCCTGCCGCCGCTCATCGAGCGCTATACCGAAGCCTTGCCGGTCATTCAGGACAAGATCATCGTCTATTTGCCGTTCGAGGACGTGAACCAGGTCATCCATTTATTGAAGCGGTTTCGCGATTATCAATTTTACGTCTACAGTCCGACCATGCCGAACAGACCCCACGAGCATGCGGACCACATCCATGTGAGGCAGTTATCCCGCAGCGGATTTCGCAAGGACTTCTCCGATGCCGCCGGGGTGATCTGCAATGCCGGGTTCGAACTGGCCAGCGAGGCGCTGCAAACCGGCAAAAAGATTCTGGTCAAGCCCCTGCGCGGTCAACTGGAACAGGTTTCCAACGCCCTGGCGCTGGAGTTGTTGCAACTGGGACAGGTCATGCAATCTTTGGATGCCTCCACCATTGCGACCTGGCTAGAACAAAGCCGGGCCATCCATGTACAATATCCCGATTCGGCTCAGATCATCGTCGATTGGCTGTTGCAAGGCGAATTGCGCCTGGACAAAGATTGGGTCGATGGAATTTGGGCGCAAACCATTCAAACCCCGCTTTAAGCGGCGACATCTCACACCACAACGTCTCAAGCTTCATTGCGGAATCTATGGCAGGTCAGAATCTAAAGGGCTGGTCGCGAATCAAGGCGGCGTTTTTCAACTCGTCGAAGGGATTCAAAGCCACCTGGATTCACGAGGAGGCGTTTCGGCAGGAAGTGTTGCTGTTGGTCATCGGTGTCCCCTTAGGGCTTTGGCTGGGAAAGACCGGAGTCGAAAAGGCGCTGCTGCTCGGCAGCGTTTTACTGGTATTGATCGTCGAACTGCTCAATACCGGCATCGAAATCGTGGTCGACCGCATCAGTTTCGAACGCCATGAACTCTCCGGACGCGCCAAGGATGTCGGCTCGGCCGCGGTATTGACCTCGCTGGTCTTGGCCCTCGTCGTCTGGTTGCTGATCCTGCTGTAAGCGCTGGCTTGCGTCGATTTCAGACGGGATCAACAGGCTTTTCTCCCCTCCTTCTCCCAGGGTTGCCGCTTGAACTATAGATCTGCGTTGTTTGCGGCGCTGTGCTGTTTGCTGGAATTCGATGCCGCCTGGGCCGACGACAACCTGGATCAGTCAACCCGGATATTGAGCGACGAGTGGTCGGAAATCTTCTATCACCAGCCTGAAAATCGCCAGGCCGAGCAGTTCAAGGCCCTGTTGCCGCGGATCAAGACTCTCCAGGCGAATCATCCCCACCACGCCGAACCTCTCATCCTGGAAGCCATCACCTTATGCACCCTGGCGGCCTCCGAATGGGGCATCAGTTCGCTGAGCCGGCTCAACGAAGCGCGAAGGTTGCTGATCGAGTCCATCGATGTGAATCCGAAAGCCATGGGGGCTTCGGCTTATATCACCTTGGGCAATCTGTATTTTCGCCTGCCCGGCTGGCCCATTTCCTACGGCGACCACGAACAAGCGCGGCAGTATCTGGAAGCGGGCGTGAAGCTTTATCCCCATGGGCTGGATTCCAATTATTTCCTCGGAGATTACTGGTTGAGCCGGGGTGAATACGATAAGGCTCTGTTCTATCTGGAAAAGGCCGACCAGGCGCCGATCCGGCCTCACCAGCGCCTGTCCGACACCCGAATCAAGCAAGAACTCGAGCAAGCCCTGGCCGCCGCGAGAAAGCACGAGAAACGCGGCGGCGATTTCTTTTCCCATATCCTGCCTGACATCGGGGAGTGAACATCAGATCAGGGGTTCCCGGTAGAACATCATGATGACGCCGATGAGCAGCATGGAAGTCATCGAGACGATGCCGGCGATCCGGCTCTCCAGATCACCGGCGGGCGTCGCCAGGCGCAGTTCCAGCCAGCGTCCGCTGGCCATGATGACGGCCAGCAGACCCATGGTGGTGTGAGTGGCCTGGATGAGGAATTCGCTCTTCAGTTCGAATTCGGCATGGGCATGGGTCAGCAGCAGGATGCCGCCGAAAGCGCAAAGCATGGGGAAGATATATTGCAGTTGGCGGGCTTGCGGGTTGGCGCGGGCTCTCATCTCCATCCCGCCGAGGATGAACAGCATGAAGGTGGCGATGCGATGCTGAAAGACTTCACCGTTGCCGAAAGTGCTTTCCCAGAATCCGATCGGACCCAAGGGCCAGGTTTCGGCATCGCTACGGAAGAATAGGAAAATGCCCAAACCGATGAAACCCACCGGCCAATAGCGCGCCCATTGCAAGGAGCCATGACGCAGATAGGATAGCAGCGCCAACAGGCCCATGCTGGTGAGGAAAATGCCGGAGATATTATGGTTGTAGTCGGACCATTCCTTGGCCGCTACCGAGGGGATCTTGTTGACCACCGCCACCCGACCCGCCTCGCCGGCCAACAATTGCTCATGGCTGGGGGAACTGATCCTGGGCAGGTTGGGCATGAACATCTGCACCACTTCGGCGACGGTGGCGGTGCGGTCCTGGATGTCGATGGAAGGCGGCTGTGATGACAGGGTCGCGGCGATGAACAGAATACCCACCAGGATGAAGGTCTCGGCTTCGATGTAATAAGGCACTTTGTGGGTCAGATTGGACAGTCCGCCGTTCTCCCGCCAGCGCTTGCCGGCCTGGTTGTTGAGGTAAGCGAAACCCAAGGCCACCAGCAAGAGCCAGCTTTTCGTGACCACCAGGCTGCCGTAGCCGGTGCCGAACAATCCGTCCCAGGAGCCGATGTAGACCCAGGCCAGCGGGATGCCGGTGCAGAACAGCAATACCACCGAGCTGATGCCCAGCCAGGCGAAGCGGGTGATGGCCAGAGGCCAGAGTTGCTTCGCGTTTTCGTCCTTGCGGCTGGAGCGCCACAGCATCAGCAATTGCGCCACGCAGCCGAACCAGACGGCGGCAGCGAGCTGATGGACGACGGTGGTGAACATCAGGAGTTCGCGGTTCTCGAAACGGCCCACGGCATGCACCAGCCAGGCTCCGCTCAACACCAGGGGAACGGTGAGGCCAGCGACGGCGCTCCAGGAGGAGGATCTGCCCGGCTCCCGCCTCAACTGGCGCGCCAGACCGATAAAGCCCAAGGCCAGGAAGAAGCGCAGCAGGCCGGCCTTGAATTGCACGGTGCCGGCGTAGGCTTCCAGGGGCAACTCGCCCAGGGTGGAAGCCAATACCGCCGCCTTGATGACCAGCTTGGTGGCTACGGAGGCGGCCAGGGCAAGCGCGCCGATGTTGAGCAATTTCACACTGCCCAATATGGCCCCGTCGCCAGCCCGCTCCGCGGTGTTGACGCGCAGGATGACGAAGCTCCACACCACGGAGCCGACCACCAGCGCGTAACTGATGAGCATCAATCCGCCGAGAAAATCGTCGATGAAATTGGCCAGGCCTTGCATGTACATAGAGGTTTACCGCTGTGCTGATACTTTGAAACGAATGACGTCTTCGGTGAGATGGCCGTCGGCGGCGAACACCTTGTATTTCAGGGCGTAATCGCCTTCCTCCAAGGCCGGAACCTTGATGATCATCTGGCCGGGTTTCTTGCCCTTGGCGATTTCCAGCGGATGGTAGACATCACCCTTGCTGACCAGGAACACACGGGATAAGGCCAGTTCCACGCCGGAGTTGAAATGCAGCACCACCTCGGTGGCATGATTGAGCTCGATGGGCTGATGGCGCAGGGAGGATTCGGTCACCACCGCGTGGGCGGAGGCTTCTCCCGTATTGCCCAGCAACAATCCGAGGAACAGGAGTGAGCCGAACAGCCGTCCGATTTTGGCAAGGTTTGATTGGATCATGAATGTGCGCCTTTTGGGGTTGAATTTCAAATTCATTGTTCTTTATTCCCTCGTATTGCAGGGAAACGATGAAATACCGTTCAGCACAAACTATTTGCGCAGGTCTTTCGGTCCTTTAGGACAGGATATGGTTCTCTGGGAACTTGCATGGTTGATAAGTCATTGAATCCTAAGCAAACTGTACATATCCCCCGAGATCAAGGCTAAGGCGCTGAAACAGGTGAATCCGGTTGAATACCCCATAACACCGC
>JAQTSI010000026.1 GCA_028711365.1 Methylococcaceae bacterium
CTTACCGTCACCGACGAAGCCAGTGCGTTGGAACTGAAAGGGGAAACCCCGCGCATCGTCGAAGGCAGACCCGACAATATCAAAATCACCCGGCCCGAGGATTTGCCCTTGGCCGCTTTTTACCAGGAGCTGCAATGCTGCGAATAGGCCAGGGCTACGACGCCCACCAATTCAAGGAAGGCGATCACATCGTCATCGGCGGGGTGAAGATCCCTTACGAAAAAGGCATGGCGGCCCACTCCGACGGCGACGTCGCCCTCCACGCCCTGTGTGACGCCTTGCTGGGCGCGGCCGCTTTGGGCGACATCGGCCGGCATTTCCCCGACACCGATGCTGCCTATCAAGGCATAGATAGCCGCATCCTGCTACGCGATGTTCATTCCAAACTGGCGGGATTGGGCTACTCGGTCATCAACGTCGATGTCACCATCATCGCCCAGGCACCGAAGATGGCCCCCCACATCCCGCAAATGCGCGAATATATCGCCGCCGATCTGGGATTGAAGCTGGATGGGGTCAACGTCAAGGCCACCACCACCGAACGCATGGGATTCGAGGGTCGCGGCGAGGGCATCTCCACCATGGCCGTGGCCTTGTTGGAAAAACGCTAGGATTGGCAGCGATTCATCTCCGTCCCCTATCGTTTAACGATCACCTACTTGGACAGCACCGATGTCATCCATCCCTACTGAACTTGCCGCCATCTTGGGCAGTGTCGAACGTCCCGGAAGTTTCTACGCCGCCGGAGCAGCCGAAATCTATATGCCCAGCCTAGAGGTGGAGGGGGTCGGTCCCATCGCTCTGCCGCTACTGCCCATGCAAGCCGAACAACTCGTCGCTGTCGCCGAACGCGCACCTTATGGGCGAGGCGAGGAGACCCTGGTGGACACGACCGTCAGGCGAACTTGGCAAATCGGCGCGGACAAAATTCAGATCCGAGGAAAATATTGGGCGCAGAATATAGGAGAGATCGTCGCCTGGATCGCCGCGCGTTTGGGCGTGAGCGAGCCGGTGACGGCCGAATTGTACAAACTCCTAGTCTACGACGCGGGCAGCTTCTTTGTCGGCCATCGCGATACCGAGAAAGCTCCCGGCATGTTCGCCACCCTCGTGCTGGTGTTGCCTTCGCTTTACAGCGGCGGCGAATTGCTCGTACGCCATCGCGGCCAGGAAGCTCGCCTCGATCTGCATGAGGCCGACTCCTCGGAACTGGCTTTCGCCGCCTTTTACGCCGATTGCGTTCATGAAGTCTTACCAGTCACGTCAGGCTGCCGCTTGACCCTGATTTACAACCTGTTGCGCACCGATCTAAGCCCGTTGGAACCTCCCGAATACGGCGAAGAGCAAGGCCGCCTGGCGGAAAGGCTGCGGCAATGGGGGAAAAGCAAGGGATCTTCCGGCGATGAATCCCCCGAAAAACTGATCTACCCCCTGGAACACGCCTATACCCCGGCGGAACTTTCCTTCACCGCGCTCAAGGGGGCTGACGCTGCCCGAGGGGCGGTAGCCGTGGCTGCGGCGGAACAAGCCGATTGCGAGCTGCACCTAGCGCTGGTTTCCATCCGGGAAAGCGGTTGGGCCGAACATAGCGACTACCCTTCGCGCAGAGGCAGATCCCGAGGCGGCGAAGATGCATTCGAAATCGGTGAAGTCTGCGACCGCCGTCAATTTCTCTCCGACTGGCGCAAGCCCGACGGTAGTCAGCCTGCCATGGACAACCTCCCGTTCGAGGCGGAAGAACTCTGTCCACCCGATGCCTTCGAAGGGCTGGAACCGGACGAACAACATTTCCAGGAAGCCACCGGCAACGAGGGCGCATCCTTTGAACGCACTTACGCGCGGGCTGCGCTGATATTCTGGCCCCGAGCCCGCCGGCTGGCCGTACTCAACCAGGCGGGGCTATTTTTGACCCTGCCTTATCTGAATGAACTCGCCGAGCGCTGGGCGCGCAACGGGGAAAACGGCGAATCCACTCTTTGGCAGGAAGCCCACGAACTCTCCGGACACATGATGCGCACCTGGCCCCGAGAAGAGGTCTACTCTCCCTGGCATACCCGGGGATCGAATGCTTCTACCTCGATGCTCGCCAGCCTAGTTTTATTGCGCGATACGGCCCGAATCGAAACCTTCCTGGCCGAGGTTTCCGCCGCAGGCTTCTATGGCATGGCCGACAACGAAAAGCTGGTGCAGGCCGCAGGCTTATTGCCTCCAGCCAGGGCGGCCGAACTGATCGAACGCATCATCGCTAAAAACGCCCAGGCGATGCCGGGCGCTTGCGCCGATTTGCTGGCTCGCTGCGCCGTCGCAAACTTGAAGGATGAATCCGCGCTTAAGCTCATCCCGGCCGCTACCACTTTGGTCGAGGCCTTGCCGGGTGGCGTTGAAAACGCCCCGCCACCTCGTCCTTGGCTAAGGCCGGCCGTGGATCCGGGTTTCATCGTCAACCTGATGATCGCCCTGAATCGGATCGAGGCCGGCTTGGCGGATCGCGCGGTGGATTGCGTTCTGGCTAGACCCACTACCTATGGCCTGGACGCCATCCTCGTCCCCGCCGCATTGCGCCTGGCCGAACAGGCCGAAACCCGCAGCGCCAAGGCGGTTGAGCGCCTGTTCTCTGCCTGCCTGGAACATCTGCGCGCACGCATCGCCGAGCCGCTGGAACCGCCTTCCGACTGGAAGCGGGCCAGCACTCTCGCCTGCCAATGTCGCTATTGCGCCGAATTGAGCCGTTTCCTGGCCGACCCCGCCAGCAAAACCTGGCCTTTCCAAGCCGCCGCCGCCGAACGCTCCCATGTGGAGCATTCGGTTCGACAGAATGGCTGCGATCTGACGCTCACCACGCAAACCCGAGGCCGGCCTTACACCCTGATCTGCACGAAAAACCAAGCCAGCCACGAACGGCGGGTGAGCCAACGCAAGAAAGATTTACAGGATTTGGCGGCCCTGGAACGGCCATGAGTTCCGCCCTGCCCCATGCTTTCGGCGACCCTGCGGCGAGCGGAAAAATCAAGCTCCATCCCGAGGACTTCGTGGTTGGGGAAATCTTGGGTTTCGATCTCACCGGGGAAGGCGAGCATGTCTTCCTCAGGATTCGAAAGCGCGGCGAGAACACCGATTATCTTGCCCGCCAGATCGCCAAGTACGCGGGGCTGCCGAAAATGGCGGTAAGCTATGCCGGCATGAAGGATCGCCATGGCATCACCACCCAGTGGTTCAGCGTGCATATCCCCGGCAAACGCGATCTGGACTGGAGCGGCCTGGAATCGGACAGCGTGGCCGTACTGGAATCCACCCGCCACAATCGCAAGCTGAAAACCGGAGCGCTCAAGGGCAACCGCTTCGAAATCACCGTGCGGGAACTGGAAGGCGAGCGATCCGCCATCGAGGAAAAGCTGACGCGCATCCGGCGAGAAGGCGTACCCAATTATTTCGGGCCCCAGCGCTTCGGGCGCGAGGGCAATAATCTGATCCAGGCCGAAGCCCTGTTCAAGGGCGAGTTGAAACTGCGCGACCGCAAGCTGGAAGGCATTTATCTCTCCACCGCCCGCTCCCATCTCTTCAACCGGATATTGGCCCGGCGGGTCGAATCCGGCCACTGGAACCAGGCCATAGCCGGCGACGTATTCATGTTTGCAAGCTCCCACAGCTTCTTCCGCGACGAATTGAGTGCGGAAATTCAAGCCCGCATCAGCGCTCTGGAAATCCACCCCAGCGGGCCTTTGTGGGGCAAGGGCGAATCGGCGGCTAGCGGTGAGGCTTTAGCCATCGAAACGGCAGTCGCAGCCGAATTGCCCTTGCTATGCGAGGGACTGGCGCGCTGCGGGATGGAAACCGCCCGCCGCCCGTTACGCCTGCCGGTTGCCGACCTGGCCTGGAATTTCGTGGATGATAACGCCTTGCGGTTAGACTTCAGCCTACCCGCCGGGGCCTATGCGACCGTGGTGTTGCGGGAAGCCATCTCGTTCGAGGGGGAGATCGATTGAATCCCTTGAAAGAAACTAACCCCCCTCGATCCCCCCTTATCAGGGGGGAAGATCACACTGCCCCTGACGACAACAACGCGGCAGGGAACGCTTCCTATCCCCCCCTGATAAGGGGGGCTAGGGGGGTTGCTTTTCTGCCTTACGAAAAAACGCTAACCCCACTCGCCCGAGAAAACCGCAAAAATCCCACGCCAGCCGAAAGCAAAATGTGGAATGAAGTTCTGCGCAAGCGGCAGTTTGCCGATTACAAATTCCTGCGCCAGAAACCGATCGCCAGCTACATCGTCGATTTTTATTGCTCAAAGCTGCGTTGGGTCATCGAGATCGACGGCGACACTCACGCCGAAACGACTGAGTACGATCTGGAACGGACAAAGACGCTGAACGTCTATGGACTCACCGTCATCCGCTATGCCAATCAAGAGGTCTTGTGCAATATCGAGGGTGTTTACCAAGATTTGGCGCATCGGATCGCCGAATTAACAGGAAAAAAAGATGAACGACCTCCAACTCCTGCGCTATAGCCGGCAGATCATGCTGCCGCAAGTCGACATCGAAGGGCAACAGAAGCTGCTTGAAGCCCGCATCCTCATCATCGGGATGGGCGGCCTGGGTTCGCCCGCCGCCATGTACCTGAGCTCGGCCGGCGTAGGTTGCCTGGCTTTGAACGACTTCGATAGGGTCGAGCTGTCCAACCTGCAACGCCAGATCGCCCACGATACCGAAAACTTGGGGGTGGGCAAAGCCGAATCCGCCAAACAAACCCTGCTTCGGTTGAACCCCGAGTGTCATATCGACCTGCTCGACCACAAGCTGGAAGAGGAAGAGTTGGAACTGGAAATCGCCGCTAGCGATGTGATATTGGATTGCACGGACAACTTCGCCACCCGCTTCGCCGTCAACCGGGCCTGCGTGAGAACCCACACGCCTCTGGTTTCCGGCGCGGTCATCCGTTTCGAGGGGCAGATTACCGTCTTCACCCCCGGCTTTGGCGACAGTCCCTGTTACAACTGCCTTTATGCAGACCAAGGCGAACTGGAAGAAAGCTGCGTCCGCAATGGCGTCATCGCCCCCCTGCCTGGCATCATCGGCTCCATGCAGGCATTGGAGGCGATCAAACTGATCCTGGAGGTAGGCCAAACCCTGCGCGGACGGCTACTGCTGCTGGATGCCCTGAGCCTGGAATGGCGAGAAATGAAACTTTCCCGAAATTTGAACTGTCCAACCTGCGCATGGGAAAACGCGGACTTGCAGCAAAGTTCGAGGTCTTCGGGGCTGTTGCCTTGCACGGAGGCCCGACGTATACTCTACCGCGAGCTGTGACAAGCGAAAGAAAATCCTCAACAACTTCTGGAGGTAGACGCCATGAAATGGGAAACCCCGAGCTTTAACGATCTGCGGTTCGGCTTCGAAGTTACGATGTATATCTACAACCGTTAATTTCGAGTTGCGGGAAGACGGGGCTCACACGAACAGTGTGGCCCCGTTTTTCGTTGCGGGCGGGCTTGAATCTGGCCAAAGGCCGGCCCCAGATCCGAATTTTGGCCTCCAGAGACATCCATCATGAAAATCAGAGTCTTGGGCGCGGGAGCCGGCGGCGGCTTCCCGCAGTGGAACTGCAACTGCCACAACTGTAAGCGGGTACGCTCGGGCGAAATGCGCGCCAAGCGGCGCACCCAGTCTTCCATCGCGGTCAGCAGCGACGGGCGCAACTGGCTGTTATTCAATGCCTCGCCGGATATCCGCACGCAACTGGAAACCTTCCCGGACAGCCACCCTCGGGAAGGCGTGCGCGACAGCGGCATCAAGGCCATCCTGCTCATCGACAGCCAGATCGACCATACCACCGGCCTGTTGATGCTGAGGGAATCCACCGTCCCGCTGGAAATTTATTGCAGCGCCCCGGTGAAACAGGACCTCTCCTCCGGCTTCCCGCTGCTCCACATGCTGGAACATTATTGCACGGTCAACCATCATCTGGTTCCCCTGGATGGCAGCAGTTTCACCATCCCTCTCATCGAAGACCTGCGCCTTTACTCCCATGCGCTGAAAAGCAAGGCGCCGCCTTATTCACCCCACCGCAACCACCCGCATCCGGGCGACAACATCGGCGTGATCGTCGAACAGATCTCCACCGGCAAAAAGCTGTACTATGCACCGGGGTTGGGCGAGTTCGAGCCGCATGTCGAAGAGGCCATGAAGAGCGCAGATTGCGTCCTAGTGGACGGCACTTTCTGGCAACATGATGAAATGGCCCGCGCCGGCATCAACGATAAACTGGCCCTGGAATTGGGCCACCTGCCCCAATCCGGCGAGGGCGGCATGATCGAAATCCTGACCTCGGCCACCCAGGGTCGGAAAATGTTGATTCACATCAACAACACCAACCCGATTCTGGACGAGGATTCGCCGGAACGGAAGAAGCTGGATGAAGCCGGCATCGAAGTTTCCTTCGATGGGCTGGAAATCAATCTGTGAGACAACGATATGAGCACCGAAAAACAAGCCTGGAGCCCTGAAGAATTCGAAGCGCAGTTGCGCGCCAAGGAAAAGTATTATCACATCCGACATCCCTACCATGTACTCATGGCCGAGGGGAAACTCAACAAGGAGCAGATCCAGGGTTGGGTGGCCAACCGTTTCTATTACCAGATCAAGATCCCGGTCAAGGACGCCAATATCCTCGCCAACTGCCCGGACCGCGACACCCGCCGCCAGTGGATCCAGCGCGTCCATGACCACGATGGCTGGGGGGAAGACGACGGCGGCATCGAAGCCTGGACCCGGTTGGGAATAGCGGTCGGCATTCCCCGTGAGCAACTGTGGTCACTGGAGAATGTGCTGCCCGGCGTGAGATTCGCGGTGGACGCCTATGTCAACTTCGCCCGCCATGCGCCCTGGGAGGAAGGAGCCTGTTCCTCGCTCACCGAGATGTTCGCCCCCACCATCCACAAGCAGCGCCTGGCCGGCTGGCCGGACCAATATCCCTGGATCGAGGCCGAGGGCCTGGCCTATTTCCGCAAGCGCGTCACCCAGGCCAGCCGCGACGTGGAACATGGCCTTGCCATCACCCTGGCCCATTTCAAGACCCGCAAGCAGCAAGAGCGCGCGCTGGAAATCCTGCAATTCAAACTGGACATCCTATGGTCCATGCTGGATTCGATGTGGCTGGCCTATATCGACAACAAGCCGCCCTACTTCAACGTGAGCGAATGATGAGCCTGGACCCCGGCAAAATTCTCGCCTTCTCCCCTTTGCACCGGCTGCAATGGGAAGAAGCCCAACAAAAGCATGTCATTCTCTATCCCGAAGGCATGGTGGAGCTCAATCTCCCCTCGGCCGAGATCCTCAAGTTATGCGACGGCGCCCATGACGCGGAAAGCATCGTGGAAGAACTGGAGCTCAAATTCAACCAGACGGGATTGAAAGACGACATTTTCGGATTCCTAGGAGTAGCCCTTGCAAACGGCTGGATCAGAGCAGTATAAGATCACCCCGCCGCGCTGGCTGCTGGCGGAACTGACCTACAGCTGCCCGCTGCAATGCCCTTATTGCGCCAACCCGCTGGATTTCGCCGGCATCAAGGACGAATTGAGCACGGAAGATTGGCTGCGGGTGCTCGATGAGGCGCGGGCCATGGGCGCGGTGCAGCTGGGCCTTTCCGGCGGCGAACCCTTGGTGCGGCAGGATTTGCCCGTGCTGGTCAAACATGCCCGCCAGCTCGGCTATTACAGCAATTTGATCACCTCCGGTTACGGCATGACCGAGAGCAAGATCGTAGAACTGAAGGAAGCCGGCCTGGATCACATCCAGATCAGCATCCAGTCGCCGGAAAAAAACCTCAACGACCAACTGGCCGGCACCGAATCCTACGAACACAAGAAGGAAGTTGCAAGGCTGGTGAAAAAGCATGGCTATCCCATGGTGCTGTGCGTAGTCATCCACCGCCGCAACATCCACCAGATGCGCGAAATCCTGGAAATGGCCATCGAGCTGGAAGCGGATTACCTGGAGTTGGCCAACACCCAGTATTACGGCTGGGCCCATATCAACCGCGACCAACTGCTGCCGACCCAGGAGCAGTTCGAGCAAGCCGAGGCCATCGCCCAGGAATACAAGGAAAAGCTCGCGGGCAAGATGAAGATCTACTATGTCGTGCCCGATTTCTACGAGGATCGCCCAAAAGCCTGCATGAACGGCTGGGGAACCACCTTCCTCACCATCGCCCCGGATGGAACCGCCCTGCCCTGTCATTCCGCCCGCGAACTGCCGGGGCTCAACTGCCCCAATGTCAAGGACATGAGCGTTCAGGACATCTGGGTTCACTCGGAAGCTTTCAATCGTTTCCGCGGTTTCGAGTGGATGAAGGAGCCCTGCCGCTCCTGCCCGGAGAAGGTCAAGGATTTCGGCGGCTGCCGCTGCCAGGCATATCTGCTCACCGGCGACATGCACAACACCGACCCGGTTTGCTCGCTCTCGCCCAACCGCCAGAAGGTGTTCGACGCCATCTTCTCGGCCCGCGCGGAAGCCGAAGCCGGCGAAACCAAGCCCCTGGTATTCCGCAATCCGAAAAATTCGAAAACGTTAAGCGCCTGACCCCTGGTCGTTCCCGGCGCCAATGAATGCCTTCCACAAAGATCCCGCGGGCAACCCGGCTTCTAATCGCCTTCGGATAATCCGGTCCGGACAGCCAAGGCCGGTAAGTAGATCCACTGGTCGATTTGCCGATCATCGATGTCTTTGTCAAGCAAATAAGTGGCTCCGTTGGAACTAGGGGCGGACGGTTCTTGATCGCATCCCAATGTTTGCGAAATTCCCGCCGATGCTCTTCAGCGGTCCCCATCGTTTTCCAGCGGTGACCGGACAGAGAATAAATGTCGAAAGGATGATCGGTGCCCTCTCTCGTGAGCAGCATTGTTGGCAGACCGCGCCCTAAGGGTACCCCAACGCTAGGAAACAATTGGCGCGCAAACCAGTGATATCGGCTAGAACGACGCTGCCGCTGTGCAATTTGGCAAAAATCTCCTGATCGATGCGGGCATGTTCATACGGCTGATTTCCATCGACAACGGTCAATTCATACCCCAGTTCACCCTCAACGAACGGCTGAACGACCGTATCGTAATCGTCATGTACGGAATTAAGTAGGCGAATTACAAACGCTCTCGGGGATGTCAATGCTTCCAAGAGGTCGATAAGAACGCCAACGCTGGCGGCGGCTTCGATGCGGTTTGAGAAATCTATCCGGTTGATCCAGCCGTGCGGTGTAGTAACGCCTTCAATTTGGAAAGTTTCGGTAAGGTAGACAAGTCATGAACACCGTATCCCGTTTCGCTGAAATCGACCGTCTCAAGTCACGCCTGGACAGTCTGCGTCCGCTGCCCGAGCACACCGTCCGCACTTTGCACGAGCAACAGGTATTGGAATGGACCTATCATTCCAACGCCATCGAGGGCAATACGCTGACCTTGAAGGAAACCAAAGTGGTGTTGGAAGGCATCACCATCGGCGGCAAGTCGCTACGCGAGCATTTCGAGGTTATCAACCACAAGGAAGCCATCGATTACGTCGAAGCCATCGTCAGTGGACAGGAAAACTTAAGCGAATGGCAGATCAAGTCCATTCACCACCTGGTGTTGAAAAACATCGATGACCGCAACGCCGGTCGCTACCGGCAGGAAAACGTCGTGATCGCCGGTGCCGATCATGTGCCGCCGGATTTTCTCAAGGTCCCCGAGGCGATGGCGGCGCTGATGGAGTGGTATCAGGAGGTGGCGGGTGATTTAAATACCCCTCACCCTCGCCCAATGTCGCCGGGCTATCCTGCCCGGCGCCCGATGGGCGAACTTCGTTCGACCAAATTTCCTCCCGGGAAATTTGTCCCGGAGGGAGAGGGAGCGAAGAAGATGCATCCGGTTGAGGTTGCAGCTCGGCTGCACTTGGATTTCGTCGGCATCCATCCCTTCGTCGATGGCAACGGTCGCACATCCCGCCTGCTCATGAACTTCGAGCTGATGCGCCGTGGCTATCTACCGGTCATCATCCCGGTCGAACAGCGCCTGAGTTATTACGACGCATTGGACACGGCCCACACCCGCGGCGATTACCAGCCGTTCATCGATCTGGTGGCGGGCTTGGAGCAAGCCACGCTGGAGCGTTATCTGCGGGTAATACTGGGAGCCGCATTGGTTCCCTCTCCCACCGGGCATAGCTATCTACACAAGTCCGATTTTTTGCGATGATGAATAATAACGCATCAGCCAACCGTCGAACGGGAACCGCCAGGCATGCTGACGGATGTCTGGACTTCGGCCATTGCTGTCTGTCGGACTCGGTTTCCAATCTCCGCGAATGACAGCTAACCGGAAATGTCCGCGAACTGGCGGGATCGGCCAACTTCGGCCGTTGCCTGGAATGGTCACTTGAAGATCTGCTCCAAAGCTGTCTCTCATGTGCCTACTATGTGCATCAGACGATGGTCTGGCAGCCATCGACCTGATAAATTACAACCTTTGCTACTTAGTCCGACTTTATACTATCCGATCAATCAGAGCCCGGAGTTCCGTCATGAATGAGCCATGGGTATCCGTCGGACAGATCGCCGACTGCATTGGCCGACTCTGGAAGTTTAAGATTTCAGAAGTGGGTGACTGGGTACGCACTGGTGGTACGAGCGACGATTCCGCACAGTAGGACAGGTTACCCATTTGAGGGAGAAAGATGCCTAGAATATTCGACAACATAGAAAAGCCGTTGCTGCCGGCATTGCAGGAAACGCTCAAGGTCGCCGAGCGGGCTGATTTCTGCGTCGGGTATTTCAACCTTCGCGGCTGGCGACATCTTTCCGGATATGTCGATCAGTGGGCGGGTGGCGATGGCCAGTGCTGCCGATTACTGGTTGGCATGCACGTCTCTCCGAGTGATGAACTCCGGCAAGCACTACGTACCCGTGAGGATGACGATGTACTCGATAACCAGACGGCGCTAAGGGAGAAACGCCGCATTGCCGAAGAGTTTCGCGAGCAGCTGACTTTCGGCGTCCCGACCAATGACGATGAGGCGGCGCTGCGGCAGCTCTCCGTGCAGATCCGCGCCAAGAAGTTGGTCGTCAAGGTCTACC
Organism: Methylococcaceae bacterium; assembly: GCA_028711365.1. GTDB lineage: Bacteria > Pseudomonadota > Gammaproteobacteria > Methylococcales > Methylococcaceae > Methylumidiphilus. Next base: position 11,104 of record JAQTSI010000026.1, read on the forward strand.
TGCGCCACCCCCTTCACGCCAAGCTCTACTTGTTGCATCGGCACGACGCTAACAACCCTGTTACCGGCTTTCTGGGCAGTTCAAACCTGACCCTGGCTGGCCTCGCCAAACAGGGCGAACTAAACGTCGATGTGTTGGAGCACGACGCCTGCAATAAGCTGGTCGAATGGTTCGAAGACCGCTGGCGAGACCGCTGGTGCATCGATATCTCCAAGGAACTGGCCGACATCATCGATGAAAGCTGGGCGGGCGATCGTCTGGTTCCTCCGTATCACGTCTACCTCAAGATGGCCTATCACCTGGCGCAGGAAGCACGTGCAGGGCTATCGGAATTTCGCATCCCCTCGGTTTTTGGAGATACGCTTTTCGACTTCCAGGTCGCCGCCGTCAAAATTGCCGCGCACCATTTGAACAAGCGCGGCGGTGTGCTGATCGGCGATGTAGTCGGCCTGGGCAAGTCGATGATGGCCACCGCTCTGGCCAAGGTGTTCGAGGACGACTACCACACCGAAACGCTCATCATCTGTCCCAAGAACCTCGTTTCGATGTGGGAAGACTATGCCCACCGGTATCGCCTGCATGCCAAGGTATTGCCGTTGTCCAAAGTCCTGACCGAACTTCCGGAGAAAACCCGGCGGTACCGGCTGGTCCTCATCGACGAATCGCACAATCTGCGCAACAAGGAAGGCAAACGCTGGAAAGTTATCCGCGAATACATCGAGCGCAACGACAGCCTGACTGTATTGCTCTCGGCCACGCCCTACAACAAGACCTACCTTGATCTTTCCGCGCAGTTGGCCTTGTTCCTGAATGAAGATATTGACATCGGCATTCGCCCAGAGAAACTGCTTGCCGCATTGGGCGGGGAGCACGAGTTCATCCGCCGTCACCAGTGTAGTGTTCGTTCGCTGGGCGCATTCGAAAAGAGCGACATTCCCGATGATTGGCGTGACCTCATGCGTCTTTACATGGTGCGCCGCACGCGTGGTTTCATCATGCAGCACTACTCCCACGAGGATGAACGCGGCAAATACTTGCTGTTTTCGGACGGTCGCAAGTCCTATTTTCCGAAGCGCGTGCCCAAGAACCTCAGCTTCAAGATTGACGACGCAAATCCGTCCGACCCCTACGCACAGTTCTACAGCGCCCCTGTGGTCAACGCCATCAACGACCTGATTCTGCCGCGCTACGGCCTCGGCAATTACATTGCCCCCAAACCCAAGTCGCCACCCGCGCCACACCAGGCCAAGATCATCGAAGGCCTCTCACGCGCTGGCACGCGCCTGATGGGATTTTGCCGGACCAATCTCTTCAAGCGGCTGGAAAGCGCCGGGCCGGCATTTATTTTGTCGATCGAGCGCCACATCCTGCGCAATTTCATCGTTCTGCATGCCATCGAAAACGGCCTCGACATTCCGTTGGGCACGCAGGGCGCCGAACTGCTCGACACGCGCCACTACGACGAAGACCCCGACAGCCTGTTTGGTGATGACAATGGCCATGAGGAAACCGTCGACCTCACTACAATCGATGGCTTACGTACCGAGGCTGACTACCGCGCTCGTGCGGCCAAGGCTTATCAGGCTTACAACAACGCACTGAAAAGCCGCTTCAAATGGTTGCCGGGCACACTATTCATCAAGGCGCTTGCCAGAGACCTGCTTGCGGATGCGCGATCCTTGCTCCAGCTCTTGGCGCTCTGTGGTGAGTGGCAGGCCGATGCGGATACCAAACTAGCCGCTCTCATTGAACTGATAAGTCAGCGCCACCCCAAGGAAAAACTCCTCGTCTTCACCCAGTTTGCCGATACCGCCCGCTACCTGAGTGCCCAGTTGGCCGCACGCGGCATCAAGCAAGTGGGAGAGGCTTCCGGGCAGAGTGCAGACCCGACTTGGCTGGCCTGGCGTTTTTCACCCGATTCGAACGGCAAGAGCGAGCAAATCAAGAAAGCCGACGAACTCCGCGTGCTGATCGCCACCGATGTACTCTCCGAAGGCCAGAACCTGCAAGACGGGTATATCATCGTCAACTACGACCTGCCCTGGGCCATCATCCGATTGATTCAGCGTGCCGGACGTGTCGACCGTATCGGTCAGCAGTCGGACACCATACTGTGCTACTCCTTCGTCCCAGCCGACGGCGTGGAGCGGCTCATCAACCTGCGTGCTCGAGTCAAGCAACGCCTGATCGAAAATGCCGAGGTTGTGGGTTCCGACGAAAGCTTCTTCGACGACGACACCGACGAGGAACTGATCCGCGACCTTTACACCGAGAAGAACGGCATCCTCGATGACGACGGCGACAGTGAGGTGGACCTGGCTTCCTACGCCTACCAAATTTGGAAGAACGCCATCGACGCCGACCCATCGCTTGCCGCCAAGATTGAGGCCATGCCCAACGTGGTCTATGCCACCAAGGCACATGAACACAACCCGGCATCACCCAAAGGGGTACTGGTGTATATGCGCACTGCCCAGGGCAACGACGCTTTGGCCTGGATGGACGAAGCCGGCACGCCGGTCACCCAGTCCCAACTCACCATCCTGAAAGCGGCAGCCTGTTCGGCGGACACCCTGGCTCTGCCGCGCACCGAGCATCACCACGCACTCACACAACAGGGCCTGACCCACATCGTCGAAGAGGAAAAGTCCTTCGGTGGTGCGCTGGGGCGCCCCTCCGGCGCGCGCTTCAAGGCATTCGAACGTCTCAAACGATTCCGCGAAAGCCTGGGTGACAAGCGCGATATCTTTATCACTGACGAATACGTGCGCCGTATCGACCGGGTGATGGAAGACATCTACCGCTACCCACTCTATCAATCGGCCACCGACAGCCTAAATCGACAACTAAAGGCTGGCGTCGATGACCACAAGCTCGCGGAACTTGCATTGGCATTGCGTGAAGACGGTCGCCTCTGCATCGTAGACGAGTTGGACACTCAGCGTGAACCCAAACTGATCTGCTCGATGGGACTCGCTTAACCATGGATAATTTACAAATCAATCGCCTTCGCGACTGCATCCAGTGCTTCGATCTCAAGCGTCTGTTCATTGAGGAGCTGGGCTGGTCGCATCCCAAGTCTGCAAAGCCTCACGCGCTTTCGTTGCCCGATGGCACTTGGCAGGCCACTCCCCTAGCCGAGATGTCCGGCGTTCTGGTTTTTCGGGTAGCCGGGGCTGCCGGACTGCCAGACAGCAAGACACGCGATGCCATCCACAAGCTGCTATCCGAAATCGCCCACGAAAACCTGCTCGTTTTTCTCGACCGTGCCGAGAATCCTAGCCAAAGCCTGTGGCTGTGGGTGAAGCGCGATGGCGCCAAGCGCTACCCGCGAGAACATCTGTACGTCAAAGGACAGCCCGGCGATTTGTTTGTCTCGAAAATTTCCGGCATCGTCGTCGATATCAACGAGCTGGACGAGCAAGGGAACTTCCCCCTCGCCCAACTGGTAGACCGCATGAAGTCCGCGCTGGACGTGGAACGGGTCACCAAGAAGTTCTTCAGGGAATACGATAGCCAGCGCCTGGTCTTTGTCGAACTGATCCAGGGCATCCCCGGCGAGCGGGAGCGCCGCTGGTATGCGTCGGTCCTCTTGAACCGGCTCATGTTCGTCTGGTTCCTGCAAAAGAAACACTTTCTCGACGGCGGCAACGATAACTACCTCGGTGACAAGCTGACGCAAACCCGGCAGCAGGGCAGTAATCGCTACTACGAGCACTTTCTGAAACCGCTATTTTTTCAGGGCTTCGCCAAACCGAAGAATGACCGTACTCCGGAAGCCCGCGCCCTGCTGGGCGAAATCAAATACCTCAACGGTGGCTTGTTCCTGCCGCACCGCATCGAGCAGGACTACCCCGGCATTCAGGTTCCCGACCGGGCATTTGAAAACCTGTTCGCGCTGTTCGGGCGCTACTCGTGGAACCTGGACGACACCCCCGGCGGCAAGGATGACGAAATCAACCCCGACGTGCTGGGTTACATCTTCGAGAAGTACATCAACCAGAAAGCCTTCGGCGCTTATTACACCCGGCCGGAAATCACCGAATACCTGTGCGGGCACACCCTCTACGCGCTGATCCTGGAAAAGATCAACCAGCCTGCCGTGCCGGAACTCAACCTGCCCGCGCGCCAGTTCGACAGCGTGCCGGAACTGCTGGTCAAGCTCGACGCCGAGCTATGCCGCGAATTGCTGTTCAAGGTGCTGCCCAAGCTTTCATTGCTCGACCCGGCCTGCGGCTCCGGCGCGTTCCTGGTAGCGGCGATGAAAACCCTCATCAACCTGTATTCCGCCATCGTCGGGCGCATCAAGTTTTTGAACGAACCCGCGCTGAGTCAATGGCTCAAGCGCACCGAGGCCGATCACCCCAACATCCATTACTTCATCAAGAAAACCATCATCACCGATAACCTGTTCGGCGTGGACATCATGGAAGAGGCGACCGAAATCGCCAAGCTGCGCCTGTTCCTGGCGCTGGTGGCTTCCGCGCAGACCGTCGATCAACTGGAGCCGCTGCCCAACATCGACTTCAACATCATGGCGGGCAACTCTTTGGTCGGGCTGACCCACGTTAGCGCCGAAGACTATGAAAAGAACCAGACCGCCGACCTGTTCCGCCCAACCTACCGCCAAATATTGGAAGAAAAAAACCGCCTGATCGACCAATACCGCCGCGGTGCCGAGGTCTATGGCGAAGACCTGCGGGTACTGCGCAACTACATCGACGAGCACAAAAAAGAAACACAGAAGCGCCTCAACGACCTGCTGCTGGCCGAATTCGCCAAGGCGGGCGTCAAGTTCGAGCAAGCCACCTGGGATGCGGTCAAGGGCAAGGCAGGCAAACCGGTCAAACGGCCGCTTAAGATCGAAGACATCGAAGCCCTGCATCCTTTTCATTGGGGCTACGAGTTCGACGAAATCCTCAACCAGCGAGGCGGATTCGATGCCATCATCACCAACCCGCCTTGGGAAATCCTCAAGCCGCAAGCCAAGGAATTCTTCGCCGAACATTCCGATCTGGTCAGCAAGAACAAAATGACCATCAAGGACTTCGAGAAGGAACAAGACAAGCTGCTGCAAGATCCCGAGATTCGCGCCGCCTGGCTCGAATACCAGAGCCGCTTCCCCCATGTTTCCGCCTGGTTTCGCGCTTCAAGCCAGTATCCGCGCCAGACGGCGGTGGTCAATGGCAAAAAAACCGGTTCCGACATCAATCTCTACAAACTGTTCGTCGAACAGGGCTACAACCTGCTGCGCGCCGACGGCCAGTGCGGCATCGTCATCCCCAGCGGCATCTACACCGATCTGGGCGCCAAGGGGCTGCGCGACCTGCTGTTCGGCCAAACCCGCGTCACCGGCCTGTTCTGTTTTGAGAACAAAAAAGAAATCTTTGAAGGCGTGCATCGCAGCTTCAAATTTGTGGTGCTGACCTTTGAAAAAGGCGGCGAAACGGCGCGCTTCCCCGCCGCCTTCATGCGTCACGAGGTGGCGGAACTCGCCCATTTTCCGCAGATAGGCGCGCAATGGCTGGCCGTGGAATTGATTCGCCGCCTCTCGCCGGATTCACATTCGGTGATGGAGTTCAAGAGCGAACTGGACGTGCAGATTGCCGAGAAGATGCTCAAGTTTCCGCTGCTAGGGGAGAAAATCAAGGGGGAGTGGAATCTGCGCTTGAGCAACGAATTTCACATGACCAACGACAGCAAACTCTTTAAGGCAGAACTAGGTGAGGGGCGACTGCCGTTGTATGAAGGGAAGATGATCCACCAGTTTGAATCGGCCCTTACAATGCCACGTTACTGGATTAAAGAAGAAGATGGGCGCTTAGCTATTCTGGGGCGGAACGGCGAGGACAAAGGACAGAAACTACCATACCAAACGTATCGTTTTGCGCATAGGTCGATCGCTAGAAATACAGATACTCGAACAATGATTGGCAGCATTTTGCCAGCGGGTTGTTTCTTTGGTCACTCGATGAATGCGGCAATTGAGCCTGTTGGTTCGCGAGAGCAGGTAGCGCTTACAGCGTTATTCAACAGTTTTGTATTTGACTATTTTTTGAGGCAAATGGTCACTGCCAATCTAACAATGTTTTTCATATATCAGTGTCCTGTGCCTCGCCTCGCTGCTACCGACCCGCGCTTCACCCCCATCATCGCCCGCGCCGCGCGACTCATCTGCACCACGCCTGAATTTGACGCATTGGCGAAGGAGGTTGGGCTGGAGTCCCACCGCGCTACCGATCCCACCGAGCGCGCCCGTCTGCGCGCCGAACTGGATGGCCTGGTGGCGCACCTTTACGGTTTGACGGAAAGCGAATTCGCCCATGTGCTGACGACCTTCCCGCTGGTGCCAGAACCAGTCAAGATCGCGGCGCAGAACGCTTACCGTGATGTCGAGAGAGGTTTGATCCAATGAGATTGCAAAGCTTCCGTATCCGGAATTTCAAGGCCATTGTCGACAGCAAGGTGGTCAGGCTTGGCCCGCTCACTGCGTTCATCGGCAACAACGGCGCGGGCAAATCCAGCCTGATCGAGGCCATCGAAACCTACCAAGCCATCCTTCGCGATGGGCTGGACATGGCCATGCAGCGCTGGCTGGGAATCGAACATGCGCGCCACAAGGGGCAGGAGGCCAAGGAACGGCTGGGCGAACCGGTTAACCCTATCGGATTCGAGTTGGCGCTTGGCACATCTCCCCGCAAGGTGTCACGGATTGGCATGACGGTCAACAATGATCCTGCGGCGAACCAGATGTTCATTGCGGATGAGCAAATCGTTTTCCCCGACAAGACTATCGAGGCGCGTAACCCGAAGAGTGCCGCGCAGACTTACGGTAAGGGCAGATCCATTTTGAGTGTGCCAAACGTGCAGATGGCGGAGCTTGCCATCCATGTTCGGGACTGGCAATTCCTGACCCTTGCACCGGACCGGATGGGGCTGCCTGTGCCACAGCAGCGCACTGGTGGCGGCGTGCGGCTGGCCAGGGATGGCTCCAACATCGCTGACTTCCTGCTCGACTTGCGCAGGAAGGACCAGAATGCCTTCGACGGCATCGTGGAAACCATGGCCTATGTGCTGCCCTACGCCAAGGATATTCAGCCCTCGCTGACCTCATCCGAAATCGAACGCAAGGCATGGCTGCAACTGACCGAGGCAGATTTTAAGGTGCCCGGCTGGATGCTATCCACCGGCACCTTACGCCTGCTGGCCCTGCTGGCGCTATTGCGACACCCTAATCCGCCACCGCTGATCGTGGTCGAGGAAATCGAAAACGGCCTCGACCCACGCAGCATTCACCTGATTGTCGAGGAAATCCGCAATGCCGTGCTCGATGGGGTGACGCAAGTCATTCTGACCACCCATTCCCCTTATTTGCTCGACTTGCTCACGCTGGAACACCTTGTCCTGGTCGAGCGTGACAGCAAAGGACATCCGCGCTTTCTTCACCCTGCCGATAACGAAAATCTGCAACGCTGGGCCAATGACTTCGCCCCTGGCAAGCTCTACACCATGGGCTCACTCGGCGAGGTGCAACGATGAAAGTCGGGTTCATCTTCGAGTGTGGTCCACAGGGGGCGGACAAGCAGGTTTGTGAATATCTGGCGGCACAAATCAAACTTGGGGTTACGCCGGTTTCCCGAACACTGGACAACAAGACCAACCTCCTTAAGGACGCCGGCAAGGTTGCCGCGGCCCTGCTTGCCGAAGGATGCGAGCGTGTTCTGATCGTCTGGGACTTGCGCCCGGCGTGGCCAGACAAGAAGTACAAACCCTGTCGTAAGGCCGAGCGCGATACTATTCTGGCGTCGATCGGAAATGCCGGGATCGCGCGCTCACCGGTTTTTCTCGTTTGCATCGAACAGGAACTGGAAAGCTGGCTGCTTGCCGATGAAGCGAAAATTTCCGCTTATCTTTCGACGGATGCCCATGCCTACAGCGCCAAGCGTGTGCGAAATCCTGATCAGGTGCCAAATCCCAAATCTATGATGATGAGTCACTTCAAGGCCGCACGTGGCTGGCGGTATGAAGATCGAACTCATGCCGTCAAGGTCTTGCAGTCGGGGGCTATGGACTTGAAGAAGCTACGGCGGTCACCGACGTTTGCGCGGTTTGAGAACAAGCTACTCGTGGAATTGCCTTGATTCAGGGTTCGAATTGCAAAAAAGAAACCGCTGCTCGCTTCATCGCCGCCCGCGAGTGCTCCGGCCGTGTTCTGCTTGAAACCCTCGACCACATGCAGGAATGGGTCAAGACCGGCCGGATGCTGGTTATCAGCACCTGCTCACCCGACGTACGTCGCACCACGCGCGCAACGGACTGGTGCTTGAAGCTGGCCAACGAGCTCGTCATACCTTATGTTGCGGCCGACAGTCAGCTTGCCGTTCTGCTGAATGACAAGAGGGTAACGTGATGGCGTTCAGCGCCACTTGGTTCCTGCTGGAACAGGAGGGGATGCTGGCCCAGGCCTGTTTGTGCAATGGCTTGACAGCCCTGCGCCGTGCCAATCTCGGCGACAAGAAAGGGCTTTTCTACTCGGCATTCTTCGAGTTGTCGATTGGCTTCGAGCGGGTGCTGAAGCTGGTTTTGATCCTCGATCATATGGCGCGCAACAAGCTGGATCCGCCAGACAGCAAGACCGTCGAGGATTTCGGTCACAAACTCCGTTCCCTCTTCGATGCCACGAAGGTCGCCTGCGCCACGCACGGCGTGGATGCGCTGGATGTATTTCAGGCCAATTCGTTGCCGATCGTCATCTTGGATTTCCTGGATGATTTCGCGCACCCTGGCGGGCGCTATTCCAACATCAACAAGCTAACCGGCCACAAGCACCAGACGATGGCCGACCCCATCGTGCAGTGGGGCGAGATTGCCAATCGGATCATGCAAACGCATGCCACACCCAAGGAACGCGAACGTGCTCAATTGAATGGTCAAATGGCGAGCGTTGTATTCGGCGATGCAGCGGCCAGTCTGATCAGTGACCTCAACCAGCAGCAGATGGATGTAGCGCCGCTGCATGTTCGAGCCGCAGAGCTGGATATCGCCGCCAAATATGCCATCTATGCGCTGGTGACCCTGATCGCCGCACTGCGCGAAGCGCTCGATAGCCTTTGCGCCCGTGCATGGGCCGCCAATCCGCCCGGTACATCTGGCATGGCTGACATTCCGGACATGAAGGAGTTTTTCCAATTTGCATGGCCGAACAAGCCGTATGTGATGCGGAAGCGGCAGTGGCCATGACCTCTGCCGCCGGATAGCCGAGGATTTCCATTTCGGCGGACTGAGCCTATGGCAGTTCCACTTTGGAAGCTGTCGTTGGAGAAAAGGACTGCTGGACGACAGGTTTGGGCACACCGCGCTCGCTCGATTTTGAGAAAGCCGACGTTGGTGAACGGCAGGTGTTGCTCGGAACGAACGGTCGCTTTGGCCGATATTCAGCCGTTTGTATACATTCTCAGGCCACCGGATATTAGGCGAGTCGCCCTTTCATCAATCGGTCAATCGGGGTAGCGTGGTTTCGTCAGGACGGGCGGCATAGCGCGGCGATGAAAGTCGAAAATTCCACACCTGGATGAGGTAAAGTTTAGGATACCTCGAAAAACCTTGCACTTCGACAAGTCAAGTGCGCTCGGATTCATGTATATCAAGGGGCTACGTTCGTGTCGAGCCATGAACGGAAACAGTTTTTCGATGTGCCCTTTACTCCATGGAGTGGATGAACGTCGGCTTCCAGCTCTCCGTCGAAAACCGCATAAGCCGCGATCGGGCATCTTCCGGATGGGTTCCCATGAAATCCACGGCAACCGGAGGAACGGTTCTATCGAATCCGCCTTCCGCATAATCCTGATCGGCATGGGAAGGATCGTTCCCGCCACTGGAACGAACGTTCCCAGTACGGAAAAGAGCGTTACCATCATTGGAATGAACGTTCCCAGCACGGGAAAGAACGTTTCCATCGTTGGAATGAACGTTCCCAGCACGGGAAAGAACGTTTCCATCGTTGGAATGAACGTTCCCACCATGGGAAAGATCGTTTCCATCATTGGAACGTACGTTCCCACCATGGGAAAGAACGTTTCCATCGTTGGAATGAACGTTCCCACCATGGGAAAGATCGTTTCCATCATTGGAACGTACGTTCTCAGCATGGGAAAGAGCGTTTCCATCGTTGGAACGTACGTTCCCAGCATGGGAAGGAACGTTTCCATCATTGGAACGAACATTCCAGGTATGGGAAAGATCGTTACCCCCATCGGCATGATCGTGATGATACTCTGCAGCATCTTGCTGGCCGTCATGATGGACATGAACGGCGTGATTCAGAGCCGGATCGCCATTTCCATTCACGTGATTGGCATGGTCCGGCTCCGAATCGGTCTTCGCAAGTTGGCATCCGCTCGCCGACAAAGGCGGGCTCCCAAGTGGGGGCTTGGGAACCCGTAGACCCGTAGCGAGATGGCGGCGAAGAATTGCCGCTCTCTTCATTAAGGAATGACGGTGTAGATGAAGCCGCTCCACTGCTGCGGATCGTTGCCGTCGCTGAACAAAGGATGGTGCGCCTTGGTCGTCGGGATCAAGGTGGCCGCCTGGCGGGTGGCGGTCGAGGCCGGGCTGGTCTTACGGGTATGGGAGGCGGGCAGGATGCTGGCGTGCTGGAAGCCATAGACGGTGCTGCTCTTTAGGTCGCGGAGGATGACGTCCGTTTCCAGGGTCATCAACGGCTGGCTGAGTTCTGCAGGCGGTGTATCCTTGGCGGTGGTGACGCCATAGCGCCAGGCATGGGCTTCATTGCCAGTGCGGGATTTTTTCACGCGCAGATGGACCCAGCCCTCGCCTGCCTCCACCACCTCGAAACTGCGCGGATGATGCTGCCCGATTTTCTTCAATTGAAAACCGGTACGGGTGATGATCTGCTGGGCCTTGGCCACATCGCCGTTGGCCAAGGTGTTCGCCGTATCCTCCACATAATGGGCGTCGCTGGCCAGCGATTGCACCAGCGCATTCCCCTGCTGCTCCTCCAGCCGGGTGAGCGTGGGTGACCGATCGGTCTTGCGCAGAATGTGGGTGGCCTGCAACTCGTTCGTCTGTTGGGCCAGCGCAGCGCTTGGAACCGGCGGAGCGATGGCGTCGGGGTCGGAAGCCAAGCGGCTGGCGACGGCGGTGGAAAGGGTGATGAGCTCATCCACGCTCACCTTCGGGAAGTTGAGTGCGATATGCACCCGGCTGACTGTCTGTTTCATGGCGGTTCCTGATCAGGGAATCGGCAGGAATGGCGGATGCCAAGCCATCCTCCTTGGCTGCCGAAGCCCAAATAGTGCGATCAATGCTTGTTTCCTTCGGCGCTCCCGCCGAAATCGTAGGAAACCTACCATATTGTCCTGCATTAGGTTCTGACATGGCTTAAACAAAAGGCAGATATTTAGCGACTTGCAAGACCGGTAAGCGGTGTAGCTCGGATAGCCCCGGTCAAACAGAGAAATGCAAGCCAACGGCAGTAACGCCCACAGCGGGAGGGCCTGCTCGCGTTCATCACCGTCTTGGCTCGAGTAAACGGTTCGTCCGACGGGTAGTCTTCGAAACACGTCATACGCCGTGTTCACCAAGTATAAATAAAGTCAACAGCATTGGGGTTAGTGTGGGATAGAACACCGCGATATTCAGAATCGCATCCAATCATGCGAGTCTATGACATTTCCGCCCGCTCTTCCCGGTTCAAGCCCACAAATCCCCCAAGCCAATCGTGCAGGCGTCAAAAGGCGGGGCGGTGACGGCTTCATGCTCCTGATACAGACCGGTCACAATCCAGTGGCCGCCTTCGTCCAAAGCATAGCTTTCGAGGGTATGGGCCAAGGGATCGACCAGCCAACAATAGGCCACGCCGTGGCGGGCGTAGGCTTTCATCTTGAGGATGCGGTCTTTGCGTTGGGTGGAAGGCGAGAGAATCTCGCATATCCAGTCCGGCACGACTTCGAAGCGGTGGTCTGACGGCAAGGCCGGCATCCTTTCCCGCTTCCAGCCGGCAATATCCGGGACCAGCACTTCCACGTCGCGGATAAAATGCACTTCGGGTTCATCGATGATCCACCAACCGCCGGGACCGCCCCGTCCTTTCTGAAAGAGCCCATACAATTCCCCGCCCAAAGCCGAAGTGGACAAGGCATGAGGCCCGGCCGGCCTGGGTTGGGCATGGAGTTCCCCGTCGATGATTTCCCCCGTCATGTTTTCCGGCAAGGCAAGCAGGTGCGAGTATAGGCTTGTTTCTTTGATGACTGCGGACATGATTCACCCCCTCAGCCTAGAGTTTGGCGCATCAGGCTCATGCAAGGCAAGTGCTTGGCAATTGCCCATTTTATCCTCAGCTTTAGGCAAGACCTCCCAAGCCATCCGAACCCCAAACGCTTCATCCCCTTACGCTCGATCGGCAATCACAACCGGCATGATTTAATCCCTTTCCTGCGACTCTCTTCACCTTGTCCGCCGCTTGTGACAGACTAGCAACAAGAGGAGAGTCCCAACACCATGAGCACCAGCCTGTTCGGCGTCTACGCCATCATCGCCTATCTGGCAGCCACCGCCACCCTGACCCGCTCGCTGCAAACCGATTACATCGCGGCATCGGATTCCGCCCTGCACCGGCTGAAAAAACTCGGCCTCAGCTGGCTGGCTGCTGTTTTGCACGGAGCCAGCCTGATCGGCCTATGCGATGGGGCTGGCAACGTCAACTTCAGCTTCATGAGCGTTTCCTCCCTGGCTGCATTGTGCATCGTCGCCGTGTTGCTGCTGGCCTCGCTGACCAAGCCGGTGGACAAATTGGGCGTCATCATATTTCCCCTCACCGCCTTCATCATCCTGCTCAAGCTCGCTCTACCCGGGGAAGTGCATATCCTGAAGACCCATTCCTGGAAGATGGATGTGCACATCCTCACGTCCATGCTGGCCTACAGCTTCCTCAACATCGCCGCCCTGCAAGCCGTGCTGGTGGCGGTTCAGGATTGGCGCTTGCGCACTCATCACGCCACCAGTTGGATGCGCTCCCTGCCGCCCTTGCAGACCATGGAGAAACTGCTGTTCCAACTCATCGGCGCCGGCTTCGCTTTGCTCAGCGTCTCGCTCTTGACCGGCTTTTTATTCGTGGAAAACCTCTTCGCCCAGCATCTGGTGCACAAGACCGCGCTGTCCATCCTGGCCTGGCTGGTATTTGCCGTGTTGCTGGCGGGAAGAGCCTGGCAGGGCTGGCGCGGACGAACCGCCATCCGCTGGACCCTGGGTGGATTCGCTTCGCTGATGCTAGCCTATTTCGGCAGCAAGATGGTGCTGGAGTGGATCTTAAACCGGCATTGAACGACTGGCATCGGGTGATGAAGGAGCGCCAACGTTCCGCCGGCTGGACGAGGAGATTTCCCAAGAGTTTCCCAAAAAGACGCTTCACGAAAATCTAACGGAAATTCGAGGTGAATATTCGCACATGGCACTACATTTCTCAAGGCGACTTCGGTACGCCAATGCTCTCGTCTATTTTGTCATCCGCACAGGCCGTTTCCGCCTTTATGCTATGGCCAGCAGCACAGCTTGAGCTTTTTCTTTTTTTAACGCCCCCTTGGACGCTACGCCTCCTTATTCAGCGGAAAGAATTTTCGCTTCCCGCTATCGCAGAATCGCGGTTACGTTGCAGAAGCCGGGTTAACGTTGCGCCGTTCGCCAGGTGCCCGGGGTTTGCCCCACCTCGGCCTTAAAAGCACGAGCAAAGGAGGATGTCGCTTCATAACCTACTTGATGAGCGATCTCGGCAATGGATATATCGGTTTCAGTCAACATCCGACAAGCTAAATTCATCCTCCAGCGCGTGATGTAGGTCAGCACGGCTTCTCCCATGGATTCCTTGAAACGAGCGGCAAAGCGCGACGGCGATAAGGCCACCACATCGGCCAGCTTCGCTACGCTCCAAGGCGCACCCGCATCAGCGTGAATTAGACCCAGGGCCTGCCCAATCTTGGGATCATTCAGCCCGCGAAACCAGCCGGGTTGATGAGGCCCACCTTGATGCCGGAAAGCCTGAATGGCCTCGGCGCAAAAAATTTCCAAAAGGCGTGATGCCGTAAACCCAGTCCCGCGAGACGAGCGCGTCATTTCCAAGGCCAGCATGTCCGCCGCACACGCCAGCATCGGGTCGGCCCCCGCTCCAGAGGTCGCAACCGTTAAAATGGGCGGCAAGGCTGACAAAAGCGGGTTAAGTGGGGCGGCCTGAAGAATAAAGACCCCGCACAAAAGCTCGGTCGTATCCGGCGTATGACTCGAAGCCGAAGGCGGTTTCGATCCGGCCAGAATCTGCTCCAATGTGGTGGCTTGCTTCACATTGCCAAACGCCATGCGATGCGCCAAACCGCTAGGACAAATGGCAAGGTCGTGCGTGTTCACCTCCACAGGCGCGCCCGGGTTCATCTGAAGGCTGAAACGCCCCTTTCGTACCAGATGAAAAGGTACAACTCGCTTCGAGCGATCGAGTTTAAGCAGGGCTTTCAATTTCGCTTCATCGGGCACGTCAACGGCCCAAGGTGGCACATAGTATTCATGCAAAAGTGCATAGCCACTGATGCGCAAATCGGCTAAGGCATCCTCAAAAGGCTTTTCCATCGGCAACAATAGTCGTTTCTGCTAACAGATTAGCAGTATTGGGGGGTTATACCATCGAGTCAATGGGGCATACTGAGACCGCATTATCCACAAGAGGAACAGTACACCATGTCACAAGATCTCCCATCTCTCTCAAGTGAACTTTTATATGCCACTCTGACGGCGGCCTTTACGGGCCTTATCTGGGTCCCCATCGTCATCAATCGCCTAAGCGAAATGGGCCCGTGGATGGCACTTAAAAATCCGCAACCCGATGTGCGGCCACACGCCGACTGGGCATATCGCGCCTCCCATGCGCATCGCAATGCCATTGAAAATCTGGCGGTGTTCGCGCCTTTGGCGATCATTGTCCACCTGCTGGGCCTTTCCACCCCTTTAACGGCGGCAGCGGCGCTGGTGTTTTTCGGTTCTCTGGGAACTTGCATGGTTGATAAGTCATTGAATCCTAAGCAAACTGTACATATCCCCCGAGATCAAGGCTAAGGCGCTGAAACAGGTGAATCCGGTTGAATACCCCATAACACCGCCCCA
>JAQTSI010000286.1 GCA_028711365.1 Methylococcaceae bacterium
GTTCTTCCATCCATGCTCACCTGTAGATGAGGAAGACGCCATATCAGATACCCACCCCAATTAAAATGATTATAAATCGGTCCGGGATATTGTCGCGATTTAACGATGTCCACCGCTGCTACCGGAAAGGTCTTAGCCATTGCCGTGTCGAGTCCATTATTGGTAATATCCGACTTCCGGGTTAGGCTAATTGACAGCAGACTGACAACGACTGCTGTCATCAGGATTTGCGGCCATGTTATGACAAAGCGGGTAATGGTAGAGGATGCCGGCAAGGAAGATGCGATGATTATAACCGCCGATATAACGACAAACCAAACATCTCGCGAACATCGAAACGATACAATAATCCCGCCAACGAACACGAGCCAATGAAACGGCTGTAACTCTCTTCGCCTTCCGAGCATGAACACAGCCAAAACCGTCAGGGCAAGAACGATCCAATCCGCAAGCTCATGGAAACCCATGGCATGGAGTTCGGATATATACTGATGGAGCTCACTTTGACTCGCGTACTCGATGATCGTCTGGTATAAATGAATATGATAAGGCGTCGCCAAAGTCGCTACGATGCAGAGCGCCGCAATGGCCCACAATCTGGTATTGAAGGCGGACTGGAAATGGGTCAAAGAAAAGGGCTGCCGTAGCGCTTGTAGGATGAACGGTTCGACGAGGAAAGCGCCAAGAGCCAAAAAGCCGTAGATAAACTCAATATGGAGGTTGGACCATAGCACATAAATGACTGGGAGCATGGCTATAGGACGGCAATCTTCCGACCTGCGCGCCCGCAGCAGCATATTCATCTCGATAACGAAAAAGAGCATGCTGAATAACCATGGGCGAGGTGAGCTAAGCAAGGAACTCATGGCAATAATTCCAAGTGCTGTCAGTCCAATCACCATAGCCGCATTTTGCTCGATCGTCCGAAGCAATAACAGCAGCACGGAAGCAATGCACAGCGATAAGGTAACGGTCAACACGACCAAGCCGATAGGTCCGAATACCTGATATAAGCCATAAACGAGCAATTCAAAAAGCCAACTGTACGCGACCCAGGGCTTCCCTTGCCCATAGATAGAGAAGGGATCGGTCCTTGGAACTTCGCCGTGTTCATATATCCATTGTCCCGTGCGAAGATGCCAACCGATATCAGGGTCAAGAACGGCGTCTTTAGTTATCGATATCGACATGACCAAGATATACAGGGAGCTTAGAAGCAGCGAGCGGCGAAATAGCTCTTCATATTTTCCGAAAGGGATTTTCAGGGTTTTCATATCGTCAGCCTTGATTCCATGAGGTTCGGCTCCGGCTACTGAGGTAATCAAACAAAGACCTCGCACGATGGCTAGCCTAGCGTAGATATGTCTGAGTAGGGGCCGATTATCGAGATCAGCGCCGCCGGAGATTCTGCTGTCTGCTCGTCATGCCCCTCTAGTTGCTTGGTTTCCCTACGCGCCAAATAGCCCAGAGCGTGGCCATGATGACCAGTGAGCCTAGCGGCAAGTGCAATGCGCGCGTCACGACCTGCGCGAACCCAGGAAATACCCATGCAAGCAGTAGCACAATGTCATGCTTCCAGCCGCGGCGTGCAGCGACGAGAGCGATCGCGGCGCCCAGAGAAACCAGGTCATACGTCCATGCGTAGGGGGTGGTAAGGAAGGTCAGGCCTATTGTCAGCGCGACTCGCATCGAAAGATCCACATCCGAGCATCGCCAGGCACGCCAGACCAGCACCACGGCAGCGGCGGCCGCAGTCCATTGGATGGCATAGCTTACTATCACCCCTGCGCCGAAAGCCCGCGCCAGCATGAATACGGTGATGGCATTCACCTGATAGCCTTGAAACCACGGCGCCTCGAGGATATTCTGCATCATTGGCCTCGTCACGGACAGAAACAGGGCCCAATTTTCCCAGCCGAACAGCGCGCCGGTCGCAATCACAACAAGCGCAATGGTCGCTACGGCGCTGATCACGGTCCGCCAGTTTCCGGATGCGATGGCGCAGACCGGCAGAAGAATGCCCAGATGGGGCTTGATGCTGAGCAATCCCATCAGGACACCCGCCACGACCGGCCGGCGCGGCATTTGCTGCAGTCCGGCGATCATCGCCGCAGCGGTTAGTGCGCCGTTTTGGCCCAGCGCCACGTTGAAAATCATGGCGGGACTCGTTACCGCCAGCACTGTGGCCCACCTCCCGGCGCCGGCGGCGGCCATCGCCCAGCCTAAGAGCAGCAGCGACCCAACGGTCCAGACCGCGTAACTCGCCAACAGGGGCAATTGCGCTAGCGGCACTGCCAGCAGAAGCAGGCTGGGTGGGTAACTCCACTCATGCGGTTCCAGCCGTGGACTGAACATCTGTCGCTGCCAAGCGGCAAAACCGGCGGGATCGAACAGTGTTGCCAGATGTCCGTCGGACACCAGTCGACCGCCAGACCAGAGATTGGCGAAGTCCCAAACCGCAAGGTTGTGGGTCGTCGAATTGACGCCATCGGCATCGACTGACCAGACGGACTCCAGTATTCGCAGGAACGGAAAGCTCACTGCGAATAGCAGGATCGCAAACATTGGCGGTCCCGTGCTCAAGGGAGGAGTTTCAATGGGCTTAAGGGGCGACTCACTATAGGTACTGCCTAAATCGCTATGTTGTAGTCTCGCTTGATCGACCACGAGAGCCGCTGGCTCAAACGAATCCTTACATCACTTAAAAATATCCGTTCTGGGGTTTGATCGCTGAATTCGACCCAATGCTGCGCTTTGGCTGAATCGCCGTCAAGGGATGGGCAACGTGACAACGCAGGTTACGCGAGTTGGCGCGCAAATGCAGAAGGCACCCGAGGCACAACGGAGAGGATGCTGTGATTATTTTTTAGATCAAAAAAACAGAAAAAAAGCTATGCTTTAGGTCATCTCAAGATAGTGCTTTTTCACCCGCTGGGATGCGGCAGCCGCTTCGGGATGGGCAACGGGGACGAAGGACGGGGTGTGATTCAAGCAGGATAGCGACTTGACGAAAGGAGTAGGATTTATCGATACCATCGGGTCAGGTATCGTCGGGTCAAGCGTTTTTTGACCTAGTCATCCTATTTAGGAGAGTGTCATGAAAACCTTAATCAACATGTTGAAAGCCTTTTGGCAGGAAGAGACGGGCCTGACCATGGTCGAGTACGCCGTGGCAGGTGCGGTTATAGCCTTAGCTGCAGCTACAGCCTTCACAAACCTGGGTAAAACCGTCGCCAACGCGATAGTTGATATTTGTAAAAAAGTTGCCAGTAATGCCAACTCTTGTGCCCAGTAATGCCAACTCTTGTTCAGGGTGAAGTTAGGATGTAGTGTTAGCCGCCATGATTTGTGAGTTCTACTAAGGAGGTGGATGCTATCGAGGAGTTTCATTATAGTGCAATCTGGGGCTTAATCGCCAATGCCGGCCCAATGCTGCGCTTTGGCTGAATCGCCGTCAAGCGATCAGCACAATTGGAAACGAGCTTTACGCGAGGTTGACTCACAGATGCAGAAGGCGCCTGAGGCATAACGGAGAAATGCGGTGACAATTTTTTGGAACAAAAAACGGTAAAAAACTGGCTATGCTTTAGGTTGTATCAAAAGAGTGCTTTTTCACCCGCTGGGATGCGGCAGCCGTTTCGGGATGGGCATCGGGGACGAGGGACAGGGTGTGATTCAAGCAGGATAGCGACTTGACGAAAGGAGTAGAATTTATCGATACCATCGGGTCAGGTATCGTCGGGTCAAGCGTTTTTTGACCTAGTCATCCTATTTAGGAGAGTGTCATGAAAACCTTAATCAACATGTTGAAAGCCTTTTGGCAGGAAGAGACGGGCCTGACCATGGTCGAGTACGCCGTGGCAGGTGCGGTTATAGCCTTAGCTGCAGCTACAGCCTTCACAAACCTGGGTAAAACCGTCGCCAACGCGATAGTTGATATTTGTAAAAAAGTTGCCAGTAATGCCAACTCTTGTTCCTCCCAGTAATGCCAACTCTTGTTCAGGGTGAAGTTGGGATGTAGTGTTAGCCGCCATGATTTGTGAGTTCTACTGAGGAGGTGGATGCTATCGAGGAGTTCCTTTATAGTTCGAATCAATCTTCGTTCGCCATCAGATGGGCGATGAACTCACGGAAAGTGAGTTAAGTCAGCAGACTGTAGGGGGAATGGGCATCGACCATTCCCCCTTTTCATGCAAAGATGGAAACGATCGGTTACGCCAAGTCAGTGTATCCCCGCGATTCGGGATGCCGACTGTCTTTCTTGCAAGTTCCTCGATGGATATCCCGAGAAGGAAAGCGATTGCTCGTTCCCACGCGCCGCGTGGGAACGCAGTTTGGACGGTACCGCGGGGCGGGGGGTTCCCACGGAGCCCGTGGGAACCAGAAAATTCCAGGCTCCAGTTCGGCAAAAGCAGGCTTGTCAGCCAACAATCCAGACCGGAAATCAGCCGGTTCAGGCTTCAAATCGACGGGATGAAGCTTCAAGCCGGCGATTTCGAACTTCAAATCGACGGTTCGAAACTCGAAGTCGGCGAATTCAAGCTTCGAATCGGTCATTTGAGGCTTCATCTTGGCAATTCGTAGCTTCGAATCGATGATTTCAAATCCGGCCTGTCGATTTCAAGCGTCGAACCGGCGATTCCAGGCTTCAAATCGACGGTTTCAAATCCAATCGGATAATTTCAGGCTTCAAGTCGCCGGCTTCAGGCTTGAAGTCGGCGAATGGAAGTTCAAAATTGCCGTTTCAAGCTTGGAATCGATGGATCGAAGCCCCGAATCGGTTCTTTCAAGTCGCGAATCGGCGAATCGATGTCTCGAATCGGCCGTTTCAGGTATCAAACCCATGATTCAAGAACTCCAATCAGAGAGTCGAATCCGCTCTTAAATTCAGCTCATTTTTGTCTAGGCTCTGGGGTCCACTATAATCCCTCACGAAACAGGATTACAGGATTGAAGGGTTGAACCATGACCGTAGAGAGTGTGCCAACAGCGGTGTTATCATCGATTTTGATCCTGGCCGCCGTGATCGATATGAGGCAGCACCGCTTGCCAAATATCCTCACCGCAAGCGCTGCGGTGTTGGGGATAATCCTTCGATGCTGGTTGCAAGGTTGGAGCGGGCTATGGGATGGGTTGGCGGGCTTTTCCACGGGGCTGATGCTGTTTCTGCCGTTTTATGCCGGACGCTGGATGGGAGCGGGAGACGTGAAGCTCATGGCCGCCGTGGGAACCTTTCTCGGCTGGCCGGACAGTTTGCTCGCGGTGGGTTTGAGCACGGGGGCAGGTTCCATTGCGGCTTTTGGCTTATTGGCCGTACGGGGAGGGTTGATAGACTATCTTCGCCGCTATTGGCTCATGGCCAAATGTCTCTTCTTCACCGGTGGGTTTGCCTATATTCCACCCAAGGCGGGGGAAACCTCTACCCAGCTTTTCCCCTTTGGACTGGCCATCGCCCTGGGAACCTTCGCCGCGCTGGGCTGGGTAGGCCGATTAGACCCTTTCCTGGAAATTTTAGGACGTTTGAACCATGAGTGAAGACAACCAGGCTTTCGGGGATGAGGAGGTTCGGCAAGTCGCGCCGCGACCGCGCAACATCGCCGAAACCGGGTTAGGCCAGGATTTACTTTGCGACCTTCTGGCCAAGCATCTCTATTGGGGCGGCGTCCTCAACCAGCAGCAGTTGCTCGAACGAACCGCTCTGGCATGGCCGATCCTGGAAAGCCTGATCAACTTCATGCGGGCGTCCGGTGATGTCGAGGTGCGCAGCCCCCCCGAAAATTCGACCCTGCTGCGTTACGTACTGACCGAGCGGGGGCGCAGCCTGGCCTTGGATGCCCTATTGAAAAGCGGCTATGTAGGGCTTGCGCCGGTGCCGCTGCCGCTCTATGAACGCGTCGTGCAAGCGGAATCCATCCACCGAAGCATCGTGACGCGCGAAGACATGGCCCGTGCTTTCAAAGACATCGTGATCAGGGAGTCGGTGCTTGCCCAACTGGGCCCGGCGATGCACTCGGGCC
>JAQTSI010000287.1 GCA_028711365.1 Methylococcaceae bacterium
CGAAGCCGCGCAGGATCATCACGATCAACACGCAGGAGTAGTGGGTGCCTGCCCAGACGGTGCCGGTGAACAGGTTGAACACCGCCCCACAAGCCCGACAACGGTAGTCCACCACCGGCGCGCGCGTGCACCGGTGCGGCGCCTGCGACGTGGGAAGGCAGTGCCCCAAGGGGCAGCAAAGCCTTTGAGGATGCAGAATGTCCAGCAAATAGCGGTAACAGGTTGCCTCATCGAGCAGCCCGGTCAGTGGAAAACGTATCATGGGAACCTCCGCGTTTTCAGACCATTTTGGCAGAACGCCACAGGAACGGCTTCACCAATTTCACGACATGAGCCAAGCTTTTTGCCGAGATGCCGGGATGATCGGCGAAATTCAGGCCGGTCCCGCCCGCGTCGTGCTGGAGACCCGCCTAGGCGGCGAGCGGATTCTGGAAGAGCTCGAAGACGACCCCCTGCCGCGAATCTGCTGATCGCCTGCTAGCGTTACGGATTTCCCTTCGCCTTTGGGTTTGCTGGTTCCCAACCTGGTTGGGAACCCAAGCCTTGGAAGAAGCTCCAGCTTCCTGGATATAGCGCGTTCCCAAGCGGGAGCTTGGGAATGAGCGAGTGACGAAGTATGCTTCCGCTGCGGTTTGGGAAGCTTACAAAGTGAGAGTGTAACTCTCCCGAATGATTTGGTAAGCTTCCTGCGCACGCTTGGAAATCGATTCCGCGTTTCGGCAAACCCGGCGCAAGCCGTCGGAACCCTCATTCCACGCGGGTTAGAGTCCCGCAGCCGGGTAGATTGGGCAACATCTTTGTTTGTTGCCCGACATTTTGGCGGATGCTTATGCCAATGGTCTTGGGCGGTTGCTGTGTCGTCAATAGAGTTGTTTCCGGCGTGCAGCCCTTGAAAATCAAGCCTTCTCGGCTTCTTTGAGCTTCAAAGGAGCAAAAAACGCTTGCGAATACTGTCAAAATTTCGTTATCAGTTTGATTTATATAAAGCTAACAGCGGGAACAACTCTAATAATTAGGCGCTAAAATTCTTCACCAAAATAAGGAAAATAATCGTGATAAGTAGGTAGGCATATAAAATATTCTGCATGACAATACTTTAATATAACTTATAGTTGATAACTAAACAAACTATAGAAACATAGTAAAATCAAGATGTTAACGATTTTTCGGAAATTTGGTAGAAAGCTATAAGGCATTTCTGTCTCGTATTAACTTTTTTATGCCTACCTACTTAACACAATATCTCAGGATGACATTGCAAATCCTATGTCTGTGCCAGCTAATAGGTTGCGCTAGTATCTTTCAAGGATCCCATCAGAACATGACCGTTGCTACGATTGATGATCATGCAACAGAGCAAACCCGCTGTAATCTCAAGAATGAAGAGGGGAGCTGGACCACGCCGCCGCACTCCGTGACCAAGATTCACCGAGATGGCAACGCCATGAAAATTCAATGCGAGAATGATGCGCAGGTTGGCAAGCAGAGTGTGACGCCCGAGTTTGATGGGAGTTATTTAGGATTGGATTTACTACTTGATCTGTGCCTCATAAGTTGCATTGTGGATGGTGCCAGAGATGCGTTTTATGAGTACCCAGTTTTTGTAACGGTCCCCATGAAGGACAAAGATACCAGCACCAATATCAAAGGGGAAAGCCCCGACTTGTCGCCCTCATTACAATAAGCCAGGTAGACATTTTGGCGGATGCTCATGCCAATGATCTTGGGCGGTTGCTATCTCGCCAACGATTCGGCGCTTGAATGTTGGGCAGCGATGGAGCCGTTGCCCGATGTTGAGATTGGATTATGCAATACCGCCGCGCCAAGACGCCGGGGGCAACTTTGGGTTGCTCGACAATTCCGATTTCGTCGGGCAACTACGTCGCCCGACCTTCTTCCGATTTCCATCTTGCGGTCATCCGCCGCGCTTTTTCTCCAACACCTGCTTCAAAAACCGCCCGGTATGCGAGGTGGGGGTGGCCGCCACATGTTCCGGCGTCCCTTCGGCGATGATCCTGCCGCCGCCGTCGCCGCCTTCGGGGCCCAGATCGATGATCCAGTCGGCCGTCTTGATGACATCCAGGTTATGCTCGATGACCACCACGGTATTGCCATGTTCCCGCAACTGATGGAGCACCGCCAGCAATTGCTTGATGTCATGGAAATGCAGGCCGGTGGTGGGTTCGTCCAGGATGTACAGGGTATTGCCGGTGTCGCGCTTGGAGAGCTCCCGCGCCAGCTTGACGCGCTGGGCCTCGCCGCCGGACAGGGTGACGGCGTTCTGGCCTAGGGTGATATAGGAGAGGCCGACTTCCAGCAGGGTTTGCAGCTTGCGGTGCACGGTGGGGATGGCGGAGAAGAAGGCACAGGCTTCCTCCACCGTCATCTCCAGCACTTCGTGGATGGTCTTGCCCTTGTAGCGGATCTCCAGGGTTTCCCGGTTGTAGCGCTTGCCCTTGCAGAGGTCGCAATGGACGAAAATGTCCGGCAAGAAATGCATTTCTACTTTAATCACGCCATCGCCGGCGCAGGACTCGCAACGTCCGCCCTTGACGTTGAAACTGAAACGCCCCGGCGAATAGCCGCGCGAGCGGGCCTCCGGGGTGGCGGCGAACAATTCGCGGATGGGAGTGAACAAGCCGGTATAGGTCGCCGGATTGGACCTGGGCGTGCGCCCGATCGGGCTCTGGTCGATATCCACCACCTTGTCGAACAGTTCCAGCCCCTCTATCCCTACACAGGCTGCGGGAGTGGTATTGGCGCCGTTCAAGTCGCGAGCGGCATACTGGTAAAGGGTGTCGTTGATGAGGGTGGATTTGCCCGAACCGGAAACCCCGGTGACACAAGTGAACAAACCCACCGGGAAAGCCGCATCCACGGATTTGAGATTATTGCCACTGGCCTGCTTGAGGCGCAGCCATTTAGCGGGGTCCACCGGGTTGCGGCGGGCGGGAATCTCGATCTCCAGCCGACCGGAAAGATATTGGCCGGTGAGCGAATCGGGATGTTGCAGGATTTCCGCCGGCGTCCCCCAGGCGACGATGGAACCGCCGTGTACGCCCGCCCCGGGCCCGATGTCCACCACATGATCGGCGGTCATGATGGCGTCCTCGTCGTGCTCCACCACGATCACCGTGTTGCCCAGATCCCTAAGGCGCAACAGGGTGCTGAGCAGGCGTTCGTTGTCGCGCTGGTGCAAGCCGATGGAGGGCTCGTCCAGCACATACATGACGCCCACCAGACCTGCGCCCACCTGACTGGCGAGACGGATGCGCTGGGCTTCGCCGCCGGACAGCGTGTCGGCGCTGCGGTCCAGGGTCAGATAATCCAGGCCCACGTTGACTAGGAATTGCATGCGCTCGCGGATTTCCTTGACGATCTTGACCGCCACCTCGCCGCGCCTTCCCGCCAGCTCCAGCCCGTCAAAAAAATCCAGCGCCCGGCGGATGGGAAGCCCGGTGATTTCCGGCAACGCCCGCTCGGCCACGAACACATGCCTTGCCCCCTTGTTCAAGCGAGTGCCTTCGCAATCCGGGCAGGGTTTGGTGGACATGAATTTGGCCAATTCTTCGCGCACCAAGCTGGAGTCGGTCTCCCGGTAGCGCCGCTCCATGTTGTGGATGACGCCCTCGAAGGTGTGCTGGCGCATCTCCACTCCGCCGCGGGCGTTGAAATGCTTGAAAGCGATGGCTTCCTTGCCGCTGCCATAGAAGATCACGTCGCGCACGGTTTGCGACAGTTTCTCGAAGGGTTCCTCCGGATCGAAACCGTAATGTTCCGCCAGGGAACAGAGGATCTGGTAGTAATAGGCGTTGCGCCGGTCCCAGCCACGCACCGCTCCGCCGGCCAGGCTCAAGGAAGGGCTGTGGACGATGAGGCGGGGATCGAAATACTGCTTCACCCCCAGCCCGTCGCATTTCTGGCAGGCGCCTTTGGGATTGTTGAAGGAGAAGATGCGCGGTTCCAATTCGCTCAGAGAATAGCCGCAATGGGGACAGGCATATTTATCCGAATACACCAGCTCCTGTTTCGGCTCTTCCATGGAAACCACCAGGGCCAGGCCTTCGGCCAGCCTCAGGGCGGTCTCGAAGGATTCCGAAAGGCGCAGGGCCAGATCGGCGCGCACCTTGAAGCGGTCGACCACCACCTCGATGCTGTGCTTCTTCTTCAGATCCAGCTTGGGCGGTTCGTCCAGCTCGTAGACCTCGCCGTCGATGCGGGCGCGGATGAAGCCCTGCCCGCGCAACTCCTCCAATACCTGTAGATGTTCGCCCTTGCGCTCGTTCACCACCGGCGCCAACAGCATCCAGCGCGAATCCTCCGGCTGGCTCAGTACGTTGTCCACCATCTGGCTGATGGTCTGCGCCTCCAGGGAGACTCCGTGGCTCGGGCAGCGCGGTATCCCGGCGCGGGCGTAAAGCAGGCGCAGGTAATCGTAGATCTCGGTGATGGTGCCGACGGTGGAGCGCGGATTGTGGGAGGTCGACTTCTGTTCGATGGAAATCGCCGGGGACAGCCCTTCGATGTGATCCACATCCGGTTTCTCCATCACCGACAGGAATTGGCGGGCGTAAGCCGACAGCGATTCCACATAGCGGCGCTGGCCCTCGGCATAGATGGTGTCGAAAGCCAGCGAGGATTTGCCGGAGCCGGACAGCCCGGTGATGACGATGAGCTTGTCTCGGGGCAGGTCGAGGTCGATATTCTTCAGGTTATGGGTGCGGGCCCCTCTGATCGAAATGGTGTCCATTGAGCGTAACGTCCGGATGTTTGCGAAACCCAAGACTATAAGCGCAGGGGGGGAAGAAAGGCAAAGACAATGTCGGCTTGAGGTGTGATTCAAGGCGACGCCCATCGAATGCCGTGGAGAGGGCGAAGGGCTTGCGAGACCGTCGATGGCAGGGAAGCCATCGAAGGATCTGGCTCTGGTTCTGCCTCCTCGCACCTTGGCCCACCGCCGCGCCAAGGGACAGTTCCTGTCTCCCGACGAATCGGACCGGGCTTTGCGCGTGGCCCGGCTGGTGGCGTTGGCCGAGGGCGTGTTCGGTGATCGCGAGAAAGCCTTGTGCTGGCTGCGCAAGCCCCAAGCGCGCTTTTCCGTATACGATCACCTCCCTATCGCCAATTTCCACGGATGGGTTAATAATGATCGCCAGATTCTGAATCTTTCCTTCTTCCCAGGCGACTGAGCGACCATAGCCTCCGCCAGATCGATGAAGCCTACCTGGAAAGGTTGGAAGAGGAGGCGTTGCGCTCGTTGTCGTCCAAGCTGTTGCTCGACCTGAAAGAAGCTCGGGAACGGTTGAACCAAACCAGCCAGTTCGTTACCCCCTAGCAGGGAAGCGCCGTGGGAACGGCCTCGTGCGGCGGATGCCACGACGAAAGCGGACGAAGACCCGGAAGACCTCCGGGTCGTCATCGAGGAGACGCCCGCGGAAACGGCTAGCGAGGCTTCTCCCGTCGAAACCGAACCCGCCCCTACGGTGGAAACCTCGCCGATGGCCCGAAAGCGGGCGGGCAAGAGCGCCGGGGTATGGGCGGCCCGCAGCAAGGCGCCTCGTCGCTATGGCTGTGGGTATTCATCACGAGCCATACCGTCGTAAATCTTTTCCACCAATGCCTTGAACCAGTGTGGCCGGGTGATGACGACATAGAGGCCGATCGAACCCGTCACAGGAACCGGCGCGATGTCCAGCACCAGGAGGACGAGCAGGCACAGAAAGCATTTGAGTCTGATCCCGGCAGTCCCAAAGATCTTTGAGTTCGCCGAGCCGTCGGTTGGCTCGCCAGCGGATTCCCGATAAAGATTCCTCACGACGGCATAAAACCAGCGTGGTCTTGCCATCACGACATACATCCCGATCAGGCAGGTCAACGACAGCGGCCCGAAACCGATGATCGCCAACACGATCATGATCAGAAAGCATTTTAGCTGTGTTCCGTTCAATTGAACCCTGAATCTATACTGCGAAAAGCGGTAGGTCCGGCTATTCGGTCATGGCGCGAGA
>JAQTSI010000288.1 GCA_028711365.1 Methylococcaceae bacterium
AGCGAGCTTCTGCTCCCAGGAATGGGTGTCGGCGACGACGTGAGAGATGTGGCGTTTATCTTCACGTGTGGCGTAAACTGCGCGCGTCGTGTCGAAGTCAACGTGGCGCGTCGAACCGAGCGTGTCGTAGGGGCGGAGGATCGGCTTCAATGCGGGCGCACCTTCGCTCGCTTGGACGATAGCCTTGTAGATGCGGTCGGCCGCATCGTGGGCAAATTCGATAAGCAGCAGCAATTGGGGAAAGGTGTGATCCTTCAGCGTCACACACTTAGTGAGCCAGCGTTTGGCAATTCCGAGCAACTGCGGGAATATCCACGGTTTATCGTTGCCATCGTCGTCCCGGAAGTATTTTTCGAGCGTGAGTTTGGCAAGCAAAAACGCGACTTCGTTTGGCCGGCGGCGTTTGAGGTCGTCGAGGGTGTGAATGCTTGTTTCACCGACAATGGGGGCGTTCTCGGTTCTGGTCGGAATGTCGGCCGTCGAAAGCGAGAGATTGGAATCCTTTGTAAACGTGGCGGTAAGCCGCTCACCAACCATGTCGTATCGGTAGCCAAGCAAGCGGGGGAAGGTGATTTCGCCGGCGATCCGGTTTTCGAGGGCGCGGACGCGGGTCGGCAGTGGGCCGGGTTTCGGCCCCTCGGTCGATCCGCTGCACGGGATGAATGAGAAGGGCACGCCATAGACCTCGGCATACTCCGGTTCAAACAGGCCGATTTCGTTCGGAGCGTAGCTCATGCGGCGCAGCGCCCGCCCGACTACCTGCTCACACAGAAGCTGCGTACCGAAGGCCCGGACGCCCAGAATATGAGTGACGGTATTAGCGTCCCATCCTTCCGTAAGCATAGAGACGCTGACCACGCATTTGACGTGCTCGCCGAGCTTGCCGGCCTTGCCGACGGTATTCATCACTTCGCGAAGCAAGTCTTCATCGGTGAGGTTCCCGGTGTCGCGGCCTGGGAAACGGATGCCGTATTCGGCCTTGAACTCGTCGATTTCGCGGGCGGCGATCTGTTTAAAGTCGGCGCTCATGGCCTCGCCGGATTCGAGCTGTCGGCTATCGACGAGGATGGTGTTGGGACGGCGGAGCCAGCCGCCGTTGGCGTCGTCATTGCGGAAGATGGGAAGCTGGCCGGCCTGAACGACGGCACTGTCGCCGATCTGTTTCTCCCATCCGGCAATATAATCGAAGACGAGTTTGGAGACGTTGGTATTGTTGCAGACGACGATGAAGACGGGCGGCGTGATTCCCTTGGCCTGAGCATCGGCGTTGGTCTCCCATAGGCGGTAATACTTCTCATAGTTGCTGTAGAGGCTGTGGAGTGCACCCTGGAGTTCTGCGGGGGGCTTGGGCTCTCCGCCGACGGCTTCAGTCCTGCGGCTCTTCCTGGGCAGGTGCTCCCGGATGCGGAGCCACAGGTCGCGGTATGTCGGCTGATCGCCGGTCATCGAATCGTCTGCAACGGGCACGCGGGGGACTTTAACGATGCCAGATTCGATGGAGTCGATGAGCGAGAAGTCGGAGACCACCCAGGGGAAGAGCGTGCCTTCCGGATAACCGGAACCGCGCAGAAAAAACGGCGTGGCCGACAAGTCATAGATCGCCTTCACACCGATCTTGGCCTTGACGGCCTCGATTCCGGAAATCCAGACGCGGGCCTCTTCGTCGCGCGTCCTGGCTTCGATGCGATCATCGCCGGTGAGCTTCTCATCCTCGCCGTCGGGCTTGCGGCGGTAGCAGTGGTGGGCTTCATCATTCAGGACGATAAGGTTCTTTTTATTGCCCAGCTCACGGCAAACGCGCCGGACCATCTGTTCGGGCGTTTCGGTAAAGGCGCTGGTTTCACCTCCGGCAAGAATCGACTTGGTGAGCTTGCCGGCGGCGACTTTCTCGCGCAGTTGCAAGGCGTGGAAGTTCGTGATCAGAATTTTTGCCCGTCCGAGCTGGACCAATGATTCGGCTGGCAGAACGTCGCGCTGGCGGTAGTAGTTTTGCGGGTCGTTCGGTAACAGTACGCGAAGGCGGTCGCGTATTGTAATGCCGGGCGTCACAATGAGAAACGTATCGGAGAATCGGGCATCCTGAGGATTGGCAAGCTTGTTCAACGTCTGCCACGAGATGATCATTGCCATGACGACCGTCTTTCCGGAACCGGTGGCCATTTTGAATGCTATTCGTGGAAGGCCGGGGTTAGATGTGTCGTTCGCCTCGCGCATCGCGTTTTCAATCCAGGCGTCACCGTATTTCTTGGCGACCTCAGTGATGTAGATGGCGGTTTCAAGGGCTTCGACCTGACAGAAAAAGAGCTTCTTCTCACGGGCCGGGTCGGTCCAATACGAAAGAAGCCGGCTTGTGGTCGGCGTTACGCCGACGTAGCCGCCTTTGCGCCACAAGCCAACACGCTGGCGAATATCATTGACAAGCTTGTTCTCTTCTATCCGGTCATGCGTCCATTCGGTGTCAAATAGGAGTTGCTGGCCAGCCTTTTTCTTTTTTGGTCGGGCGATGGGCACGAAATAGGAACTGGTCCTGCGGATATCTACGACTTCGTCCGTGATACCCTCATCAGTGAAGAGGAAATGACGTTCCGGCTCGCGAAAGGGAGAGTTTAAAATGGGATTTTCAATAACCACTTGGCTCATATTGATAAAACCCTGTACGGAAGATTTATGAGGTCGATGCCCTGATCTGTCTCTATTGCCAAAAAACCATAAGGATCATAAGCATCATCGAATCTCCCCGATATGATTATGATAGAATTTCCTTTTAATTGTGGGAGCATAAGAGAAGCGGCGTTGCGTGTCAAGGAGAAAGGGTCACAAGGAGCGCGTCTCATTGGAAAGCAGGTGCAATGGACAAAATCGCCGGCGGCGGGGTCATTGAGAAGGATCATTCGTGGCGCAGGGCCACTATGGGGTCAAGACGGGCCGCCTTGAGAGCCGGGAAATAGCCGAATATTACCCCCACAGACGCCGAAAAGAGGAAAGCAACGAGAATGATCCCCCCGTTGAAGACGAAAGGCACCTTGAGCACATCCGAAAGCCAGATCGATCCTGCAAGGGCAAGAATGATGCCTATGACGCCTCCGAAAGAGGAGAGAACTACGGCCTCGAGCAGGAATTGTGTGAGCACCTCGCGCTCAAGGGCGCCGATGGCCAGCCGGATACCGATCTCCCTTGTCCGCTCGGTGACCGACACCAGCATGATGTTCATGATGCCGATCCCCCCGACGAGAAGGCTGACCGCCGCCACGGCGCTGAGCAGGGCCGTAAGCATTTGCGTTGTTCCCGTCAGCATTTTGGTGATCTCTTTCATATCCATCACATTGAAGTTATCGTCTTCGCCGGGGGCGACATGGCGGCGTTCGCGCATCAGTTTCCCGATTTCCTGCCGGACTTTTTCCGTCGAAGCCCCGTCCCGGACCGAAACCGTGATCAGACCGATGTTCTGACTGCCGGTGACGCGCCGCTGCAGGGTGCGCAACGGGATTACGACAATATCGTCCTGATCGCTTCCCATGGTGCTCTGGCCTTTTGATTCCAGGATTCCCACAATCTCACAGGAAAGCTTTTGCAGGCGCATCTTAGTCCCCAGTGGGTACTGGTTGCCGAAGAGTTTTTTGCGCACGGTCTCTCCGATAACGCAGACCGCCGCCCCGGACCGCAGTTCACTTTCGCTGAAGGTCCGGCCAGCCCGAACGGACCGGTTGGTCACCCTGAAATACGAATTGTCCGTCCCCGTAACGGACGTAGACCAGTTGGCATTGCCGGAAACGGCCTGGAGACTCTGGGACGATACCGGCGCCACGGCGGCAATGGAAGAAACGTCCCGGGCAATGGCCTCGGCGTCGCTAACCTTGAAGGGAACCGTGTCGGAAGACTGACCGGGGCCAAGCCTTTTGCCCGGCGTAACCATCAGCAGGTTGCTGCCCAGGCTGGAAATCAGCTCCGTGACCTGAACGGTTGCCCCACCGCCGATGGTCACCATGATGATGACGGCGGCCACCCCGATCACGATCCCCAGGATGGTCAGGAACGAACGCAGAACATTGCGCCGAATCTCACGAAACGCCAGCAGAATCGAGTTTGTCAGCATCAGTTATGCCTCCCGTTGTTTTCATCCGATGCAACCAGGCCGTCCAGAAACCGGATGATGCGCTTCGCATAGGCAACCATATCCGATTCGTGGGTCACCATGATGATTGTGATTCCCGAGTCGCGGTTCAAAAGAGTAAGCAGCTCCATGATTTCTCTGCTGCGGGCAGTATCGAGGTTGCCGGTGGGTTCGTCGGCCAGCAGCACCGCCGGTCCCGTAACGATGGCCCGTGCAATGGCAACCCGCTGCTGCTGCCCTCCCGACAGCTCGCCGGGAGTGTGCGTTTCCCATCCCTTGAGACCTACGGTTTCCAGCGCATGCATGGCGCGCCCGCGCCGCTCGGCTGAAGCAATACCGCGATAAATCAACGGCAGCTCCACATTTTCCATAGCAGTCGTGCGGTTAAGAAGATTGAATCCCTGGAAAACAAAACCCTGATAGTGCCGCCGCAACAGGGCGCGCGAATTCCGGCTCAACCTCCCGACCTCGATTCCTTTGAACAGATAGCTTCCCTCAGTAGGCATATCCAAACAGCCGAGTATGTTCATGCAGGTAGATTTGCCTGATCCGCTCGGCCCCATGACAGCAACAAACTCCCCCTCATCGACGCGGAAGTTAACGCCTCTAAGCGCCTCTACCGCCGCCTGCCCTTCACCGAAAATTTTGGTCACCCCGCTCAGGACAATAAGTGGTTGCCCGTATGACTCCTTCATTTTTCCCCCTTCATGGAATCGATCACCACAACCATCCCGACTTTGAGATCGCCCGAAAGCATTTCCGTCATGACGCCGTCGGTTGACCCAACCGTAACGGGAACAGCCTGCAGTTGTCCATCCCGCAATATCCACACCTGCTGTTTGCTTTTATTGGCGACAGCGTTTCCGTTTTTTTCCGGCTGAGAACGGGGCGGGTGCGGCAGCAGCATGCTCAATAGTCCGCCGGAAGATTTTTCTTCCTGCACCGGTGGCGTAAACCGGAGGGCATTATTGGGCAGCAGGATGGCGTTCTCTACCATATTGACCGTAACGCTCGCCGTAGCCGTCATACCCGGCCGAAGGGACAAATCCTTATTATCCACCTTAAGGACTGTCACATAAGTTACAACTCCTTCCGTGGTTGTGGAACCGTACCGAGCCTGAACGACCCGCGCCTGAAAGTTGCGATCCGGCCAGGCGTCGACCGTAAATGTGGCTTCTTGCCCCTCCCGGATTTTCCCCACATCGGCTTCGTCCACATTCACCTGCAGCTCCATCCGGGTAAGATCCTCTGCGAGATTGAACAGCACAGGGGTAGTCATGGATGCGGCCACAGTCTGGCCGGGTTCCACGTTGCGGGTGAGGACAATGCCGTTTATCGGCGACAAAATAATGGATTTGGAAAGGTCGGTTTCACCGGCAGAGAGCGTGGCCTGGGCTTGGGAAATTGCCGCCCGGTAATTTGCCGCATCGGCCTGGGCGCGCGCGAATGCCGCTTCGGCGGCGTCCATTTCCAGCTGTGAAGGAACCTTGCCTTTGCTGAGTTCCCACACATTTTTGTACCGGGTCAGTTTGGCCCGCGTCTCTATAACTGTAGCCTCAGCTTGGAGAACTTTTGCTTTCGCCGCTTCAAGAACGGCGCGGTACTGGGTAATCGCCGCCTCCAGTTTCGCTGTGTCCAGTCTGGCCAGAACCTGGCCTATCTTCACACGGTCGTTATAGTCGACTTCAACCGTTTTGACCGTGCCGGATAATTCACTGCCCACCTCCACCGTGTTCGTAGGCTGCAGGGTGCCCGTGGCTGTTACAATAACCGTAAGATTTCCGCGCTGCACTTTCTGGGTCTCGTACCGCACCGCACCGGATGTGTCCGCTTTCCACCAGATTGCAACCGCCACAGCGATTGCCGCCGTCGTCAACAATAGAATGAACGCCCAC
>JAQTSI010000289.1 GCA_028711365.1 Methylococcaceae bacterium
CAAGGACAAACTCGCCCCCCTTCTGACCAATCCCCACTTCGAGATAATGCGCCACGACATCACCCTCCCGCTCTATGTGGAGGTGGACGAGATTTACAATCTGGCCTGTCCCGCATCGCCTATTCATTATCAGTTCGACCCGGTGCAGACCACCAAGACCAGCGTGCATGGGGCGATCAACATGCTGGGGCTGGCCAAGCGGGTCAAGGCCAAGATCTTGCAAGCCTCCACCAGCGAGGTTTACGGCGATCCCCAAGTGCATCCCCAGATCGAGGACTATTGGGGACACACCAACCCCATCGGTTTGCGCTCCTGTTACGACGAAGGCAAGCGTTGCGCCGAAACCTTGTTCTTCGACTACCATCGACAGCATAAACTCAGGATCAAGGTCGCCCGCATATTCAATACTTACGGCCCGCGCATGCACCCTAACGACGGCCGTGTGGTGTCTAATTTCATCGTCCAGGCGCTGAAGAACGAGCCCATTACGGTCTACGGCGAGGGTAGGCAAAGCCGTTCGTTTTGCTACGTGGACGATCTGATCGACGGGATCGTGCGTTTGATGAACACGCAGGATGAGTTCGTCGGACCCATCAACCTAGGCAACCCGGTGGAATTCACCATCCTCGAACTCGCGGAAAAGGTGATGGCCATGACGGGCTCGAGTTCGAAGATCGTCTTCAAGCCGCTGCCTAGCGACGATCCCGTGCAACGCCAGCCGGACATCGGCTTGGCGAAAAAACACTTGAGTTGGGTGCCCGAGATCAACCTCGATGAGGGGCTCATGAATACCGTTACCTATTTCGAAAACCTGTTGGGTGGCTCATATGTGGCGTGAATGGTCAAAGGTTTCACCAGACACCTTGTTCGGAAAGATGTTGCGTTTGCCTCTTGTTGTGCTGCCGAAATTTCTATCTCTACCGGTGTGTTCAGGCATCAACAAGGGGATGCTATGGAGGGTGGGCTCTAGCATTCACAAGTGTTGGTTGGGCACCTATGAAATGGATAAACAATCCGCGATAGAACGCTTTGTTAAGCCAGGAATGAAAGTTTTTGATATCGGCGCCAACGCGGGTTATTATACCCTCGCATTCTCACGGCTGGTTGGCGTGGAAGGCCACGTCTATGCTTTCGAGCCGCTAGCAGAGAATGTCGATAATCTTTTGCGTCACATCAAGATGAATTTCTTGCGAAATGTCACCTTACTTCAGACCGCCGTTGTGGACGGGAATGGCATGCTTGGCTTCGAGCTTGCCGAAAATAACTCGATGGGAAAGGTATCAAATTCCAATACTGGATATCTCGTGCCTAGTAAGTAGGTAGGCATAAAAAAGTTAATACGAGACAGAAATGCCTTATAGCTTTCTACCAAATTTCCGAAAAATCGTTAACATCTTGATTTTACTATGTTTCTATAGTTTGTTTAGTTATCAACTATAAGTTATATTAAAGTATTGTCATGCAGAATATTTTATATGCCTACCTACTTATCACGCTCGATTATCTGATTTCACAATCACTCATCTCTGCTCCTAATCTGGTCAAAATGGATGTGGAAGGTGCCGAGTCGCTGGTTCTGGAAGGTGCCCGCGAACTATTAAAAACGAAAAAAGCCGTGTGGTTTATCGCGCTTCATGGCGACGAACAGAAAGCGAAAGTCAAAGCTATTCTCGAGACTGCGGGATATCAGATCTTTCGCTTGGATGGAGAAAGGATTTGTGGAGAGATCATGGATACGGACGAAATTTATGCGACCGCAATCGAGAATTTTTGAGTCAAGAACATGTGGTTTGGCGGTGATCTCTCCCTACCATGCATTGGCTTCCCCGGTTGACCGGGCATATCTATATCCGTGAAGCCATAGCGGTGTCCCGTAGTTCGGCTTGCCGAAACAGACACTCGACCGCCAGAAAACCGGCTTCTACATTCCGATACGTGAATGGCCGGAAGCGCAAGAAGTCTCTGGAAAATGCGGCTCGTGGTTGGGCGACGCAGGTTAATGGGGCGGTCGAACCGCATGATGAAAAGACCGGCCGAACGGATGCGGCATAATGCTCGTTGGCATTGTAGCCACGCCAGCAAAATTAACGTATAAGGATAAATGAGGATCGCACTATGAGCGACGACATTAGCAATGTTCTGAACTTCAATCTCATCGAGGTGAATTCCGCGCCCACGGTCGCGCTAGGTTCCGCCGGCAATATTACCGGGCATTATCGGTGGACCGTCACCTTTATCACAGCGAATGGCGAGACTGATTTGAGAGGCGGTATAACTCTTTTTTTAGATCCCGTGGCGCAACAGATCAATATCACCAACATTCCCATTGGTCCGGCTGGAGTTATTGCGAGACGATTATATCGCTCCAATAGTTCTGGTGCTGGACTTTACGCACTAACTACGATTAACGATAATACCGCAACATCATATATGGATAATACCGACGATTCCGGGTTGGGGATCACGGATTTTAGTATGAAGGAAAACACGGCATTTGATCCATCATTTACGCCTGGCGCCAGCGTGACTCTTCATGGGGGAGGCGGAGCTTCCCTGGGAGGTAATCTTGTCCTCAAGGCAGGGAGTGGATCGACTAGCGGAGGCTCTATTTATATAGAGCCAAGTTATAGTGGTACTTCAAAAAACATCAACACAATAACTTGGAAGTCCATAGATGGTCCCGCTAGCACTCATTTAACTTGGAGCGAAGGAATTGTACAATCTAGCATCAATCATGGATTGCAAGAAAACCAAGTATTTAATATGGGCTGGAATTTGCGGAATAATATAACTTATAATTCAGCGTACTCTACTTTTACAGATGTCTGGGAAAGTTATTATGAACCAACTACCGCAGGTGTTGGTTGGCATGAACGGCACATTGGTACTGTTTATAACGCAGATGGCAGTGGTATACGTCCTATAAGCATAGCTGCTTCAGCGAATGGAGTTGCCGCAGATCTATGGGCCGGTGTATCTTTTCAAAGCAATTATGTTGCTTTTGGTCATCCACATTCTGTTGTAGGTAACATACTTCAAATAAACACATATCCAGACCCGAGTCCTTATGCAGGTATAATATTTAGTAATCCATCTAGTTTTATAGAGCGTCATGGCGTTTCTAATGGTACGCCATTGCTGAGGCAATCTAATTCTGCGGGTACATCTTCGATTTTTGCATTGGGTTGGGGGCCAGGTAACGATGAGATGCATTTGAACTATCAGTTAAATGGAGACAAGAGTATAGTTCATGTCGGATGGGTAGGTTATAATTCGAGCGTACTCATTGTTGGCGGTGTGTCAGATGCCAATAAGCGTCCTGTTCTTACTTTAAAAGAGGAAGGTGGCTCTCTGGCCGCAAGACAAAGTATTTTTAGCCAGAATACCACGACGTTATTCATTTGTGCACCACAAAGCTATTTAGCCAATTACAACGATACGACAGTTCAAGCCGCAGCGCATATTGGCTTGGACAATACCGGTACATTGACCATGCGGGCGGCTGGTGCGCTCGAGTGGTCGTTGACTGCCAATGTTACAGGTGCCGTGGACACCGGTATTGCGCGCAGCGCGGCGGGTGTCGTGGAAATCAATAATGGAGCCGCCGGACAATACCGGGATCTGAAAGCGCGCTCCCTCAAGCCGGCAATCGGCGGTATGCTTGGCGATTCGACCTTGGGTTGGGGAGCACTCTATCTCGATTACACCAATACCGCAACGGTCGGGGCGGTCACGATCAACAAGCCATCCGGGCGGGTGAATGTCGCGGCAGGTGGCACAAGCATCGTCGTCACTAATTCGCTGGTCACGGAGAAATCTCACGTCATGGCGTGTGTTTCATCGAATGACACCACGGCTTACGTCAAGAATGTAGTGCCAGTAGCCGGATCGTTCACCATCAATCTGGGTACTGCGGCAAGTGCACAGGCTTCCATCGATTTCCTTGTCATCAATGCGGATTAGGGTACCATTAATGAAAAGGGATATCCATGTGAATGCTGTAGCCACAAGATCTTGCGGTGCCAATACTAGCAAGCCCCATTTAGACCACAACCGGTAGAGATTACAGCACTGACATGGACAGCCCTTTTAATGAATGACTTTTACGCCATAAAACCTATGCGCGTTAAATGGCCGAGTTGATACCAGACGAATCTTGAGTTTGGAGCCAGACAAATCAATTTAAAATCGGATTGGCAAAATGGAGGATAGAATTTTCCCAGAGTTCTTTAAGCTTGCACTGGCCGAACATCGGCAGGTCTTCGAGGTATTGCCTCCCTGCATAGAAGCAGTTGCGGAAGCCGGCGGGCGACTGCTGAAATGCCTCGATGAAGGCGGCAAGATCATGCTATGCGGTAACGGTGGAAGCGCGGCGGACGCCCAACATGCTGCGGCCGAGCTGGTGGTCAGGTATCGGAAGCATCGCAGGGCTCTTGCCGCGATCGCATTGACCACGGATACTTCGATAGTTACCGCACACTGCAACGATTACGAATTCAACACCGTATTTTCGCGACAAATCGAAGCGCTCGGTCGTCCAGGCGACTGCCTGCTCGCAATATCCACTTCCGGCAATAGTAATAATGTTTATCAAGCAGTCGAGACTGCGCGCAGCATTGGAGTAGGGACGATCGGTCTGCTCGGCAACGACGGCGGTCATCTGCGCGACCGTTGCGATGTGGCAGTCCTCGTGCCGTCGAAAACGACGCCCCGTATTCAGGAAGCGCATATTTTCATTCTTCATTGCTGGTGCGAATGGATCGAAAACCAACTGGCCGCGGATGGTTCGGACATATGAAATTCCAAATCCCAGCATTTGATCGGGCACGGGTTCTCGTCATCGGCGACATTATGCTCGACCGCTATTGGCTCGGTCCCGTCTCCCGCATTTCCCCGGAAGCTCCGGTTCCGGTGGTGCGGATAGACCACGAGGAGCACCGACCGGGTGGCGCCGCTAACGTAGCGCTCAACGTCGCTTCGCTCGGCGGAGCGGCGATTCTACTCGGGTTCACAGGTGAGGATAGTGCCGCCGCTATCCTGACGGAACGCCTCGAGAGCGCCGGCGTGCGATGCGCCTTCACTCGCCTTTCCGGGGTTCCTACGGTGATCAAGTTGAGGGTGATGAGCCGCAATCAACAGCTCATGCGTCTGGATTTCGAACAACCCTTTGCCGCTGAACTCGGGGCTGGTTTGGTTCAGGCAGCACGGGAATGGTTTGAAAAGACCCATGTCGTCGTGTTGTCCGACTATGGCAAGGGCTCGCTCAGCGCATCGCAGGCTTTGATCGAGGCTGCGCGCGTCGCCGGTCGGCCCGTACTAGTCGATCCCAAGAGCCGGGATTTCTCAAGTTATCGGGGGGCGACGCTCGTCTCACCGAACCTAAGTGAATTCGAGGCGATCGTCGGTCCCTGTGCCGACGAGTTCGCCCTTGTGGAACGAGGCATGAACCTGCTTAGGGAACACCGGCTGGAGGCGCTCCTGGTAACCCGTGGCGAACACGGAATGACCTTACTGCGCGATGGGCTCTCGCAGTTGCACCTGCCCGCGCAGGCCCGGGAGGTGTATGACGTTACCGGCGCCGGCGACACCGTGCTCGCCACTCTTGCCGCGTCTCTGGCTGCAGGTTCCGAATTGCCGGATGCGGTCGCTCTGGCGAATCGGGCTGCCGGCATCGTGGTGGGCAAGCTCGGCACAGCGACGGTCAGCGCCCTCGAACTCGGGCAGACCATGCTGCAAGGCGATGGTCCGGAACGTGGCATCATGTCCGAAGACCAGCTCTTGAATGCGGTGGCGGCGGCGCGTGAGCGGGGAGAGCGCATCGTCATGACCAACGGCTGTTTCGACATCCTACATGCCGGCCATGTAGTCTACCTCGAAAAGGCCCGAACCTTGGGGGACCGGCTGATCGTCGCCGTAAACGATGACGACTCGGTGGCAAGACTCAAAGGTGCCGGAAGGCCGATCAATCCTCTGGATCGGCGCATGGCGGTGCTGGCTGGCCTGGC
>JAQTSI010000290.1 GCA_028711365.1 Methylococcaceae bacterium
AATCAAACTGGCACAGGGATGACTCCTGTTGGTATTCAATAGGTATTGTCATAATAATTGGCCAACCTTGGATGCAGAAATGAACCATACGCGGGGCCGACCCCGCCGCCGGAGACTTTGCACTTTGAGTAATAAGGGTCATTGCTTCCGACCATTCGAACGGTAATGGTTTTTTCGCCTTGGTTTGCGCTCAGAATATTGAGACAGGCGAAAGCCACAATGGGAAAGTGACTTTTCGGATCAAGAGCGCCATCACAGGCCGGTGGATTAGGGCACACGATAGGTGCTGTCACGTATTCGCAGGTTTTATCCCCCTTGCCGCTGCAGTCAGCGGCCTTTTTATAGAGGCTGGCTTCCGTTCCCGGTTGTATATAAACCTCGGTTCCAATAGCTAATTTGTGCTCAATACCATTGCTGAAATCGTCAACAAGATTTGTAACGTAGCTGGCGGCATTGCTATCGATCGATAACGAACTCCATTGCCCTGGTACGATACTTCCACATCCCGAATAATGATAGGTCGATCCAATCGTTATATCATAGGAACCGTCGACCGGTTTTGGTTGGCCTGTCGTTGAATCCCAATACTTATCGAATAGGCATTGGTCGATCGTGAAAGGGAAATTTTGATTTGTGTAGCCAGGACCCGTCACCACGGCAACCGATATGGCCCTCGGACTAAACGTCGCGATCCCGAGGGCTTGCGCAAAGAAAGCATTGACGACCCCGTTATTGCCGCTTTTGGTGATTTCAACCTTCACGGCCGGAAAATCAATATTGGGCCTCGGGGTGATTGAACTCGATTGAATTCCTTTTATGGCTCCTGTTAAGTCCCAGTAACCGGTTGTGATGGTCCCAGTCGCCAATGCAACATTGGCTGCTTTATTATTCGTCTGCGTAATCGCATTGCTTGCCTCTGCCTCCGCGGCGTCCCAGTTGGGCGAGGGTGGGGTGCTTTTGAACAGGTAGCTTGCTCCAGCCAAGGCAGCGGTATCTGCGGCGTTTTGTAGCTCGTTGCGCACGACAAAAAGATACCCCACATCGATCGCCAGTGCGGCGAAGCCCAACAATGCCAACAAGCTGACGGCGACTAAAGGTATAATGGCCCCACCTTGCCGTTCACTTCGAGTATTCCCACGCATAAAAATCTCCTCCTGGGGTAGGTCTTGATCTACTTGGTTTATCCTTGCGGCATCGTAAATACATACTTGGCTCCTCGAATTCTGACTATATCGCTGTCTCATATTCACTCACACCTCTTCCCCCTTGCAGGCATGGGTATCTACACAAATCCCCTCCCCCTGGCAGGGGGAGGGTTAGGGTGGGGGTTGAACGCCGATGAGACGGCGGCGCTTCAGGGTTCAGCGAGTCTCTACCCCCATCCCACCCTTCCCCCTGCAAGGGGGAAGGAGTTGATTTCCTTACACTTTCAGACTTGTGTAGATACCTATGCTCTTCATGGGGGAGGGAACTGAACGGTTACGAGGCTGCCTCAGTTCCGCTATTGCTCCATATACATGGCGGTCGTAGCGCTTAGCGGCAATGGATACGGAAATGTGCCTCCCGACAGGAGAGTCAATAAGTTACCGAAAGCTAAATTGTAGTAGTTGTAGGTGACAGTCACTGTGAGCTTGGTGCCGTAAGCATCAGTCGTTTGGGTGGGGTCAGGATTGAGGTGACAAGTTTCACCCGATTTGAAACTGACCACATAGGTCCCGCAATAGCTATTGACCACGTCTGTAGCCAAAGCTTGAATTTGCTCGATTGACCATGGTGTCCCATCGGCATTTTTTCTCAGCACTATTCCCGATCTTGCGGCCTCCCGGCTGGCATTCGTGATGATGGCTTTGTCATACATGACCAAGCCTAGCTCCATGATTCCAAAAAGAATCACCAGAAGCAACGCCGCCACTAAGGCAAACTCCACTATCGCAAGCCCCTTCTGAGCATATTTTAGTTTCATACCAACATTCGCTCCCCCTGCCAGGCAAAGGTATCTACACAAATCCCCTCCCCCTGGCAGGGGGAGGGTTAGGGTCAATATTGTTGAATTAAGCCGTCATACCGGCAGGGATCGCCGGTATCCAGTCGACAGGGACGTTACTCCGCCAGTCATCCCGAGCGTCTGGGTTCCGGCGTTCCCTGCCGGAACGACGGGCCTGGACCTTAAGTCAACAGTATTGAGGGTTAGGGTGGGGGTTGAACGCCGGTCATATGCGCCGCTTCTGGGTTTCGGCAAGCTTCTACCCCCATCCCAACGTTCAGGCTGGACTATCCCTGTCCAGCCCCCTCCGGGCGGCTTCGCCGTGCAAATCGGCTGTCCTGCCGATTTGTCCCCCTGCAAGGGGGAAGGAGTAGATTTCAGACTTGAGCAGATACCTATGGCCAAGGGGGAGGGGACTTGTATAGATACCCGCGCCTGGAGGGCGATGGAATTTTGTGCTGCTTTCCTTTCGCGGTTATCAATACTCATGCTTCGATGCTTCAAGATGTCGAGTTTCACTGACTGGAGGTACCCGTTGCTCCAATCGTGGTGCGGCGCCGAACGTCCGCCGGCTTGCCGATGTCTGGGCGGTACACTCCCTCCAGTTCGGATTCGGCTTTGTTGCCTTCCAGGCCGTCTGGCAACAGGGTGGCGGGATAATGGGCCTTGTACGGGTTATAGATCTGGCTGTTGACCAGGCTGCGTACCGAAGCGCCGTAATGGGCCTGCACGCGCGCCGGCGTGCTGCTCCATTCGGCGCATCCTCCCAACAGTGCCAGGCTGAACGCGAAAAACCACCGAACCGACCTTGCTAGCTGTTCGTATTGATGAAGATTCATGACGGCCCACTCCTCTTAGGGTTGTTGTCCGAAATGGCCGCGCAGGCCACCGGTATAGATCTGCCCGCTGTCAAGGCGCGCCGGCGCCTGCCGGGCTTCTGTCCTGCCCATCAGATAATACTCCTCGTCGCTAGGCTCGACGAATTTGTCCGTGGGTAATTGGATGCCATTGGGCGCGATGGATTTGACCAGGTGCGGCGTGACGAAAATGACCAATTCGGTCTCGTTCTTTAAAAACGTCTGGCTGGTGAACAACTGTCCGAGCAGGGGAATATCGCCCAGGCCGGGAAATTTCGAGATGGTTTCGCGCATATTGTCGCTGATCAGGCCGGCAATCCCCATGGTCTGCCCGTCGTCCAGCTCCAGCGAGGAATTGGCGCTGCGCTTGGTCAGAGAGGGTATGACGAAACTTTCGTTGCTGGAGTTGGGAATCAGGACCGCGTTCTCGGCGGATATCTCACTCACGTCGATGTTCAGCTTCAAACTGATCCGCCCGCTGTCGAGGACCACGGGGAGGAATTTCAACATCACGCCGAAAGGCTTGAAAACGACAGTGATGGTGTTTGCACCGCCGGTTCCGGTGCTTTGCGGCACTGGGACGGGAAACTCGCCGCCCGACAGGAAATCCGCGTCTTGGCCGGAAATGACCGTGAGGTTGGGTTCCGCCAAAATCTTCGCCAAGCCGTTATCCTTGGCCGCATTGATCACCGTCTTGACGGAGGCGTCATGGCCGATGAACTTGAAAAACAGACCGTAGGGGTTGATGGCGCTCGCCGCAACGCCTGATGCGGGACTGGTCATGGACGATAATGTCTTGCTCAGGGCATCGACCGACGCTTTCCCGCTGATGACGCCGCTGCTGAAATCGCCACCGGCGCCAACGGCGGAGAAATCCACTTTCAGGTTGCGCGCCAGGCGGCGCTCGATTTCCGCCACGGTCACCCCCAGCATGACCTGTTGCGGGCCGCCCACCTGCATGAGGTTGATCACCCCGGTTGCCTGTCCCAAGGGCGCCGCAGGCGAAGACCCCGCCTGGCGCGCTCCTGCCGAGTTAGCGGCGTCTGGTCCGATGTTGGTCGTATTCTGAGTGACATTGGCGCTGATTTCCGAAGGCTGCTGTTCGCCTCGAAGTGCGAAGGTATGGGCTATTTTCAGTATGGCGTCCATTTTCAGCAGACTGGATACCTGGCCTGCCAGGACGAGGGAGCCTTGGGAGGAAAGCACCTTCGGGTGCTCCTGTGGGAACAACTCATGCAGCTTGGCTTTGAGCCCGTCCAGGTCATGGGTGACTTCCAACTCGATGGTGCGGTAGCAAGAGGTCTTGCTGCATAGAACCACGTTGGTGTTGCCCAGTCTTCTGCCCTGGACATAAAGATGGGTCGGGTCCAGGCGATCCACATAGGCCACGCTCGGGTCGCCTACCGTGATGCGGTCCGTTGCCTCCTTCAGGTGTATGAACATCGATTTGTTCACCGCCACCGTTTCTGCGAAGAGGCTATGGGACGCCAAACCCAGGATGATGGCGAAGATCAGCCTGGCGCAGAAACGGAGGAGGGGAGGCTCGGGGCTGGCTGTGCGGCTAAGCAGAATCATGGACAAACTCCCTTGATCATTTTTATGATGCTGGCGCAGTGTGGATCACTGGATCTTTTCCGTACACTCGAAGCGGCCACAGATGCCCCTGCTGGAAACACTTCCCCGGATGATGGTGTAAGGTTTTCTGTCGGGTTCAGAGGCGGACGTTTTCGGCGTCGGCGGCGCTACCCCGCGAGCGATGGTCTCCGGCTTCTCGACCAGGGTCTTGTCGGCCGGGTTGCGCAGGGTGAGTTGAATCGGGCCTTGCTGCTGCGCATTGAAAGCCTCTTCCGCCTGTTGTGGCGTCACCTCCAAGGTGACGGAGCGGACCACGATGGGCTTGATCTTTTCGCTCGTAGCCTCCTGGTCCACGGCCAGAACTTTGATGTCCTGGAGGAGGGTTTCCGTGCGGGTTTCCTCGTTCAACCCCGGCTGCTTCCGGGAGACCAGCAAATCGACGCGGTCGCCCGGCGATAAGAAGCCTCCCACTCCACTCACGTCGTTCACTCGCACGGTGAAGGCGCGCTTGTTTTCGGGAAAGACCAGGGAAAGTATACTTCCCTCCTTGCGCTCGATCATGCGACGTCTATTCAGAGGTTCGCCCTTGAAGACTTTATCGATCGCGTACTTGCCGAGAACCTGCGATTTTTCCGTAAACATGTCTTGGGTCACCGTCTCCTTCGGCCAGTTTTTTTCGGTCACCTGGAGTTCCTCGACTTTCCCCCACTGCGGGATGTTCTCGGCCGCAACGATCACCGGCGTGTATTGTACCTGTTGCGCTCCTCCGTTCCCCAGGGATTCGACCCAACGCTGTGCGATCAAGACCGCCAGGATGGCCAATACCAGCGCCACGAATAAGAGCAACAGCGTTCTACCGGTTAGCATGTTCTTGATCTCCTCTGCGAAACCAGGATTTGGACGATTGGGAAGGGCTTAATCGGTCATGCGGCGGCCGTGCCCGGATGGTTCTATAAACTCTAACGGGGCCGCGATGGGGCGCACGAAATAACTGTTCCACGCCCGGTCCAAACGTTCGGTCGTCACCCGGTTCTCCACGCCATCATAGCGGCACTGGTCCATGACCAAGTCCAACAGGTCCCTGGGTTGGCAAGGCAGCAGCGGCCTCTCTTCCCGATGGTAGAGCTCCAGAACGTAGTGAAAGGCTGCCGGGTCGAACGCGATGGCGTTTTTCTCGCACACCTGACGCCAGATGGCCTCGTATTCCGCCGGGGTGAGCACATCGAACAGGATCTTGTAACCGAGTCGGCGCAGGAAAGCCTCGTCGGCGAGCGTCA
Organism: Methylococcaceae bacterium; assembly: GCA_028711365.1. Taxonomy (GTDB): domain Bacteria; phylum Pseudomonadota; class Gammaproteobacteria; order Methylococcales; family Methylococcaceae; genus Methylumidiphilus. Next base: position 5,694 of record JAQTSI010000290.1, read on the forward strand.
GCGGATTCATGTTGGTCGAGAAGATCAGCACCACGTCGAAGGGCACCGGGAACCGGGTGCCGCTTCCCACGGTCAGGTAGTCCAGTTTCTGTTCCAGGGGCACGATCCAGCGATTGAGCAAATCCGCGCTTCTGAACCGTTGGCGCCCCAGATCGTCGATCATGTAAATGCCGTTGTTCGCCTTCATTTGCAGCGGCGCGAAATATTGTTTCGTCGTCGGATCGTGCGCCAGCTCCAGCATGGCCAGAGTCAACTCCCCGCCGGTAACCACCGACGGGCGCTGACAGAGGAT
>JAQTSI010000291.1 GCA_028711365.1 Methylococcaceae bacterium
ACGCCCCTGGCTGGATATCCTGCCTGATCAATTGCAACAAGCATTCGCTTCCTCGAGCCATGGCGATTTACCGCGCTGGCAGGCCGCCTTGAACCGCCTGCCCCGGATTATCCCCTCCTTCATCGATCTCAACGCCGATGCCCCGCAAATCGGCGCAAGCGGTGATTGCGCCGAAACCCTGCGCAACGACATCGAGTCCCTGTTGCGCTCGCTCCATCCCTGGCGCAAAGGGCCTTATCTCGTGCAAGGAATCCACATCGACAGCGAATGGCGCTCGGATCTGAAATGGCGAAGATTGCAAGATCATATCGGGTCATTGGCCGGAAAAACCATGCTCGATGTCGGCTGTGGCAACGGCTACCATGGTTGGCGGATGCTCGGGGCAGGCGCCAGACTGGTGATCGGGATCGATCCTACCCTGCTCAGCGTCATGCAATTCCATGCGATCAAGCATTTTGCCGGCGAGCTGCCCGTGCATGTGTTGCCTCTGGGGATCGAGGATGTCCCGAAGCCATTGCCAGCCTTCGACACGGTCTTTTCCATGGGGGTGCTTTATCATCGCCGCTCCCCTATCGATCATTTGCTCGAACTGCGCGAGTTGTTGCGCGCCGGTGGCGAGTTGGTGCTGGAAACCCTGGTGATCGAAGGCGGAGAAGGGCAGGTGCTGGTTCCTGAAGACCGTTATGCCCGGATGCGCAATGTCTGGTTCATTCCTACCGGTTCGACGCTGACAGCCTGGCTGAAGCGTTGTGGCTACCGGCAAATCCGGCTGATCGACACGAGCCCAACCACGATGGACGAACAGCGCAGCACCGACTGGATGCGCTTCGAATCCTTGCGGGAATGTCTGGACCCCGATCATCCCGGGTTGACGGTCGAAGGATTGCCGTCGCCTCGCCGGGCGATTCTTCTCGCCAGCAAGCCTTGAATCGGCCCAAATCCCCCCCCATCCTGGCGGTGACGGGCAGACTTTTGGGGCTGATTTCCCCTACTCGATGAGGCGAAACAAAATCCATTCCTATCAATAATTTATGAAAAACAACCCTGGCATTGGACAACGCCAATCACGCGATCTCTTGCAATTTTCAAAAATCTTCTTTATAAAAACACCCGTGCTCACGCACTACCTAAAAAAGAAGCATGTTTTCAATGTTCAAAAATGAGGAGGATTTTATGAAGAAGCTCGTACTTTGCGTCATCAGTGTTGCTCTGCTGTCCATCGGCATGGTTGGTTGCGGCAATTCTCCCGACGGCGACAAACAGAAGATCTCTTCTTCTGTTACCCCCAGCCTGTAAGCTCGGTTTACCCTAGCCGCTCAAACAAGCCGAGAATCGCCAAGGCTTTCTAGCTTGGCGAGATAAGAAAAACGGCTAGCGCCGCAGGGCTGCTTTTTTCATCACCCAGACCCGCAGGGTCTGGGTTTTTGTTTTTGAGACTATCCCAATCTCATGAAAAAAGTGCAACACCGACGGCAAGAACAACTGTTTGCTTGACAGAAGATGATCAGCAGGTAAGATAGGCGACGCGATAGGAGACAGATACATTCTGCGCTCTATTCCAACGCCTTTTAATCAATTACGCTAAGGTAGGTTACGAAATGGGAGCCATTCTAGATTTAGTTGAAAAAATGAGATCCCCGATGGGTATCGTCGTCACCATCGCGATCATCGCGGGTGCTATCTTCTTTGCTCGCTGGGTTTTCGCAGACGACCAAGAAAAAAAATAAGCTCCGCGATCGTGGCGAGTCTGGGAATATCTGGATTCCCCAGTCTTACCAGACTTGCCGCACCTAACTCAAACCCGCTTTTGCTTCAACTGATCCTTGTCGAACGCCGCCCACAGGCAGGCGAAGCTCTTTCCTAAAACCGGATGCTGCTGCTGCGGGGCGATTTCGGCCAAAGGCTCCAGCATGAAGGCATATTGGGTGATTTCCTCACGTGGGAGTCGGCCCTCCTCCGTCACCCGATCTCCATAAAGGATCAGGTCTATATCCAGCCTCCTCGACTCGAATTTCCGGCTTTGACCCGTGCGTCCATGAGCAATCTCGACTTCACGCAGCTTTCCGGCTATCTCATCGAGCGGACGCTCCGTCTCGAACATCACGACCAGATTGTAAAACGGATCCCCTTCGAACCCCACCGGCTCGCTTTCGTAAAGGCTGGAAACGGTCAAGGTGCCGAACAACGACTCCAGATCGCTTAAGGCCTCGGGGATGTGCTTTTCCCTCTCCACGTTGCTGCCGAGGCTCAGGAATACCTTAACCATGGCTGGGTTTCACGCCCCGCTCGATGATGACGCCCACGTCGCTCGCGCCTTGAATGGCTCCTATCTTGTTGAGGCTTAGCCTCACCCAGGGAACCTTGAATTCATCGCGAATGACCTCGCAGATGCGTTCCGCCAGGGTTTCCACCAGGAAGAAACGGCTTTCCTGTACGAAGGCCACGATGCGCTTGGATACCGCATCGTAATCCAGAGCGTCTTCGATGGCGTCGGAAACCGCCGCCTTGCGGTTATCGGTAGCCATTTCAAGGTCGAGGACGACGGTCCGCGGCGTGACCCGCTCCCAATCGAAAATGCCTACGATGGTCTCGATATGCAGGCCGCGCAGAAATATAATGTCCATCGTCAATCCGGGTCGTTTTTTTGTGAGGGCGGAATTGTTATCACAAAAACCGCCTTTAGTTCAATACCCCATCGAGAGAATACATACATGTGGCAGTTGTTGGTGCCGATTGCATATCTTCTAGGTTCGCTCTCCAGCGCGGTCATTACCAGCCGCCTCATGCGCTTGCCCGATCCCCGCGAAGAAGGCTCGAAAAACCCGGGAGCAACTAATGTGCTTCGCTTGGGAGGGAAAAAGGCGGCCATCATCACCCTGCTGGGCGACATGGCCAAGGGTTTGATTCCCCTGCTGATCGCCCAGGCCCTGGATGCCACGGACGGGGTGCTGGCGGCAGTCGGCTCGGCGGCTTTCATCGGCCATCTTTATCCGGTGTTTTTCGGCTTCAAGGGGGGCAAGGGCGTGGCCACCGCGCTGGGTGTGCTGACCGGCTATTCCTGGCTCATCGGACTGGCCGTGCTGACGACCTGGCTAGCCGTCGCCTTCCTGTCCAGGATCTCCTCGCTGTCGGCCCTGATCGCCTCCCTGCTGGCCCCTGCCTATGTCTGGTGGCTGTTGAATTCTCTCCCGCTCACCGCCGCCACGGCGGGAATGAGCGCTCTGTTGATCTGGCGGCATAGAGTCAATATTCGACGCATCCTTAGCGGTGAGGAGAGCAGGATCGGGCGGTGAAACCAGGGAGTTCTTGGAAGGAAGCGCGAAGGCGCAAGCAGGCTTATCGACTCGATGTGGGCGATTCAGCCCCTGCCCTGGCAAGTCGGCAACGAAATCAACCGGGCGCGACTCGCAATGGGAAACCATCACGGGCGTCATGACAGGGCTTGAACTGCCCGGCGGGCCTGATGAAGCCCGCCGGACAGAAGATCAGATCGGCGATTCCTGTTGTAGGATTTTCGCCAATTTGTCGGCGGGCACATAGCCCGGAAGGATGGTACCTTTTTGGGTGACTATCATGGGCGTCCCCGAAGCCCCGAACTCTTCACCCAGCTTCATATGCGCCTCGACCGGGTTCGTGCATTGTTTCAGCTCTAGGGTTTCGCCTTTTTTGGCCTTGGTGAGCGCGCCGTTGCGGTCCTTAGAACACCAAACCGCGACCGCCTTGTTATAGGATTCCGATCCCACTCCGGCACGCGGGAAGAACAGATAGCGAACCTCTATCCCTTCTCCCTGATACTGATCGATTTCGGAATGCAGTTTGCGGCAATAACCGCAATCGATATCGGTGAATACATAGATATGATGCTTGGGCTTTTTCGGTTTGAATACCAGCATGTTGCTCAAACCGATCTTGTCCAGTTCGGCAATCCTGCCCTCGCCCAGATGGGCTTCCGTCAGGTCTTTATGATCCTTGACGTCGATCAGTGAACCTTCGATGAAATAATCGCCATCGGCGGTCGTATAGTAGAGCTTGGAGCCCAGTTTAAACTCATAGACCCCGGCAATCGGCGTCGGCCGTTTATTGTTTTTTACCTCGGCCAGTTTGCCCTCGATCAGATATTTGCCGTCCTCCGTCATGTAGAAAACCTTACTTCCGGCTGCGACTTCGTAAATCCCAGGGATCTTCGACGGCTTGATGGCACTGGGCGTCAAACCCGGCGCCGCCTGTTTCAGGGATTCCTCGATGGCCTTGGTGGAACTTTCTTCGGCCATGAGTAGGGGCGAAAAAGCAAACAAAGCGCCCAAGGTCAAGGTAGTCAGTGATTTTCTCATCGTTGCATCCATAAGTGGCTAGACGGACGAAATGCCCGGGTATTGGCTTGACGGCGACACGCTTCAGGCGGGGTGTCTCATGATGTCTAAATAGAAGGTAAAAATCATCAATGAAAATAGAATCACGATACCGATATTCTGAAACACGAGTTGCACTCGCTCGGAGAGCGGCCTTCCCCGCACGCCTTCGATCAGGTAGAACAGTAAATGGCCACCGTCCAAAACCGGGACCGGCAGGAGATTCAGCACACCCAAACTGACGCTGACGATGGCCATGAATTTGAGGAAATAGACATAGCCCAGCCGCGCCGATTGCCCGGCAGATTGGGCGATGCCGATAGGCCCGCTGAGATTGTCGACGGAAACCCTGCCGATCAACATTCGTCCCATCATTTTCAAAGTGAGCGCCGAATATTCATAGGTTCGGGAAATCGCCGCGGACAGGGCCGGCAAGGCTGGCAACCGATATTCGACCTGCATGGCGTCGAACATCGCCTCGGGAACCGGCGCGTTGGCGACCCCCACTCGGCCGATCTTGCCCTGGGCGGAATCCACCTCGGCGGGCCGCAACTTCAAGCTGACCTGAGATCCTTCCCGCTCCAGTTCGATGACCAGTTCCTTGCCGGGCCGAGCGCGGACATATTCCACCCATTGCTGCCAATCTCCGACCGGCTCACCGTCGACGGTCAACAAACGATCGCCCGTCAGCAGACCCGCCTTTTCGGCCACGCTTTCCGGTTCTATCTTCCCGACGATGGGCGGGATGGGGGGCTGCCAGGGATGAAAGCCCAGCCGCTCATACAGTATTTCGGGATGCTCGGCGAGATCGCGGGGCATCGCCAGAATCCTGCTGCCCGGCTCGCCCTTTGCCGTACGCACTGCGATCCGTAGTCTTTCCTGATCCATCGCCTGTTCGATCAAGGAGCCGATCGCCAGATTCCAGGTAGGCGTTGTCTCATCGCCCACGGCAAGGATTTCATCTCCTTCCGCGAATCCGGCCTGCTGGGCCAAAGTGCCGGGGGCAATCGGGCCCAATACCGGACGGATGCCGACCTCGCCGACCATGAACACGATCCAGTAGAGCAGGATGGCGAGCAGAAAATTGGCCAAAGGACCGGCCACGACGATGGCCGATCGGACAGCGAGGCTCTGGCGGTTGAACGAAGACGGCAAATCGGCGGGCTCGACCTCGCCTTCCCGTTCGTCCAGCATTTTCACATTGCCGCCGAAAGGCAACGCGCCGATGGAAAATTCGGTGGCTCCCGCCGATTTGCGGTACCGCCAGACGGACTTGCCAATCCCGATGGAAAAACGCAGCACTTTCACGCCCAATTTCCGGCAGGCGTAGAAATGGCCAAACTCGTGGAAGGCAACCAACACCCCCAATGCCAACAGAAAATAGAAAACCGTATGCACCAGGCCGAATGATTGCATAAAGGTGATTTAACCCGTATGATTGATGAACTGGCTGGCCAGGCTCCGGGATTCGCGGTCGGCTGCCAATACCCCCTCGATGGAATCCACCGGGCGCGGCACGATCTCCTGCATGCAATGCTCGATGAGGGTGGGGATGGCGGTG
>JAQTSI010000292.1 GCA_028711365.1 Methylococcaceae bacterium
GGGGCGGTGTTATGGGGTATTCAACCGGATTCACCTGTTTCAGCGCCTTAGCCTTGATCTCGGGGGATATGTACAGTTTGCTTAGGATTCAATGACTTATCAACCATGCAAGTTCCCAGAGAACCAAAATCTATCCAGCCTTCGAAGAGCCCCCAGAAGACGCATTCAAAGAGGATCTTAACAAGTATTTAAAAGAATCGACCCAAAGATTGGTCATATTCCTTGGTTATTTTCCTCAATCCGCGGAAAAACCCAACGAGAAAATCTTGCGCGCCAAGCCTGAAGAAATATATTCAACATCTACAAGATTCTGGCCAACGCCAAGAAATGACGACACGGAAAACGATATTGCAACTATCAAAAAACAATTTATTCTTATTGACAATAAAAAGCCTGGAATCCTAGCTATTTATGATCGGAATTTATCTTTTTGCGAATATATCCGCAACAATGTGGGGACACATGAAAAACTACTGGAATTGATAAAAGGAGCCATCTACGGCGTAGTGATTGGGATAGAAGATAAGCTTGACACAGAAGATCCGCATGATAAAGAGTGGCTAGACATCTTAGGCAAAGCTATTGCTGATAGCGCAGCAAAAGACAGGTGTACAGTGATAATCCCCGTTGACGTACTCAGAAAGTCGGGGCTCGATATCACGGTCAATGGTTCTCTTGAACAAGCCGTCCACCAAGTCGTGGGATGCTTGCACAAAGAGCCTATCAAATCCCTTTTTGATAAAGTCTGTGGGCATTTGGTCGTGCTCTTTCGCGAGACCCTTGTGGTGCATGTGACCATGGCAAAAAACGGGCACCTAAGAAGAGGGGTTGTGCATATCTGCCCTAATTTCAAACGGGTGATGGAAGCGGAACGATCACATTATGGATGGATGCCGGGGAAGCTCAGCATCATGTTAACCGCAATCGTCAAGAAGCTTTATCATGATCGTAATGGCAGTCGCAAAGTCGAAGAAGAAAAAAAAGTTTTATTATTTTATGACAGTTTAACAAAAGCTCTTCCATTAGGCATTGCGGCATGCAATTTTTTCTTTGACAAAGGATTTTGCAATGTTGAAACCAGCGGTAATGGAGGAACTGAGGTTGCTCCTTTTGACGCATTTATAGAATCGCTTGATTACCAACGGCGAAAAGAATTATTCGAAGGGAGTTCAAAAAAAAAGGAATTCCAGTTATCAAGGCTTGAGTTTTCCATAAAATTGAATCCTAGAGAAGAAAAATATAACGCTGTCAATGACCAAGGGAAGCCATGGAGCCGGATAGACAATTTGTTCAAAGAGAAAACAGAGAGAAATGACGAGGAATTACTTGTTCATATTGTCCAAAAAGGAATAGACAAAGCTATTCGAAGAGTCCCCGATAACGGGGTTTTCACAAATGAGGCGTTCCCAACGCCAACGATCCGCTGTCCGTTTGCCGAGTTTGGCAATCGCAAAACTTTCGATGAGCAAGAAGCCAGAGAGTTCTACACCTTGGAAAACTTGCTGCGGAAATATCTCACAACGCCTGACTGGAACAAACCTTTATCCATTGCCGTATTTGGCTATCCCGGCACGGGAAAGACTTCCACCGTCAAGGAAATCATTAAAAATGTGAATCCGAAAACAGAATCCAAGCCCTTGGAATTCAACATGGCCCAATTCAATTCCGTTGAGCAACTTACGGAGGCTTTCCACAAAGTGCAGGATCTGGGACTTACGGAGAAGGAATGTCCCGTGGTTATCTTTGATGAATTTGACGCCATTTATGATCATGATAAGCTAGGATGGCTGAAATTCTTCTTAGCGCCCATGCAAGATGGTGAATTTCTTGGCAAAACTGCAACTTATCATATCCGCCGCGCCATTTTTGTATTCATCGGTGGCACACACCATACTTTTAAGAGCTTCGAAGATGAAAAGGATACTCCCGGGAAAAATGACATTAAAAATGCCAAACATGGGGATTTTATTAGCCGTCTGCAAGGGCATTTGGATTTGAAAAGTATCAATGAGGAAGAAAATCCTGGAAAAGCTTCTATTCAAGATCTCGTTGATCCGAAACGCCGTTCCCTCCTATTGAGACGGGCCATTCTCTTGCGTTCTCTCCTTGAAAAAAATGCTCAACCGATTCTGAAAGAAACCAAAGCTAAAACTAGCTCATATACTTGGAAAGAAGCCCATATTCATAGAAAAGTAATAACGGCTTTTCTTTATGCGGAAAGATATAAGCACGGAACGCGCTCCATGGAAGCCATCATTAAAATGTCCAGATGGATCAACGGAGAATTTGTGCCAGCCTCCTTGCCCCCAATCCCGCAGTTAGAGGCCCATGTTGACCCTAAGTCATTTGAGGAAATATTAACCATATAAGGGCTGACCGCATCACGCACCACTCTCAATCTCCGGCATTCGTTATGGTGGTGGTGGGTTACACACAGCGCGGCGCCTGCCGCCATGTCTTCAGCATGAGGAAAGCCAATGAACGCGAACAAGCCCGCATCGCTCCACTCCTTGAAATCCGACCTTGACCGGGTTGATGCCCACATCGTGCAAGCCGAGGAGTATGAAGAGCTTCCCGAATTGACCGATGAAATGCTCGCCAAGGCCAAAGTATGCAAGGGCGGCAGACCCCTGTCTGCGAATCCCAAGAAGTTGATTTCGATTCGCCTGCCTGCCGATGTCATTGAACGTTGGAAGGCAACCGGCCCAGGTTGGCAAACCCGCATGGCGGAGCGGTTGAGCGAAGTTCGGTAAAACGACTCTCTATCTAGCCTCTCTGTGAATCTGGTCGCCGCGAGGCGCGGCTCCCACAGCGCGGATCCTAAACACAGCAGATACCCTCCCCCGGAGAAGCGCCCATGCCCAAGCCGACCGCCCCCCATTCCTGCGACCTGCGCAAAGGCCGGGTCTCCGAGGCGCACCGGGCTTATTTAATCACCAGCGTCTGTGCAGGCCGCAAGCCTTGGTTTGCCGACTCGTATCTCGGGCGTTTGCTGGTGCGGGTGTTCATGGGGGTTAGGCCGGATGCCGAAACCCTGGCCTTCGTGGTCATGCCCGACCATTTCCATTGGTTGATGCAATTGGGCGGAGAGCGCGATTTGTCCGACGTCGTGCAGGCGGTTAAATCCGTCAGTTCCCATCGCATCAACCAGCATTTGGGCCGCAAGGGCTTCATTTGGCAAGAGGGTTGTCACGACCATGCGCTGCGCTCCGACGAAGATTTGCCGCAACTGGCCCGCTATGTCGTCGCCAATCCCTTGCGCGCCGGATTGGTTAGCCGCCTAGGCGATTATCCGCTGTGGGATGCCATTGGGTTATGAATGCGAGTGGCCTATGCCAATCGAAATCGCTCGTGGGAGCTGCGCCTCGCGGCGACTGAATTTATTAGCAGAGTCCGCTCGACTAGCAGCCATTGCTAGGCGTCTAGCGATCATTGCCAGGGATCTCGCGGTCACGACTAGAGTTCCCGCAGCCATTGCGGATTTCCCTCCGCCGCTGCCAGACGCCGCGCAGCCATCGCGAGAGTTTCTTCCGCCACGGAAGAAACTCTCGCAGCCACTAAAAGATTTTCCTCAGGCCTAGAAAAACCTCCTGCGCTCACTGCTAGACCTCTCGCAACCATTGCCAGACGCCTCGCAATGGCTGAAAGACGCCCAGCAAGCACCCAAAAACTCCGTTCCCTGCTGCCAAACCTATGATTTAGGTGTAATCTTTGCCTTGCAAACCCCGCAACTGCAAAGGAGGACACCCGCCATGGCCAAGAATTACTATCTTCCCAAAGACGACAGCGGCAAGGCCGACCGGCTCGACCACTTCGCCGCCAAGCTGCCGCAATACGCCACCCTACTCGAAATCAGCGCCGCCGATGTCACCGCCGTGCAGGCCGACGCCGCCAATTTTCGTTACGACCTGCAAGCCCAGCAACGCAGCCAGGCCTACGCCCAACAATGGACGGCCCACAAAAACCTGCTCCGCGACGGCGGCGTGGACAGCGCAACCCCACCTCCCGCGCTGATCCTGCCGACTCCCGCCCCAGCCCCCGTCGCCCCCGGCGTCATCCCCCGCTTCACCGCCCTGGCGGCACGGATCAAGAACCACAAAAAATACACCCTCGCCATCGGCCAGGATCTCGGCATCATCGGCGCCGAACAAACGATCGATCCCGGCGCGTGGAAACCGGTGCTAGGCATCAAAACCGAGGCCGGCCACCCCATCGTGACCTGGACCAAGGGCGATGCCGAGGCCCTGGAAATCTGGGTGGACCGCGGCGACGGATCGGGCTTCGTCTTCCTCTCCATCGATCTCAAGCCCGATTACCCCGACACCCATCCGCTCCCCACCCCCGGCACCAGCGCCGTCTGGAGATACCGCGCCATCTACCGGCTCAATGATGCGCAAGTCGGGCAATGGAGCGATGTGATCAGCGTGACGGTGGGGGGATGAGGTGCAAGCTCAGGGGCGCGAAACCGGCTTGCCGGCGAAGCGTCCCACTGGAACAAGCCATCCAGTTCCGGGCGTGATTGCTGCTCAAGCGGCTCATTCACGGCGTCGACCATATCCTCGTCGAATCCGCCCGCCAAGGCGTCCAGCCAAGCCCAATCCTGCGCGACCGGCTCCAAAATGACAGCTTGGCCATGCCGGCGGATGCGGACTTCTTCCGTGTCAAAGCGGAAATCCTTAGGCAAGCGCACGGCCTGCGAGCGGCCGGACCAAAATATTTTTGCGGTATTCATAAACACCCCCAAATGAGATATGCCAAAAATATATGGCACGTTGTCCTTTACTGCAACCGCGGCTAGACTGATTCCTGCCGCTTCCTAAACCCGCCCCGAGCCTGATAAGGATTCCCCTGACTACCATCGCCACCCTCCTGCAGGAAGCCGCCGAGAAACTCGGCGCAATCTCCGAAAGCCCCCGGCTGGACGCCGAAGTCCTGCTCGCCCCTGTGACCGGCAAGAGCCGCACCCATTTTCGCGCCTGGCCGGAAAAGGAATTGAGCGCCGCTCAGGAGGCCGCTTTCCATGCTTTGCTGGAACATCGCCTGGCCGGACATCCCATCGCTCATCTCATCGGCAGCCGGGAATTCTGGTCCAGGGAGTTCATCGTCACGCCCGACGTGCTGATTCCCCGCCCGGAAACCGAGTTGCTCGTCGAACGGGCATTGGAACGACTCCCGACCGGCCAAGCCGCCCGCATCGCCGATCTGGGCACGGGCAGCGGGGCCATCGCCATCACCTTGGCCCTGGAACGGCCCTGCGCCGAGATCACCGCCCTGGATTCAAGCCCGGCCGCGCTGGACATTGCGCGACAAAATGCCCTCAGGCTGGGCGCGAAGAATATCCGCTTCATCCATAGCGACTGGTTTTCTGCTCTGGGTCTGGGTGAACGTTTCGATCTGCTAGTCAGTAATCCACCCTATATCGCCGAAGACGATCCGCACCTCAAACAGGGCGACCTGCGCTTCGAACCTTTTGCGGCTCTCGCCTCCGGCCCCGACGGCCTTGGCGCCATCCGCCACCTCATCGAAGAAGCGCCGGCCCATCTCCATCCTGGCGGCGGGTTGTGGTTCGAACATGGCTACGATCAGGCCGAGGCGGTGCGGGAATTATTGAAAACAGGTGGATTTATAGCAATCGAAAGCTATACCGACCTGCAAGGCCATGGCCGGGTCAGTGGCGGAAGATGGGGCGGGGAGCTATCCTAAGCCTCGATGAGACAACAGACCCTAGACCCCGACGAATAGCCATGCAAGAAATCAAACTGCCTCGCCCCCTGGTCAATCAGATACTCCACCACGCCCAAGCCTCCCCCAGTCTGGAAGTCTGCGGACTGATCGGCGCGCGGGAGGGAATCCCCTGCACCTGCTATCCGGTCGCCAACGCTTC
>JAQTSI010000293.1 GCA_028711365.1 Methylococcaceae bacterium
ATCCTTGTAAGGGTCACCGACGGTGTCGCCGGTCACCGCGGCCTTGTGGGCTTCCGATCCCTTGCCGCCATGATGACCGTCCTCGATGTATTTCTTGGCGTTGTCCCAGGCCCCGCCGCCGGTGGTCATGGAAATCGCCACGAACAGACCGGTGATGATGGAGCCGATCAACACGCCACCCAAGGCTTCCTTGCCCAACAGCAAGCCGACCGCCAAAGGCACGGCAATGGGCAACAGGGAGGGGATGATCATTTCATGAATGGCGGCTTGGGTCAGCATGTCCACCGCCTTGGAGTAGTCCGGCTTGGCGGTATAGTCCATGATGCCGGGAATTTCCCGGAACTGGCGACGCACCTCGTTGACGATGCCGCCGGCGGCGCGGCCCACGGCTTCCATGGCCAGGGAGCCGAACAGATAAGGCACCAGGCCGCCGATGAACAGACCGATGATGACCATATGATTGGACAGGTCGAAATCCACCTTACCTTCCAGATTATGGGTGTAATCGGCGAACAATACCAAAGCCGCCAAACCGGCGGAGCCGATGGCGTAACCTTTGGTAACCGCCTTGGTGGTGTTGCCCACGGCGTCCAGGGGATCGGTGATGTTGCGGATTTCTTCCGGCAGTCCCGCCATTTCGGCGATGCCGCCGGCGTTATCGGTGATGGGACCATACGCATCCAGCGCCACGATCATGCCGGTCATGGACAGCATGGAGGTGGCGGCGATGGCGATGCCGTAAAGCCCCGCCAGTTCGTAAGCGCCGAAAATACTGGCGCAGACCGCCAGCACCGGCAAGGCAGTGGATTTCATGGAAACGCCCAGCCCGGCGATGATATTGGTGCCATGGCCGGTGGTGGAAGCCTCGGCGATATGACGCACCGGCGCATATTCGGTGGCGGTGTAATACTCGGTGATGACGACGATCAAGGCGGTCAAAGCCAGGCCGATCAAAGCAGCAAAATAAATGCTATTGGCCGATACCTGAACGCCGCTCAGGAATACTCCATTGGAGAAGATGATCCGGGTCAGCGGGTAGAATGCCAGTGCGGCCAGACCGCCCGAGACGATGACCCCCTTGTAAAGAGCGCTCATGATCTTCTTGCCCGGGGTGATCGTGACGAAGAAGCTGCCGATGATGGAGGTGATGATGGATACCCCGCCCAACACCAGCGGATAGACGACGGCGATATCCGCGCCCATGGTCAGAATACCGCCCAGCAGCATGGTGGCGACCAGGGTCACGGCATAGGTTTCGAACAGATCGGCGGCCATGCCGGCGCAATCGCCCACATTGTCGCCGACGTTGTCCGCGATCACCGCCGGGTTGCGCGGGTCATCCTCGGGAATGCCGGCCTCTACCTTGCCCACCAGATCGGCGCCGACATCGGCGCCCTTGGTAAAGATGCCGCCGCCCAGCCGGGCGAAGATGGAGATCAGCGAGCCGCCGAAAGCCAGGCCGACCAGGGCATGCAGGGGATCTTCCGCGCCTGCGGCCTTGAGGATGGTGTAATATCCCGCCACGCCGAGCAGGCCCAGTCCCACCACCAGCATCCCGGTGATCGCACCGCCACGGAAGGCCAAGGTGAACGCCGCATCCAGGCCATTGCTGGCGGCTTGGGCGGTGCGGGAATTGGCGCGCACCGAAATGTTCATACCGATGAAACCGGTCGCGCCGGACAGAATCGCGCCGATGGCAAACCCGAAGGCTACCGACCAACTGAGGAACAAGCCGATGGCGAGAAATAAGATGGCGCCGACCACGGCGATGGTCTTGTATTGACGGTTCAGATAAGCCTTGGCGCCTTGCTGGATCGCGGCGGCGATTTCGACCATGCGCTCATTGCCCGGAGGCTGATCGTTGATCCAACTGATGGAGCGGATGCCGTAGATCAATGCGGCAATGGATGAGGCGAAAGCAAAAGCGGTTCCCCAATCGACGACATAACCGATGGCCAGGGATACGGCCAATCCGAATAGGATGATCCTCCTGCTCCGGGGATCGTCCATGATCGGCTTGATGCATTCTTGCGCGCAGGCGAGAAGTGAAAATGACATGAGCGGCTCCTGTTTGATTTTCGATTTATTGAGATGACAAGGGCTCGTCCGGATCAGATGGAAAAGCTCGCAGCGAGCTTCTTCTCGACCGGCGCATTCTTCAGGTTCACATAATCGGGCAAGCCGTTCCGGTAGGGAGGGTAATCCTCGCCCTCGATCAGCGCTTGTAAATAGGTGCGGCAAGCCGGGGTGATGCCGAAACCATCTTCCGAGATGAATTCGCTCGGCATCTTTTTTTCCACATTGGCTACATCGGCCAGCTTGGCGTAGCCGATCTTCCATTGATAAGGTGAGTCGCTGACGCGCACGATGGTGGGCATGATGGCGTTGTGGCCCTCCAGGGCCAACTCGACGGCCGCTTTGCCCAAAGCGTAAGCCTGCTCCACGTCGGTTCTCGAAGCGATATGGCGGGCGGCGCGTTGCAGATAATCGGCTACCGCCCAATGGTATTTGTAACCCAAGGAATCTTTCACCAGATTGGCGATGACCGGCGCCGCTCCCCCCAACTGGGCATGCCCGAAAGCATCCTTGACCCCACTTTCGGCGAGGAACTTGCCATCCACGCCCTTGACGCCCTCGGACACCACCACCGAGCAGTAGCCATAAGCCTTGACCTTGGCGTCCACCGCCGCAAGAAATTTGGCCGGCTCGAAAGTGACTTCGGGGAACAGAATCAGCAGCGGAATGTCATGTTTCTCATCGGCGGCCAGGGCTCCGGCCGCCGCGATCCAGCCGGCATGGCGGCCCATGGCTTCCAGCACGAATAGCCGGGTGGAAGTGGCGCACATGGAGGCCACGTCGAAGCTGGCCTCGCGGGTGGACACGGCGATGTATTTGGCCACCGAGCCGAAGCCGGGGCAGTTGTCGGTGATGGGCAGGTCATTGTCGACGGTCTTGGGAACGCCGATGCAGGTGATGGGATAACCCAGGCGCTCGCCCAATTGCGAAACCTTGTAAGCGGTATCTTGGGAGTCGCCGCCGCCGTTATAGAAGAAATAGCCGATGTCATGCGCTTTGAAGACTTCGATCAGCCGTTCATACTGGGCTTTGTTTTCATCCAGCCCCTTCAGCTTATAGCGACAGGAGCCGAAAGCCCCGGAAGGGGTATGGCGCAGGGCGGCGATGGCCAGGTCCGATTCCTGGCCGGTGTCGATCAAATCTTCCGTCAGCGCGCCGATGATGCCATTGCGGCCGGCAAAGATCTTGCCGATTCGGTCCGGATGCCGGCGGGCAGTCTCGATGACACCGCAGGCCGATGCGTTGATGACGGCGGTGACTCCGCCGGATTGTGCATAAAAGGCGTTCCGTTTACTCATGACCGGTCTCGAGGCAATGGTGGGAGCCGTTAACATAGAACAAATCCCCCACCAGCACAAGGCGAGACCCGCCCTCGCCCGGATGCACGATTGATCCGCGTCAGGATGGCAAAAGCTTCAAAGCGTGGCCGACGCCAGCGCCTCGCGCTGATGAGTCATCAGATTCTGAATGCCCTGTTCGGCCAAAGCCAGCATGGCGTCCAGTTCATGACGGCGGAAGGCGTGGCCTTCGGCGGTGCCCTGCAATTCCACGAAAGCGCCGGCATCGTTCATCACCACATTCATGTCGGTTTCGGCTTCGCTGTCCTCGCGATAATCCAGATCCAGCACCGGTTCGCCCTGATAGATGCCGACCGAAACCGAAGCGATCTGGCCGTGGATGGGATTACTTTTGAGTTTCTTCTGTTTCTGCAGCCGTTGGATGGCGAGCGATAGGGCGACGAACCCGCCGGTGATGGAAGCGGTACGGGTGCCACCGTCGGCCTGGATCACGTCGCAATCGAGGGTGATGGTGCGCTCGCCCAAGGCTTCCAAGCTCAGCGCGGCCCGTAGCGAGCGTCCGATCAGCCGCTGGATTTCCAGGGTCCTGCCGCCCTGTTTGCCGCGCGAAGCTTCGCGCCCCATGCGCTCATGGGTGGAACGCGGCAACATGCCATATTCGGCGGTGATCCAGCCTGAACCCTTGCCTTTCAGGAAGGGCGGCACCCGATCTTCGATGCTGGCGGTGCAAATCACGCGAGTATCGCCAAATTCGACCAGCACCGAACCCTCCGCATGTTTGGTGTAATGACAGGTCAGCACGATATTTCGCAATTCATCGGGGTTGCGTCCGGAGGGTCTCATGGGCCTTGCTCATCTTATAGAAAGGGCGGCAGTATACCCGAATTGCCGGCGGGCTTATCGAAGAAGAGGTGTTTGATGCGCTATAGACGATTGATCTACCCGGTTTTGGGATTGGCTTTGGCCGCCATTGCCTCGGTTTTTGCCCTATTTTGGGCTTCCTTGCCGAAGCTGGATGGTGAAGTCGAACTCACCGGCTTGCGGGAAAAAGCGACTGTGGTTTCTGATGAATTGGGCATTCCCACCATCCAGGCGGCCGACCGTGAGGACGCCCTGCGCATTCTCGGATGGATTCACGCCCGCGACCGCTTGTTCCAAATGGAATTGACGCGGCGCAAAGGCGCCGGTCGTCTGGCGGAACTGTTCGGTCCTTTGGCGCTGGAGTTGGACAAGCGACAACGCGCTTATGGCTTCGAACAGGCCGCCCAGGCCATCGTGGCCAATCTGCCCGATGAGCAGAAAAGAGCACTCGAAGCCTATGCCGATGGTGTCAATGCCTTCCTGCGGCAAGCTCGGCCCTTGCCGCCGGAGTTCCTGTTGCTGCGGCATGAGCCCGAGCCCTGGAGGCCGGAGGACAGTCTGCTGGTCGCACTATGCATGTTCCAGACGCTGAATGGCGAGGAGAAGGACGAGCGCATGTTGAGCGTCATGGAGCAGGCTCTGCCGGCGGAAGTGGTCCGATTTCTCACCCCGGACACGGATGAATATGCCACGGTGTTGACCGGCGGCGAGCAATCCTACCGCCCGGCGACGCCCATCCCGGTGGAGGCTTGGGCCGGGTTGGGAAAAATCGGGGCCGAACAGGTGGCGAATGGCGTCGATTCCCTGGCGGTACTCGCCGGTTCCAATAATTGGACGGTGAGCGGAAAAAAGACCCGGGACGGCCGCGCCATCCTGGCCAACGACATGCACCTGAGTCTGAGCGTTCCCAATATCTGGTATCGCGCTTCCTTCGTCTACGACGGCAATGAGTCGAGCGGAGTGACCCTGCCGGGGGTGCCCTTGCTGGTGGTCGGCAGCAATGGCCATGTGGCCTGGGGATTCACCAATGTGGATGCCGATGTGTTGGATCTGGTTCGGCTGGAAATCGACCCGGCCAATCCGGACGAATATCGCACCCCACAAGGCTGGCGCGCTTTCGAGCATCGGCGGGAAAACATACTCGTCAAAGGGGGAGATGCGGTTACCATGGACCTGAAATCCACCCTATGGGGACCGGTTTCTCCCACGCCTTTGCTGGGGCAGCCGGTGGCGGTGCATTGGACGGCGCTGCAGGCCTCGGCGGTGGATTTGGGGCTATTGGACATGGATAGGGCGCAAACTCTGGAACAGGCCATGGCGGTGATGAACCGCTTCGGCGGACCGAACCAGAACCTGGCGCTGGCCGATGATCGGGGCCGCATCGCCTGGACCATTCTAGGGCGCTATCCGCTGCGCCAGGGTTTCGACGGCTCGATCAGCCGTTCCTGGGCGGATGGCGGAATTGGCTGGAACGGCTATATTCCGGCGGAGGAATTGCCGCGTCTGATCGATCCCCCCCAAGGCTTCATCGCCACCGCCAATAACCGCACCCTGGGGCGGGATTATCCGTTCGTCATCGCCCACAACCAGGCCAACGGCTACCGGGCTTATCGCATATCCCAGCGCCTGAGCGAATTGCGGCAG
>JAQTSI010000027.1 GCA_028711365.1 Methylococcaceae bacterium
GCCGGGTTCGGCAACCTGATCGACGCCGAAACCTCTCGCCGCCAATCCCTGGCATCCGACCGGGCGGTTGCCGAGCTGGAACAGGAGCAAGCCGCCGCCTGGATCGCCTTGTACCGGGCGGCAGGCGGCGCTTGGCAGGACGCGGACAGCAGCCGCGCCGATGCCGCTCAACCCTTGACATCGACCCCAACACCAAACCCCTCTAGGGATGGCGAATCATGACAAAAGCAAAAACGTTCTGGTTATTGGCTCTGATCCTGACCGCGGGACTGGGTATCGCCGTCGGCAGGAGCAACTCCTCCTCCCCACCGACCACCGCACCCGCCCCCAAACCGGCCCTGAATGTCGAAGCGACCCAGCCCGACCTGCGCGACCTGCCGCTAATCCTCACGGCCAACGGCTCGGTGGCGGCTTGGCAGGAGGCCATCATCGGAGCGGAAGTGGGCGGCTTGCGGCTAGTCGAGATCCACGCCCAGGTCGGCGACAACGTGCGCAAGGGTCAAGTTCTGGCGGTGTTCGACCAGGAGCGGGTCGCCGCCGACGTGGCGCAAAGCCGGGCCGCGCTGGCCGAGGCCGAGGCCAATCGGGAGGAAGCGAAGCAGAACGCCGCCCGGGTCCGGCGGGTGGTGGATTCCGGCGCGCTCAGCGACCAGCAGGTGAGCCAATACCTCACCGGCGAGAAAACCGCCGAAGCTCGGATGCGCTCCGCCAAGGCGCAACTGGACCAGCAACTGCTGCGGCTGCGCCATGTGCAGGTGTTGGCGATCGATGACGGCGTGATTTCCAGCCGTAGCGCGATGCTGGGGGCGGTGGCCAGCGAAGGCCAGGAATTGTTCCGCTTGATCCGCCAGAACCGGCTGGAGTGGCGGGCCGAAGTGACCGCCGCCGAGTTGCGCTGGCTCAAAGCCGGTGTCGCGGTCAGCGTGGAAGTGCCCGATACCGGCAAGGTGATCGGCAAGCTGCGCACCGTGGGACCGACGCTCGATGACCAGAATCGCAACGCCCTGGTGTATGTGGACCTTCCCGGGGCCGGGCAGAGCGGGTTCAAGCCGGGCATGTTCGCCTACGGTGAATTCCAGTTGGGCGCCCGCCCCACCTTGACCGTGCCGCAGACCGCGTTGTCACTGCGCGAGGGGTTCATCTATGTGTTCCGGCTGCGCGAGGATAGCGGCGGTCTGGCCCGCGTCGGCCAGACCAAGGTACGACTGGGCCGGCGAGCCGGGGACCGGGTGGAAATCGTCGAAGGTTTAGCGCCGGGTGAGCGGCTGGTGGCCGAAGGCGCTTCCTTCCTGTCCGACGGGGATACCGTGCGGGTGGTGCGATGAATATCTCTGCCGCTTGTATCCGCAATCCCATCCCGGCCCTGATGT
Organism: Methylococcaceae bacterium; assembly: GCA_028711365.1. Classification (GTDB taxonomy): domain Bacteria; phylum Pseudomonadota; class Gammaproteobacteria; order Methylococcales; family Methylococcaceae; genus Methylumidiphilus. Next base: position 1,371 of record JAQTSI010000027.1, read on the forward strand.
TGTTCGTGTTGCTGAGCTTCGGCGGCGTACTGGGCTTCAAGGCCATGAAGGTCCAGAACTTCCCCGATCTGGACTTGCCCACGGTAACGGTCAGCGCCAGTCTGCCCGGCGCCGCGCCACCGCAACTGGAAACCGAGGTGGCGCGCAAGCTGGAGAACGCCGCCGCCACCCTGCAAGGACTCAAGCATATCAGAACCCAGATCCAGGATGGCAGCGTCATGGTGACCCTGGAATTCCGCCTGGAAAAGCCGATCGAGGAAGCGCTGGACGATGTGCGCTCGGCGGTTTCCAAGGTCCGCGCCGATTTGCCCAGCGACCTGCGCGACCCCGTCGTCACCAAGCTGGATTTGGCGCAATCGCCCATCCTGGCCTTCACGGTGGCCTCCGGCCAGCGCGACGACGAGGCGCTATCCTGGTTCGTGGACGACACCGTGGCCAAGCGTCTGCTGGCCGTACCGGGGGTGGGCGCGGTCAACCGGGTGGGCGGTGCCAGCCGGGAAATCGCCATCGCCCTCGATCCGGTCAAGCTGCAATCGCTGGGCGCGACCGCCGCCGACATTTCCCGCCAGTTGCGCGAGGTGCAACGGGAAAGCGCGGGCGGGCGCACCGACCTCGGCAGCGGGGAGCAACCCGTCCGTACCCTGGCGAACGTGGCCTCGGCGGATGAATTGCGGTCGCTGGAGCTGTCCTTATCCGATGGGCGACACATCCGGTTGGACCGGCTCGCCACGGTCAGCGACACCGTGGCCGAACCCCGCGCCCTGGCCCTGCTCAACGGCCAGCCGGTGGTGGGCTTTGAAGTCACCCGCAGCCGGGGCGCCAGCGAGGTGGAGGTGGGCGCAGGCGTGCGCAAGGCGCTGGACGAACTGCGTGCCGCCAATCCCGACCTCGCGTTTACCGAAGCCTTCAATTTCGTGGCCCATGTGGAGGAGGAATTTCAAGGCTCCATGGCGCTGTTGTATGAAGGCGCCGGGCTGGCGGTGCTGGTGGTCTGGTTGTTTCTGAAGGATTGGCGGGCGACCTTCGTCGCCGCCGTGGCCCTGCCGTTGTCGGCCATTCCCACCTTCATCGGCATGTATGAATTCGGCTTCACCCTCAACGTGGTGTCGCTGCTGGCCTTGTCCCTGGTGGTGGGGATCCTGGTGGATGACGCCATCGTCGAGGTGGAAAACATCGTCCGCCATCTGCGCATGGGCAAGACGCCCTACCAGGCAGCCATGGAAGCGGCGGACGAAATCGGCCTCGCGGTGATCGCCACCACGTTCGCCCTGATCGCGGTGTTCCTGCCCACGGCCTTCATGAGCGGCGTGGTGGGCCGGTTCTTCAAGCAATTCGGCTGGACCGCCGCCCTGGCGGTGTTCGCCTCGCTGGTGGTGGCCCGGATGCTCACGCCGATGATGGCGGCTTACCTGCTCAAGGGCACCGACACGGCCGGCAGCAAGGACGGCTGGATCATGAACGCTTACCTGAGAGTCGCGGCCTGGTGCCTGCACCATCGTTTCGTGACCCTCGCCGGGGCAGGGGCGCTCTTCGCGGGATCGCTGCTGCTGATTCCGCTACTGCCCACCGGCTTCATCCCGGCCGACGACAATCCCCAAACCCAAGTGTTCGTCGAACTGCCGCCCGGCGCCACACTGGCCCAAACCCGAGCCGCGGCGGAAGAAGCCCGGCAAAAAGTCGCCGAGGTGCCCTATGTGAAGAGTATCTACACCACCATCGGCGGCGGTTCCGCCGGGAGCGATCCGATGGCGCCCCAGTCCGGCGGCGAAGTGCGCAAGGCCACCCTGACCATCACCCTGGCGGAACGCAAGGAGCGCCCCGTGCGCAAACAGGCGATCGAGACCCAAATCCGACTCGCCTTGCAAACCCTGCCCGGCGTGCGGACCAAGGTCGGTTTGGGAGGATCGGGTGAAAAATACGTGCTGGTCCTGAGCGGCGATGATCCCGAGGCGCTGAGCCGCGCCGCCCGCGATGTCGAGCGGGACCTCCGCACCATCCCGGGTCTCGGCAATATCGCCTCCAGCGCCTCCCTGGTCAGGCCGGAAATCGCCGTCCGTCCGGATTTCGCCAGATCCGCCGACCTTGGCGTGACCTCCGCGGCCATCGCCGAAACCTTGCGCATCGCCACCGTGGGCGATTACGACTGGTCGCTGCCCAAGCTCAGCCTGGCCCAACGGCAGGTGCCGGTGATGGTGCGGCTAGCCAGCACCGGCCGCAAGGATCTGCACCTGCTGGAACGTCTCGCCGTGCCTTCGGCTAGGCCTAGGGTGGGACCGGTGATGTTGGGGCAAGTGGCCCGGCTGGAATTGTCCAGCGGCCCCGCCGTGATCAACCGCTATGATCGCTCCCGCAACGTCAACTTTGAAATCGAGCTGTCTGGCCTCCCCTTGGGAGATGTGGCCAGCGCGGTGGCTAAGCTGCCCAGTTTGCGCAATCTCCCCTTCGGTGTGAGGCAGGTCAACATCGGCGACGCGGAAATGATGGCCGAACTGTTCGGCAGCTTCGGCCTCGCCATGCTGACCGGGGTGTTGTGCATCTTTATCGTGCTGGTCTTGCTATTCAAGGATTTCCTGCAACCCATCACCATTCTCGCGGCCCTGCCGCTGGCCTTCGGTGGCGGTTTCGTCGCCCTGCTGGTGGCGGGCAAGGCATTCTCCATGCCTTCCCTGATCGGCTTGGTCATGCTGATGGGCATCGCCACCAAGAATTCGATCCTGCTGGTGGAATACGCCATCGTCGCCCACCGCGAACAGGGCCTGAACCGTTTCGAGGCCCTGCTGGATGCCTGCCATAAGCGTGCCCAGCCCGTGGTGATGACCACCATCGCCATGGGCGCCGGGATGCTGCCTGTCGCCTTGGGACTGGGCGCCGCCGATTCTTCCTTCCGCAGCCCCATGGCGGTCGCCGTCATCGGGGGCTTGGTGACTTCGACCGTGTTGAGCCTTCTGGTCATCCCGGCGGTATTTACCTACCTGGACGATATCAAGGGCTGGATAAACCGGATTGGGAGGGGAAACGCGGCGTCAACCCAGCGGCCCGATCCGCTGGAAAGGGCGCCCGGTCAACCCGGCACGGGGCAGTTTGAATAACCGCCGACGTTGGCGTATCCAGTCAGGATTGTGGCTCGGAAGCTCAAGCTTCTGCCCTGTCGCCCACATTCCACCATTGCGCCAGGCTGAAAGCGGCCACCCCCAAGAAACAGAGCAATACCCAGGCCGGCATGCTCAGACCCAGCAGGGTCCAGTCCACCTTGGCGCACTCGCCGGTGCCGGTGAGCATGGCGCGCAGGGTATCGGTGAGCGGGAAATAGCGGAACATGTATTCGAGGCCGGGACCACAGGCGGGGACCTGATCCGGTGGCAGATGTTGCAGCCAGACATGGCGACCGGATACGAAAGCACCGGTCATGGCGGTCAGGAAGCCGGCCACGGCATAGGTCCGCATGCCCTTGTTGCCCGGATTGTGCAGGAAGGCGGTCAGTAGCACCAGGGCCACGGCCAACACCATGATGCGCTGCGAGATGCACAACGGACAGGGTTCGAGCCCACCGACGAACTGGAAATAAATCGCCGTCAGCAACAAGGCGGCGCAGAACAGGAAACCGAGCAGGAAACAGAGGCGGGGCTTGGGGAGAGTCATGGTGGTAGTCGAGCTATCGGATCGTTTATGCGGACAGGGACATTTCTTGGGGTCGATGCGGGAAAGCCTAATCCTTCACCGGCCGCTTTTCCAGCTTGCGCTGCAAGGTGCGCCGATGCATCCCCAGGGCGCGGGCGGCGGCGGAGATGTTGCCGTCATGCTCGATGAGCACCTTTTGCAGGTGTTCCCACTCCAGCCGTTTGACCGAGAGAGGCTTATCCTTGATTTCGACGCTGTCGTCGCCCGAGTCCTTATGCAGGGCCGCGACGATTTCGTCGGCATCCGCCGGCTTGGTCAGATAATGGGTTGCGCCCAGTTTGATGGCTTCCACCGCCGTGGCGATGCTGGCGTATCCGGTCAACATGACGATACGGGTATTGCCGTCCAGTTCCACCAGGCGTTTGACCAGGGATAAACCCGACTCGTAGCCGATGCGCAAATCGATGACAGCGAACTCCGGCTCGACCTTTTCAGCCAGGTCGATGCCACCCTCCAGATCGTGGGCGACGAAAATATCGAATCCGCGCTTTGCCATAGCCTGTTCCAGCACCATGCAAAACGTGGCATCGTCATCCACCAGCAATAATCTCGGTTGTTCGGAATGATCCGGCAGTTTATCTATCATCGATTTTCTCCGCTTTGACCCGACAGCGGCAGCGTGATCCTCGTCACCGTGCCGCAGGTACCCGTCCGGGCGTGCATTTCGATCTTGCCTCCCAAGCGCTCGATGGCGGAAAAAGCCAGGAAGAGCCCCACTCCCAAGCCATGCTCCTTGCTCGAGATCGGGTCCTTGCCTAACTGGGCGAATATCGAAGGCGATATGCCTGGCCCTTCGTCATAGATTTCCAACAGCGCATATTCCGGCGTCCACCGCACTTTGAGGACGATGCGCTGAGGGGAAACGTCGGCGGCGTTATTGAGGATATTGACCAGGGCATGACTCAGGGTCCGTTCGGCCAAGATGCCGGGGGAGGGTTCGAAGCCGTTTTTCAGATATTCCAGCTTGGGATTGAGCCGCTGCTGACGCCAGTTTTCCAGAACCTCGTCGATGAAGCGGGATATCGGCATGATGCGGCCCGATTCCGCGCGAATCGCTCCGGCCGAGGCGGACATCACCGATAGCGCGTCCTTGCAGCGATCGACCTGTTCGCGCAATATTTTCATCTTCTTGTACAAATCCTTGGAAAGTGAATGTTCGTATTCCTTTTCGAGTTCATGAACGAGGATGGCCATGGTGCCTAGGGGCGTGCCCATTTCATGGGCGGCGCCGGCGGCCAGGGTCCCCAAAGCGACGACGCGTTCATTGCGCAGGGCCTGCTCGCGAGCCTCGGTCAGTTTCCGGTCCCGCTCGCGCAGGGAGTTTGCCATCCCGACCACGAAATAGGCGACCAGCACCGCGCTGAACACAAATCCGAACCACATGCCGAAGACATGCAACTGCAAATCGTGATGCTCCATCATCGACTGGATATGGGGAGGCTGTGTCTCGCTCAAGGTCATGGGCACGATCTTCGGCAGCGGTTCGTAATACCGCATCAAGATCGTGTAGCAGGAGGAGGCAAAGATCACCAGATACCAGGTGAATGACTGAGGCAGCACGGTCGCCGCGATGATGAGGGGCAACAGAAAGAACCAGGCGATGGGATTGGTGGCGCCGCCGGTAAAGTAAAGAATGGCGGTAATGGCCAACACATCGCAACCCAATTGGATCAGCAACTCGATTTCCTGGACCGGACGGTCGCTACTCAGCCGAAACCAAGTGTACCAATTGAATCCGCTCACGGCCGTGATGATGAAGGTCAAAGCCGCCTGATGCAGGGGTATGTCCAGCCCATACACGCTGATGAGGATGGTGAGCGCCTCCACACAGATGATCAGATTGCGCAGGACGAACAACCACTTCAGGTTCATCCAGGCGGTATTGTCGGAAGTCGCGGGTTCAGGAATGCTGATCAATGTTTCTTCGTTCATGTCCCGATTGTAACATCTGTGATCATAATAAATGCGACAGGCGACCGCGCGACAATTTGCCACATTCCTGAAATAAATTCCCCCTGTTAGTATTTTACCCACTTGAATAGGCATCCTCCTTTTTGAGTGGACTGAATCGCTGGTAGCGAGCTCCAATCCTCCTTGATACGCCGGGCCCTTTCGCCCGGCGTTTTTTATTGCCCCGTTACCTCGCAAACAGGCCCGCTTTAAGGCCACACCGGGGAATGTTTCCGTTTTCCCGCGCCAGCCGACTCAGCCCCATGGCCACAGGCAGCCTTTGCCGCAAATCCTCGACGCGATCCGCACCGGCAGGATGGATGGACAGTCATGGCATCGGTTGCGTGGCGCCGGCCTTCCCTATTTTGATCCAGAACTGGATGCTTGTGGCAGGATCGAAGCCGGCTTTGGCCACCAAGTCCAGCCCCATCAAATCCGCCTCGCTTTCCTGTATCCGGCTATAGGGGCACGCCTCCTTTCATCTCGCCATTACCCGCCGACGCCAAGGTTTGGCTCTCTTGCCATTCAGTGCCAGTATAGGGGAGGTGATGGGGTGCGCCGGAATCAAGTCATGATCAAATTGAAAGCCTGGCGCAGCAGGTTCAACTCGATCATCGGGGTGCCGCGCATTTGGCTGATGGGTTTGAATAGGCCGCCATGGGGTTCCATCGTCGCATGGGGCGCTTCGAAGGTCGTGAAGCGGGCGAGATGGATGCGAATGGGGCCCTCCGGACTATTCATCCACTCCTGGAAATTGTCGACCAGGTTCAATTGGGCCTTGTCCAATCCATACCGTTCCGTCAGCGCATCCAACGCCGCCAAAGGCGCGTATCGTTCGTCGGCATCGCTAGGCTCGGGGATGACGCTCGCGGTCTCCGGCAAGGGATTCGGAGCCAACACGCTGACGCCATAACGGGCGAATAGCAGGGCCGTACTATAGCTGTCGAAATGACATAAGATCACGCGATTGCGATCCAGGATATCGTGCTTGTCCATGGGGGAGATCCCTTAGGGTTAATGGGTTTGAAGAGCGGGAAGTGGTTAACCGATGCTATGATCGGGACATTCATCCCAAAGCCGCTTGAAACAGGTGTCCAGGCGGGACAAGCGTCGGTCGATGGAATCCAGCCGGCTGAATTGCGGGAAACGATCGGTCTTGCCCAGCCCGTACCAATTTTCCATATCCTGCTTGAGTCTTTCCCTTTCCGTCACCGTATCGGCGATCAACTGCCGCGTCCAGGCTTGGCTGGCGGCGTTGCCTAGGCCCGCGATCCGGTAGCGCACGGCGGCATCGAAGATCCTCACCCCGCCGCCTTCGGCCAAAGTATTGCGGAGGATTTCGGCGTCGATGAGTTCCACTCCAGCCAGATAATCGATGCCGAAATGATACAGTTCGGGCAGCCAGGGCGTGGTAGGTCCCATCAGCACGGTGACGGCGTCGCGGGATAACTGCGCCAGGCGGGGAAAGGTCTTGTTGGGAATGCTGCTGGCGGTGATGAACACCCATTCGGCATCCGGCAATAGATATTCGCAGGCGGTATCGGGCAGATCATTCAGCCCGGCTTGCCTTTCCAATACCGTAAGATCCAGATCATGCTCGACGGCGAACTGGTCCAGGCCCGGATAACGCCCGATGACGATCACCCGTTTGCCGCGAATCTGGGGAAGAAAATGTTCGAAGACCGAAAGATTGTTGCTTGCGCCCGACTTGGGTTCCAGGCCGACCCCATCGGGCAGAAGCCGCAGCCGGTTGATGCCGGCATTGATCGCCGCCATGCCGATCACGGCCTGGTAAGGATCGAACTCCCGTACCCAGCCGGCCAACTCCGACAAAGGTCTTCCCTTCAGGCTGCCGGCCCAGGGCAGGGTGCGCGTCGAGATGCCGGGGCTCATGGCCAGACCCACGGCATCGGCTTCGCAATAGCTCCACACCAATCCGATGATGACGGCACGGACCGGTTCGGGCCCGCCGGCGTAATCCTGAAGCAGGTCGTAGATTTCGTAAGGCTTATCCATTCAGTCGCCAAGCGCCGGCAGCAGCTTGGCTTCGCCCTTGATGACATCGTCGCGCCCCCAGGCGACCACGCCCTCCACGAACCAGCGCGGATCTCTAGGATGAGGCATGATCACGTCGTATTCGGCATAGAATGAACCATCGCCATGGAATTTCATTTCCCCGATGCGATGGCCGCGCGGATTCTTCCAGTAAGCGCACAGGGTATCCTTGCCGCTATAAGGGTCCTTGCTGGTTTCAAAGCTGGCCTGCTCGAAAACCGGCTCCTGGCTCAGTTGCTCGGGCAGAAATCCCAGCTTGTGGATCTCGCTCAACAATCGGGCGCAGATGGCTACGCCCCGCTGTTTCTGTTCATTCATCTTCAATCGACCTAGTTAAGACTAATCGTCGTCATCATCGTCGTCGCCGATGCGGCGGCGGCGCACCGTTTTCGGATCGGCGGTGATGGCCCGGTAAATTTCGATGCGATCGCCATCCTTCACCGGCGCATCCAGTTTCACCAATTTTCCGAAGATGCCGACCTTCTGATTACCCAAGTCGATCTCGGGAAACCGGTTCAAGATGCCCGAATGGCGGATGGCCTCCTCGACCGAGCTGTCATCGGGAACTTCCATCCTCAGCCATAGCTGGCGGTCGGAATCCGCATAGCACACACCCACGTTCATGATCGATGCCCGTCGTTTACGAGATTTCCGTTATCGTGTCCCCGATCGTGGCCGGCCGGCTCTGTCTCGCCGCCAAACGACGATCGATCATCTGCTTTCCGGCCAGGATGAAACCCAGCATCAGAAAACCTCCCGGCGGCAGGGCCATCAGGAGAAAACCGCGGTAGTCGTGGACGATCACCTTCTCCAGCCAGGAGAACGATTGCCCCAGCAACATCGAGGCATTGGCAAACAGAGTGCCGGCCCCCAGAACCTCGCGCGTAGCGCCTAGCAGCACCAATGCCAAGGTGAATCCCAGGCCCATCATGAGTCCGTCCATCGCCGCCTGGGCGACCGGCTGACGCGAGGCATAGGCTTCCGCACGACCTAAGATGGCGCAATTGGTCACGATCAGGGGGATGAACAGACCCAACACCTTGTGCAATTCATGCAGCCAGGCATTCATCACCATATCGACCAGGGTGACGATCATCGCGATCAACACCACGAAGATGGGAATGCGGATTTCCGGCGGAATCAGGGCCCGCACATAGGAAACCAGGGTATTGCAGGCCACCATCACGGCGACCGTGGCCAGACCCATACCCAGGCCATTGGTGGCGGTGCCGGTGACCGCCAAGAGCGGGCACAGACCTATGCTTTGGCTGAAGATGATGTTGTTGTCCCACAGGCCATCCCGGGTGATCTTGCCGAATTCTGCGTTCATCTTGCCCCCTTAGGTGGTGGAGAAACCAGTTCCGCGCGATGGCGCTGGAAGAATCCCAGTCCGGATTGGACACCGCGCACCACGGCACGAGGAGTGATCGTGGCGCCGGCGAATTGATCGAAATCGCCCCCATCCTTCTTGACCCGCCAGCGCTCGGCGGTGGTGTTCTCCAGAGAGCGTCCCTCGAAGGAGAGGATCCAGTCGGATTTGTTTCGTTCGATCTTGTCACCCAAGCCCGGCGTCTCCGCGTGGGCGAGCACCCTCACGCCAAGGACGGCGCCATCGCGGTTCAAACCCACAAGCAGCGAGATGGGGCCGGAATAGCCGCCGGCAGCGGACAATTTGAATGCGACCGCACTGACTTCCCCCTCCTTGCGGGCGAGATACACCTCGGTTTTACCCAGGCCGTTCTCGGCGCCATCCTGAATGGTGATCGTATCCTGCAAGAGATCGTTGTCATAAAGACCGGCGGGCAATACCTGGGTCAGGGTGGCCAGCAGATCCTCGGCCTGACGACGCTCGATGGAGCCTTGCGTCGCCAAATCGGCGAAGCCAAGCAACAAACTGGCCACCAGTCCGGCGGCGGCGAGCAGATAAGTCTGATAATCCAGACGTTGGCGCAGGGCCTCCAGATCGTCGAACTGCCGCCTCAGCCATTGCCAGCGGTTGGCGGCCAATCCGCGCAGATGTTCCAAATCGACTCGGCTCATTCGTGCCTCTTCTAAGGTAATTCCAGCGGACGGCCTTTATGGTCGCGGCCATAGATCCGTGGACGGATGTAATGATCGATGACCGGCGTCAGCGAATTCATCAGCAACACCGAGAATCCCACCCCCTCGGGATAAGCGCCCCAAGTGCGGATGAGGTAAACGATCAGGCCACAGCCGGCGCCGAAGATGATCTGGCCGGTCGCGCTATTGGGCGAAGTCACATAATCGGTGGCGATGAAGAAAGCGGCCAGAGTCAGACCGCCCGACGTCAGATGAAACCAGGGTCCAGGATAATGCTCTGCGTCGATCCAATTGAACAGGCCCGCCATCAACGCCACCGTCATCAGCATGGACAAGGGGATATGCCAGGTGATGACCTTTTTCCGCATCAGCCAGATCCCACCGCCGATCAGCAGCAGGGAGGAGGTTTCCCCCAGGCTGCCGCTGCGCCAGCCCAGGAAGGACTTGATGAAGGCATAACCGCCGGAATTCAGCGCCTCGCTCAACCCATGTCCTTGCGAGAATTCGGTTTTCACGTGGCCGATCAGGCTCGCGCCGGTCATGCCGTCCGCCGCGGCTGCCCCGCCGAAGGTGATGGCGAAGCTTTCCAGCAAGCCGGGGGCCGAAGCAGAAAACAAAGGCGCCGGATGAATCCAGGTGGTCATTTCCAGGGGGAAGGAAACCAGCAAAGCCACCCGCGCCAGCATGGCCGGATTGAACAGATTCTGACCGATGCCGCCGTAAACCTGCTTGCCCACGATGATCGCCAGAGCCGAGCCCACCACGCCGATCCACCAGGGCGCCCAAGGCGGCAGGCTCATGCCGATGAGCCAGCCGGTCAGCAGGGCGGAGCCATCCAGCAAAGTCGGCTTGACCGCCCGTCCCGCCAAGGCCAGACAAGCGGCTTCAAAAAACAGGGCCGATAACAGGGTGACGGCAAACAGGAGCAATGCCGGCCAGCCGAAAATGAAAATACCGAACAGGGTCGCGGGGCTAAGGGCCAGCATCACCCATTTCATGATCGCCTGCACCTGACTGTCCGAGCGGGCGAACGGCGCGCTAGCCAATAGTCTGTTCATGCCGCTTCTCCTCTTTTTTGCTGCTGGCTCTTGGCCTTGCGCTGGGCCGCCAAAGCCGCCTGTTCCTGCTTGTAGCGATCGATCCGGGCCTGTTTTTCCTCCGCCAGGCGCTTGGTCTGCTCGGCCTTGTGCTGAGCCTGCTGACGGGACACCAGCTCGCCGCTGGCATATTTGAAATAATGCACCAGGGGGATTTGCGACGGACACACATAGGAACAGGAACCGCAACTGATGCAATCCTTCAATCCATAGCCGATCGCGGCCTCCAATTGACCGGCGCGGATGCGGGTCATCATCTCCAAAGGCAAGAGCCCCACCGGACAGGAGGAAACGCAACGCGAACAGCGGATGCAGGCTTTGGCATCCGAGGCGGCCAGCTCGGTTTCGGTCAGCGCCAGGATGCCGCAAGCCCCCTTGACCAAGGGCACGTTCGGGTGCGGCAGGGCATCGCCCATCATCGGCCCACCCATGACGTAACGCGCCACCGCCTCGGATTGATAGCCGCAGAAACCGAGCAGATCGGCCAAGGGCGTGCCGATCGGCGCCTCCACATTGCGTGGCGCCCGCACGGCATCGCCGCTGACCGTCACGATGCGGCTGATCAAGGGTTTGCCAAAACGGATGGCTTGCTGAACCGCATAGGCGGTTCCCACGTTGTGCATCAGCACCCCCACATCGGCGGCGCGACCGCCGGCGGGCACTTCCTTGTCGGTCAGATAACGGATCAGTTGTTTGTCCCAACCCATGGGGTAAAGCGATGGCACCTGCGCCACCTCGATCTTCCCGCCATGGGGCCTGGCGGCATCACACATGGCGGCATAGGCCTGCGGCTTGTTGTCCTCGATGCCGACGATCGCCTTGTTACATTCCAGACCATGCAGCATGATGTTGATGCCATCGACGATGTCCGCCGCACGTTCGCGCATGAGCCGATCGTCGCAACTCAGATAGGGTTCGCACTCGCCACCGTTGATCAGCAAGGTCTGAATCCGGGTGCGACGCCCCAGATTCAGCTTGACCGCCGAGGGAAAGGCCGCACCGCCCATGCCCACCACCCCGGCCGCGCCGACCCGGTCGCAGACCTCTTGTGGCGTCAGGCTGAACGGATCGATTTCTGCTAGGCCGTCTATCCAGCGATCTTCTCCATCCGGTTCCAGCAACAGCGTAGGCGATGGCAATGCCGAGGGATGCGCCGAGGGATAATCCATGATGTCATCAATCAGACCCGAAGTCGGCGCATGCACCGAGGCCGAGATCGCCCCCTGCCCTATCGCCAGCAACTGCCCCTTGAGCACGCGCTCGCCTACCTTGACGACGGGTTCGGCGGGTTGGCCGACATGCTGTTGCAGCGAAAGATAGAGCATGGCCGGCATCGGGAAAGCGACATCGATGGGCCGATCGGATGTCGCCGCCTTGCGCGGCTCGGGATGCACCCCGCCACGGATCTTTTTAGGTTGCCAAAACGAGGAGAACAGGGACATATCAAGCCGCCTTGGCCGTCGCCGGTTCAGGACTGGGCCAGCGCCAATTGCGCAGGGTGACTTTCACCGGATGCAGGCGCAGGCACTCGGTCGGACACACGTCCACGCATTTGGAGCATGCGATGCACGCATCGGCGACCACGGCATGAATCTGTTTGGGGGCTCCCACCAAAGCATCGGTGGGACAGACCTTGTAACAGCGGGTGCAGCCGATGCAATTGGATTCATCGACGCGGGCCACCATCGGCACCTGATCTTCCATGTCGGAGAGGTCGAGATCGATGGATAGCTTGTTGGCTAACTGCTCAGCCAAAGCCCTTCCTCCCGGCGGACACAGGGTGGCCGGAGCATCCCCCGCCACCAGGGCTTCGGCGGCGGGCCTGCAGCCTGGATAACCGCATTGGCCGCACTGCGAGCCCGGCATCAAGCTTTCGATTTCATCGATGAGCGGATTTTCCTCCACTTTCAGATAACGCGCCGCCGCCCCGAGCAGAAACCCAAGCCCCAGGCCCATTCCGGTCAGACTGATGATGGCGAACAGAATATACATGTGTTCTCCTTATGGGTTCAGTGTGCGTTCAAACCGGCGAAGCCCATGAACGCCAAGGACAGAATTCCCGCCGTGATGAAAGCGATGGGCGGGCCGACGAAGACGTCCGGGACGCTCATCAAAGCGATCCGTTCGCGAATACCGGCAAAAATCACCATGACCAAGGTGAAACCTAAGGCGGAGCCGAAGCCGAACAAGGCGCTGTGGAGGAAATCGTATTGCTGCTGGATATTCAGCAGGGCGACCCCCAGCACCGCACAGTTGGTGGTGATCAAGGGCAAAAAGATGCCCAATACCTGATAGAGCACCGGGCTGGTCTTGCGCACCACCATCTCGGTGAACTGCACCACGGCGGCGATCACCAGGATAAAAGACAGGATGCGCAGAAACCCGATTTCCAGCGGCGCCAGGATGTAATGTTCGATGAACCAGCTCGCCACCGCAGTCAAAGTGAGGACGAAGGTGGTGGCGAAGCCCATGCCGATGGCCGAATCCAGTTTCTTGGAAACGCCCATGAAAGGGCATAATCCCAAGAATTTGACCAGCACCACGTTATTGACCAGGGCGGTGCCGAGCAAAAGCATCAGGTAATCGTTCACTCCGGGGCTCCTCAAGCGGTTTAACTTGAAAAAAGCACAAGACATGCCAGCACAATGAGGCGATTATTGATTCGTCAGGCTTTTGTTTTGTAATCTTATTTTTGGGAACAGGAAGGCTTTGGCTTGTCAGGAAAAGCACATCCCATAGGATTGAAAGGGTATTTGTCCGATTCGAGACAAAGGTGGCGTTGACCGTGAGGCCATCAGCCGCCGATCAATTCCAGCCACTGCTGCTCGCTGAGCAGGGTCAACCCCAACTCGCGGGCCTTCTTCTCCTTGGAACCGGCATCGGCGCCCACCACCACGTAATCGGTCTTTTTCGACACCGATCCGGCGACATTCGCCCCCAGGCTCTCCGCCCTGGCCTTGGCTTCGTTGCGGCTCATGGTTTCCAGGGAGCCGGTGAACACCACGGTCTTGCCCGCGACAGGCGACACCGTCTGCGGCGGTTCGAAGTCGACCACCGTCAACAAGGCCGGCATGCCTTCTCCAGGCAGCAGCAAGCGGTCCAGAATCTCGCGGTTCTGCTTCTCATGGAAAAAGGCGACGATGTCCCTCGCCATGTTCTGGCCTATGCCATTGATCGATATTAGTTGATCGTAATATTCCGCCACGCCTTCCCCGGCCTTTTCCATACATTCGCGCCAATGGGTCCAGGTGAGGTAATGGCGGGCCAGCAGACGCGCGGTGCTCTGTCCCACTTGGGGGATCCCCAGAGCATAGATGAAGCGGTCCAGGGCAATGGTCCGCACTCGCTCGATGGCGTCGAACAGCTTGCGCGCGGAAACCTCGCCCCAACCTTCCCATTCGCGTAGGGGCGGGCCGTTCTCGCCATCCCGCTGCGCCAAGGTGAAAATGTCCACCGGGGTGCGGATCAATTCCCTGGCATAGAAGGATTCGATGTTTTTCACGCCCAGCCCCTCGATGTCGAACGCATCGCGGGAGACGAAATGGATCAGTCGCTCCATGGCCTGGGCCGGGCAATTCAGGCCGTTGACGCAGAAGGTGTCGGCCTCGCCGGGGTTGCGCACCAAAGGCTCGCCGCAATCCGGACAGGTTTGCGGGAAACGGTAGGGTTGGGCGTCAATCGGACGCTTATCCAGCACCACGGCCACCACCTGGGGGATCACATCACCGGCGCGCTGGACGATGACCGTATCACCCTCGCGGATATCCTTACGCCGAATCTCGCCCTGGTTGTGCAGGCTCGCGCGGGAAACCAGCACTCCGCCGACATTGATCGGCTCCAGATTGGCCACCGGAGTGATCTTCCCGGTTCTTCCCACCTGTACTGTGATGTTTCGAACCGCCGTCAAAGCCTGTTCCGGCGGGAATTTCCAGGCGATGGCCCAGCGCGGCGAACGGCTGACGAAACCCAGGCGCGCCTGCCAATCCAGGCGGTTCACCTTGACCACCACGCCATCGATGGAAAAACCCAAACTCGAGCGGCGGGACTGGATTTCGTCGTAATAATCGAACAACTCGGCGAAATCCTCCCCGGCCACCTTCACCCGTTTGGCCGGTTCGTTCAGCAAAAAACCCCAGCTTTTCAGCTTCTGCCGCGCTTCCCACTGGGTTTCGGCCAGGGGCTCGGAAACCTCGCCCCAGGCGTAAGCGAAAAAGCGTAAGGGACGTTGGGCCGTGACGGAGGGGTCGAGCTGGCGCAGGCTTCCCGCCGCGGCATTGCGCGGGTTAGCGAACAGATTCTCTGCCGCGGCCTCCTGGCGGGCATTGAGCGCGAGGAAATCCTCATCGCTCATATAGATCTCGCCACGCACCTCCATTACCTGCGGCCAGCCATCGCCGGCCAGGAGTTTTGGAATGACCTCCACGGTGCGCACATTGGCGGTCACATCCTCACCTTCCACCCCGCTGCCCCGGGTGGCGCCACCGACCAGCCGGCCATTCTCGTAGCGTAGGCTCAAGGAAAGGCCATCGACCTTGGTTTCGCACAGCAGATCGATCGGCATGGCCGGATCCTTGAGTTCCCGCATGAAATTGCGCAAACCCTCGACGAAATCCTGCATGTCTTCCCGGCTGAAGGCATTGCCCAAAGACAGCATGGGGACGCTGTGCCGGTGTTTGCGAAAACCTGCGGCAGGTTCCGCCCCGACCCGCAGGGAAGGGCTGTCGGCGCGGACCAGCGCGGGAAAGCGGGTTTCGAGGGCCAGGTTACGCATGCGCAAGGCGTCGTATTCGGCATCGCTGATCTCCGGCTGATCCTGCCGGAAATAAAGCTCGTCATGCCAGGCGATGAGTTCGGCCAGTTCGGCCAGTTCGGCCTCGGCTTCGCTGGCGCTTAGGGATTCGACCGGGACGTCGAACCGGGTGGTGCGGTTTTTCGGCATGGGGAAACGTGGAAACCTGTTGCATCGAGTGGGACGGGAGGGGCTAATATACCGTAGCGGTCCAGGAGGCGACAGTTCGATGCGGCTAGTTCGCTACCGGAAATTCTCCCCAGCGATTCTCGAACAGCGTTTCGTCCAATGCAAGGCGCCGTTCCCAGCCCTGCATTTCCAGCATGGGACGGGGATAGAATTCTTCCACATACCCCAGGCAGAGCAGGGCCACGGGCTTGCCCCCTGCGGGGATGCGCAGCAGTTGCGCCAGTTCGGCAGGATCGAACAGGGAAACCCATCCCATCCCCAAACCCTCGGCGCGGGCGGCCAGCCAGAGGTTCTGGATGGCGCAGGCGACCGAAGCCAGATCCATTTCCGGCAGGGTGCGGCGGCCGAAGACCTGCTTGTCGCGCCCATCGGCCAGCACCGCCGCCAGCAGCTCGCCGCACTCGCTGATGCCTTCCACCTTGAGCTTCATGAACTCGTCGCCGCGTTCGCCCAACGCCTCGGCGGTTCGCCGCCGCTCACTTTCCACCAGGCCATGGATACTAAGGCGCAGATCCGCATCGGTGATGCGGATGAAGCGCCAAGGCTGCATGAAACCGACGCTGGGGGCGTGATGGGCCGCCGCCAACAGACGCCGCAACAGCGCCGGTTCCACCGGGTCGGGACGGAAGTGGCGCATGTCACGCCGTTCGAAGATGGCCCGGTAAACGGCGGCGATTTCCTCGGCGCTGAAATCGGTGCGGCTCATGGGCTAAAGCGTCTCACCGGGTTTATAACTCACCGACAGGAACAGGTTCATACCCATTTGATTGTAGAGATAAGCGGTTTGGTAATGTTCATTGAAAAGGTTGCCGATGCGCCCCTCGACGAGTATATCCCGAAACGGCTCATAACCGGCACGCAGATCTACGGTGGTGAAACCGCGCAATCGAATCGTGTTGGCCAAATCGTCGAAACGGCGCCCTTCCTGGTTCACGGTCAACCCGACGCGGAACCGGCCGAAGGCGCGGTCCAGATCCAGACGAGACATCTGTTGCGCCCTGCGTGGCAGAAGATTGCCATGGTTCGGTCCGGAACCCCGATTGACGGGATCGAGCCAAGACAGGTTGAAGCGGGCTTGCCAACCGAAAATTCGGGCGGAAACCTGCCCCTCCAGGCCGAGTATCTCGGCCTTGGCGATATTCTGCGGCTTCTTGCTCTGGGCGTCGAAAGTGATCATCTCATCCACTTGGGTCTGGTAGCCATTGACCGCCCAGTCCACGCCGGCCAGCTTGCCCTTGCCCCCGACCTCGAAGCTTGCCGATGATTCCGGCCTGAGCTTGGGATTGCCCGAATAATAGGCCGATGCCGGCCAGTAGAGATCGTTGAAGGTCGGCGCCTTGAACGCGGTGCCGAAGGATGCGCTCAACCGCAAGGCTTCGCCGAAGCCATAACCCCAGGCGGCATTTCCCGTGCTCTTACCGCCGAATTGTTGATTGCTGTCATGGCGCATGGATAGGGCCAGCTTGTGACCGGATAGTTCCCCTTGGTATTGCAGGAAGCCGGCCTTGTTGTCCCGCGAATGGCGCTGGTAATGCTCGGTGCTGGTGATCGAGTCGTCGTAATAATCGAAACCGGCGCTGAGCAGATGGTTCTTGGTCAGGATGAAGTCATTCTGCTGGGAGAGGCTGAACCGCGAGGTGTCGAAACGGGATTTGAATAGTCCGTTCAAGTCATTGTCCGATTGATCCAGGCTATTGCCGATTCTCAGGGTCGCGTCCCAGAAAGACCGGGGAGCCAATTTCAGCTTGCCACCCATGAGCTGTTGAGTCGTTCTCGACTGGTTGACCAGGGTGCCGTCATAGTGGTTGCGGCCTTCCGCCTGGAGCAGGCTGGCTTCCAATTCGGCTCCATCGTCGAAACGGTAGCCGGCCCGGGCCGAACCTGAGGTATTTTCGTAACCGTCCTTGTCCGGCTCAAAGGTGTAACAACCGCCGCCCGCGGGAAATGGCCTGCCCTGGCAGGCATTGATGCCACGGGTATCAATCTCCCCGGCGCTCAGTTGATACCAGGCGCGTTCGTCCCCTCCGGAAATGCCGCCGGAGACCTTGTAAGTGTCGTAACTGCCGGCGCCCGCGCTCAGGAAAGGCTTGTGTCCCTCGCCACCCTTGCGGGTGAAAATCTGGATCACCCCGCCGATGGCTTCCGAACCGTAAAGGCTGGAGCGTGGGCCGCGCACGATCTCGATGCGCTCTACCTGATCGATGGGAATGTCCTGAAACGCCGTCGTGCCCAAAGTCGCCGAGCCAGCCCGGACGCCATCGACGAGCACCAGCACATGGCCCGAATTGGTTCCCCGCAGGAATACGTCCGAGGCTTTGCCCAAGCCGCCGGCATTGCTGATGCCCAAGCCGGGAACGCCGCGCAGGGCGTCCTGTACCGACAGCGGCTGCTGGATTTCGATGTCCTGGCGTGAAATGACGCTGACGGATGCCAGGGTTTCATCCACGGTTTGGGCGGTTCGGGTGGCGGTGACCACCACCGGGGGCAGGGATTGCGGTTCGGCCAATGCAGTCATGCAGACCGTCAACAGACAGAAAGAGAGTTGGGATTTCATGCTCGGAAGCCTCGATGGACCATGCTCACCCGCATGGTCTGGATTAGCGCGAGATCGAGGAGGACCGCCAGTCCGAGGCAGGCTTCACAGCCGCCGCCAGGCTGGCAGGATCGCCCTCCGCGATGCCTGTTTCATGCGCCTGGGGCCGGTATCCGGGCTCGCGAGGGATGCCGAGGCATCGGGCTCATCGCCTTCCCGCGTGAGACTCACGCAGTGACTTAATTGATGGGCCTAAACTCGCTTACCGTTGCGGGGGCAGCGCCGGCTTTGCGGAATGGTTCATTCCGCGCACCGGCTTCCCGTTTAACTCGAACGCGACGAACATCGGCCGAGCACCCGAGGTGCAGTAAGGGGCTGAACTATAAAGGTATCAGACTGCCGAGTCAAAAACGGGGTAATAGTTCACAGCAATTTCTGGCCTATTTCGTTAAATTGATTCCACAGACGACCGGTTCCTTCTTGCGAGGAGCCCAGCGACCGCCGAACAGAACCCATCAAGCCGAGTTAAGCCGTGAACCACACTTTCGTCCTCCATCTCATGCTTACCTTTTCCTGTGCCGGTCTTTACTTCGTAATTCCCGAAAATCCCAACGCGGGTATCAACCAGGGCGAAATCCTGGTGGCTCGTGATCCCGGCGGACGAGATGTTCCGGGTGAAACTCTCGATTCCATCGACGATCCGAAAGTTCCGTTGCAACAAACGGGGCAATTGCGCCGCGGCGCCCGAGCAAGCGAACGGGATCGGGAAAACCAAGAATTTCTCCCTTTGAAAGTCCGTGGGGATCGAGTCGAAAAAGGAGCCGCATCCTCCATTTGAAAGCCAAATCCTGCATGGGTGCGCAACGCTGAACTTCAGCAGTTTCCTGTTCGCCAAGCCCAAGCCAGACCCATAAGATCCGGTTGACTCGGACTTAAGAGCCAGCCTTTCTCTCATCGCGTGGAAAGGCCTTGATCCTGTCAGCCGTGTCGTTATCATTGATGTCATTCCGTACCGCTTTTTCCTCGCCGAGTGACCGAACTCGCGGTAAAAAGCGCCTACGGCTATTCGAGCTTATGTCGCGACAATGGGGCGCCGTAACCACCGATTGGCTTCGGCTCACTGGCCTCGTGGAAGTTGCTCCCACTCTTGAGGTTAATCATCGTGCATCTGGATATTCTGACTTGCCTTAAACAGATTCCCCCCTTTGCGGAAGTTCCGGAAAAAGTCCTGGCTTCACTCGCTGAAAGCGCGACGAAGCGAAACTTTCCGAAAAACAGCCTCATCATCAGCGAGGGTGATGCGGCAGGTCCCTTATTCATCATTCTTTCCGGCAAGGTTCGAGTCTTTCTCGACAGTGAATCGGGCAAGAGCGTCACCCTGTCGATCCAGAAAAGCGGGTCGTATTTCGGCGAACTGTCCCTGCTCGACGACGAACCGCGTTCAGCTTCGATCATCACCCTCGAACCTACGCTTTGCGCCCTGATCCCCAAGCAGGTGTTCGCGAAATGGCTGCTCCAGCATCCGGAAGAAGCGGCTTTTGGCGTCATGCGCGGCTTGACCCGGAGGGTGAGAACCTTGACCAATAACGTGCGAGGGCTGGCCTTGAACGATGTCTATACACGCTTGGCAAAAACCCTGCACGAATTGGCGACGGTGGATAATGACGAATTGGTCATCAAGGACAAGATCAGCCATCAAGACCTGGCCAACCATGTCGGCTCCTCCCGGGAAATGATCAGCAAGATCATGAAGGATCTGAGCACCGGTGGTTATCTGTCCATACAGGGACGGACCATCCATATTCTCAAGCCGCTGCCGACCGCCTGGTAAGGAGTTTCTGACCGATGAGCAGGCAACTTCCCGAATTTCGGGCGGTCATTTTCGACATGGACGGCTTGGTGCTGGACACCGAGCCGACTTACGCCTCCGCCTGGAGGCAAGCTTCGGCCGAATTCGGACTAATGCTCGATGACGAGTTTCTTCACTCCCTGTTCGGTCGACATGCCGATGATGTCGAGGCGGCTTTGGAGGATAGAATGGGCGGGAGTTTCGACCGCGATCGTTTCTTCGACCTGGCCGCGCGTTACTGGTGGGAGCATTTGCAAACCCGAGGGGTGGCGCCTATGCCGGGCTTGCTTGAATTGCTGACGGTTCTCGACTCGAATCATATCCCCTACGCGCTGGCGACCAACAGCGACGCCCCCTATGCCCGGGCATGCCTGTGTAGGGGAGGACTGGAAGGCCGCTTTCCGGTTACCGTGACCCGCGACCAGGTAGCCGTGGGCAAGCCGGAGCCGGATTTGTTTCTCGAAGCGGCCCGGCGCCTGGAGGTATTTCCCGAACATTGCCTGGTGTTGGAAGATTCCCCTACCGGTCTCATCGCCGCCCGTCGTGCCGGCGCGTTTCCTGTCCTGGTGTTGGCCAGGTCCGCCCCCGAATCGGTGAAAGCGCTGGCGGAAACCGCGTTTCGATCCCTGGCCGAGGTGGCCGCCCTCCTCCGGGAACGAAACCGGGTGGCGGCGATGAGTTGATCGTCACCCTATCAATCCATTCGTTTCATACCCTCTTGATCAGGAGAAAACCATGATTGGTGCCGTTTCCGCTCTCGCCATCCTGGCGATTGCATTCTGGTATTACCAAACCGCCGACAAGCTGAAGCTACCCATTCTGCCGTGGATGGCTGGGGGCGTGATCGTGTATTACCTGGGATTTCTTTTTTGGATGCACCTGCTGCTGAAACCCCTGTTGGGTGGACAATTCAAGGAGCATAACTTCTTACTGGGAATCTTCATGGACATTACCGCGATCCTAGCCGGCGCGGCCCTTGCCGCCCTGTTCCGCGGCAAGGTCATGCTCAAGCAGGGCAAATCACCCTTTGAATCGCCTTTTTGACCATCCCGCTGCCAATTTCGGGGCGGCGGGACTCTGTACCCCGGTCTTCTTCGTCGAGTTCTTTCTCGATGAACGCATCGTCTAGCGGTTTGTCGTTCATGGCGATCCCTCGGAGTCGATCACAAAAAAACCGTCCTCATGCCGATCAGAGCACGACGAGTATCTCGCCCTTACCCGCATCGGAAAGGTCGCCGGCATAGCGTCGTACCCTCTTGACCGAGTCGGCAAGTTCGCCGAACCGCGTCTTGTAGGCCCTAAAACTTTTCAGCAGCAAGGGCAGGAAGCCCAAGGTATGGGCGCCGCAATCATTGAAAGTGGCCGGGATCTTGGCCGGGGCCTGCAACAGCAGCAAGGTGCCGCGCTTCATGGCATAACCGGGGTAGACGCCGACCGTGCCCAGGATACCGATGGTGCCGGCAGTCATGCGCGCGCCCAAATAGTCCCCGGCATTGCCTTCGATGAGGATCGCCCCGCGCCGCAGATGATCGCCCACGCGGTCGCCGGCGTTCCCTTTCACGATCACCACGCCGCCTTGCATGCCCTTCTTGTTGCCGGGCAGGGCCGCGCCCAGATAATCCCCGGCATTGCCGCCGATGTTGATTTCGCCGTTTCTCAGCTCGCAGGCGGCGTAAGCGCCGGTGTTGCCGCTGATGCACAGGCAGCCGCCCTTCATCTGCATCCCGGCGTAGGCGCCGACATCACCTTCGACGGTGGTGCAGCCGCTGGTCTGGCCCTTGCCGATGTAATCCAGCTTGGCTGAGGCATTTTTGAAGACGATGCGGGTCGTGTCGTCGCCTTCGATGGTGAAGATTTCATCGGCGCGCAGCTTGCGGTTGCCGGATTGCAATTCAAGTGCAGCAATTTCTGCCAGAGATTTATCCCTCAGATTGTCCGCAACCAGCAGCGAGCAATCCACGCGCTGTTGCAATGAAACTTTCAGTGTAAAAGTAAGTGCGGTCATATTGTCCTCGCGAAATAAGTGGGGCGGCCTTTAGATCTTGTAATCCCCTCTCTATGAGCATAGGTATCTACACAAGTCCCCTCCCCCAGGGGAGGGTTAGGGTGGGGTTGAACGCCGATCCTATGCGCCGCTTCTGGGTTTCGGCAAGCTTCTACCCCCATCCCAACGTTCAGGCTGGACTATCCCTGTCCAGCCCCCTCCGGGCGGCTTCGCCGTGCAAATCGGCTGTCCTGCCGATTTGTCCCCCTGCGTGGGGGAAGGAGTTGATTTTTCTACCCTTTCCGACTTGTGTAGATACCCATGCTCTATGAGAGAGGGGCAGGGGTGAGGGCTAGCCCATGATTTCCTGCAGGTGGAACAGGAAAGGCCCCAGTTTGCCGCCGTAGTTGCCGGCGCTGATGCGGCGAACCCCGCCGCCAGCGCCGATGTCGCACACCGCCTGGATGCCGGCGCGCATGGATTGCTTGATGTCCAGTTCGGAAAGTCCGTCGATGACGATTTCCATCACCGACTCGATTTCCGGCGACAGCTCGGTCTTGGTCTGGCCTTTCAGGGTCGGACAGAAGGCATCGTTGGTGGAAGCATTGAGCGATTTGTACTTGGAGCCCACTTTGGAACCGGAACGCACCACGCCACCGGGGAAGGGCATGATGACGTTGGGAACTTTCTTCATGGCCTCGATGGCGGCTTCACAAGCGGCCAGAGCTTGGGGTTGGGAGTCGGCCAGAATCAAAAAATTGCCGCCGCCCACCGCGTTGACCATGCCGGTGGTTTCCTCGGTGAGAAATTCGCCATCCATCACCGGCACGCGCCAGTAACGCTTGCCATTGAGCGCCTTGGAAATCTGGAAGCCGTCGCCGAAATAGCGCAGATTTTTCCCCAGGGGAATCTTCTCACCCTCGTCGATTCCGGCGAACAATGCCGAGGTCGGAGAAGTCAGCACACACTGACCGGCGCGGGTTTCCAATTGCTTGGCCAATCCCTTCGGGCCCATGGCGAAGATCATCGCCGAAACCCCGGGACGGCCGTCCGGGGTTTCCGAGGGATCGAGTTCGCGCTCGATGCCGGCTTCGCAGCCGCAGGCGATGACCGAAGTGGCGAAGCCGGCGAAGGCTTGCGCCGAATGGTAAGCCCATTTCAGATTCTGGGCGGTGATGATGACCCTGGTGCCTTTCATCGGAAAGGCTTCGGCGAAGGTTTCGTCGATTTGTACGCCGTTTATAATCATTCAGTACTCCATAGATGTGGTTCTTTACGCCTCCCTCCGGGAGTAATGCCAATTAAGTTAAGCCGTCATTCCGGCAGGAAATGCCGGAATCTAGGTCGCATGGATGTTTCCAAGCTTTACCATCCCTGGAGCCTAGGTTCGCGTTCCAAGCCGGAACGACGACCTGCCCCTTGCTTAACGACATTGCCCGCCGGGAGAGCTTGGGGGTGAGGGCATGATTTTTAAAGATTAATGCAGTAACTTGGATTCAATCTGCCTGATTCCAGGAAATATCCGCGAGGCTGGAATCTGGCCTTTGCAATCATAAAAAAGGAGTCCGCCTCGCTCATCACAAATCCAAACTTCCAACGCACCACGTGCGAAGTAAAGCTCACGCTTTTCCTCCATTTCCTTGAGTGAATTGAAATGGGACAAGACTTCAATGCAAACTTCCGCCGCCTGGCTAAAAGGGTTTTCGTCCGTATGCTCGCTCAAGAATCGGCTGGAAACCCAAACTACATCAGGCACTTTGACGCCTTTTGAGGTTTGAATCGGGCATTCGGGAAATACTAATCCGTCATCCTTCAAACGATTCAGTGCATCAATCAGCAGTCCTTGTAAAATGCTGTGGCGACTGCTTGCCGGGCTCATCACGACCTGCCCCCACTCATTGAGTTCGATCTTATATGGCAA
>JAQTSI010000294.1 GCA_028711365.1 Methylococcaceae bacterium
GCCGTGCGATTGGAGAAGAAGGCCCTGACCTGGCTCGATCACGTCCTCGCCGCCACCGCCGAAGGAAAGCCGGCATGAGCGATGAAAAAAAGCCGACCCCGCCCAGTTCGGCAGGCGGTGGAAATCCGGCAGCCTGCACGACGGCGGCCTGTCCACTGAAACACTCGATGACCCCAGCCGAGGCGCAATCGCTCATGGATGAATTCAAGAAAACGGATGTTCCCTTCGATTATCCGGTCGATTGCTGTTACGCCCGAGCCCGCATGATGTGCGACATGATGGAGAAAAAAGGATTTGCCAGCGAGAAACTCTGGTCCAAAGGTAATCTGGCCGCCAAAAAAGCCGATGGCACTCCCGTGACTTTCCCCGATAGAAACGGAAATCCTCAAGCCGTCCAGTGGGGTTATCATGTGGCGCCTATCGTCGATGTCGAGCAACCCGGCGGCGGCGTGGAAAAGCGCGTGCTGGACCCCTCGCTCTCGGACAAACCCCTCACCGTGGACGAATGGAAAGCGCGATGCGGCGTATCGCCCTCCGCAACTCAAGACAAGATCACGCCGGCCAATGAAAACTATCCGTTCCGTCCGGATCTCGCCGGTAAAGACTTTCCGGTCAGCGCGGCGGAGAACAGCCTGCAGGCTCATCGGATTAGCCGTGATCGCAACCTTGCGGCGGCAAAAGGATAGGGTCGTTGCCGATGGGGATTTGAACCGATGAACTTGATTTTTCGATTGTCTTTGCTGGTCTTGATGCTATTGGGCAGTGGCTACAGTCGAGGAGAAAACATGAACGAAAGCTATGAATTCACCAAGGTGAATGCCTTTGCCGAAGACCCCGCCACGCATATCGTCTCTTTCAATACCGATACGGGAAAAAAGTGCCGGATTCAGGACGAGGGAGCGGGGAAGCTGGATATTCAGTTTGTCCGCCGCGCCGTCGTAGAAGGCAGCGTGATATTTGTCGCCTACGATCCCGATGCCGGCCTATGCCACTTTGCCGCCCCTTTCAACGAGGATCACGTCGATTCCATCGAGTTCATCCAGAAACCGCAGCCGAGCTTGAAAGTGCGCCTGGTGCTACGGCCTTCCTTTCTTTTTCTCCTGCCCACCCATCCTCGTTTCCAGGAGCTTAGGAAGGTTCTCGAAACCGCCAGGGCGAAGGACCAATGGGTTTGGGTGGGAACCTTTCCCGGCGACAGCGAGATATTGGACGTTCGCCTGCCTATGCCGTGACCCATGCAGGAAAGACCGTTTCCGAGGCAATGGCGTTCGTTCCCAAACTCCGGCCATACACCGGCGGGCATGACATTCAGCCTTTGTTTCCTATGGCTGAAACGAAATCGCGCAACCGCTGCAAATCCATCCACAGGATGCCGAAGGCGCCGGTAATCTCAAGATATTGTCGATCGGCCATTGCCGGCTGAGCGGGCGGCCAGGACGCATCGCCGCGCTGGAGCGCTTTATCGATTATGTGCTCCAATAGGGCCAAGTGTGGGTGACGCGGCGGATCGACATCGCCCGGCACGCGCAGCACAAGCCGCAGTGAGACCATGATGACGGTGGCCGCTGGCGAGAAGACGCCCGGCCTGGCCAAAAAACGACAACCCTTCTCGTATGACAAGCATTCGAATAATCGCAGCATTTATCCTGTGCGGATCGGTCCTGATGACGACTTCCTGCGCCTATATGTTCAAGTGGGAGTATGAAGACCTATCGGAAAAACAGGAAGTGGACTGCCAATCCCTACAGGGAAAGACGATGGTCATGTTGGCCATGGGTCAATCCAACTCGGCCAATCATGGCGAGGTGCGATACACGCCTAAGAGGAAGGTCTACAACTTTTTCAGAGGAAAATGTTATAGGGCCGCCGACCCCCTGCTGGGAGCGACCGGCGATCGGGGGAGCGTATGGACCCGATTTGCCGATCGGGTGATCGAGGCGGGACTCTACGGTACGGTGTTGATCGCATCCGTCGGCGCTACCGGAACCCCGATTGGGCGCTGGAAGAGCGATGGCGATCTGCATCATAGGATTCTGGCGGCGATCGAGGCATTACACGGCCGTGGCTTCAGAATCACCCAGATGTTCTGGCATCAAGGCGAGCAGGATACCTCCCTGAATACTGCCGAGGCGAAATATAAGGCGAGTTTCTTGGACATGCTGGGCAGCATTAGAAAACAGGGTGTCGATGCTCCGATCTATGTGGCCGTGGCCTCCTGGAATGGCGATACCTTCAGCCAGGATGTCGAACGAGCGCAAATGGAACTGCCGAACCCTGATCAGAAAATCTATCCAGGGCCCAACACGGATGAGTGGACCGGCGCAACCGACCGATACGGCGTCCATTTTTCCGATGCGGGGCTGAACAAGGTGGCGGATTCCTGGCTACAACGGTTGAAAGCGCAGGAGTTCCCCGCCACAGGCAGACCATCCCGTTAGCGGGGTAGCCGCCGTTTCCGGCTAATCCCGTTTGGCGCCGATGCCGATGGACTCCAGCATGTCGATCGGCAATGGAAAAACGATGGTATTGGATTTGTCACCGGCGATCTCGGTCAGCGTCTGCAGATAACGCAATTGAATGGCCCGGGGCGATTGGGCCAGAGTTTGCGCCGCCTCCACCAATTTCTGCGACGCCTGCAGTTCCCCTTCGGCGTGAATCACCTTGGCGCGGCGCTCCCGCTCGGCTTCGGCCTGTCGGGCGATGGCCCGGATCATGGTTTCGTTCAAATCCATCTGTTTGATCTCCACATTGGTCACCTTGATGCCCCAGGACTCGGTCTGCTGATCCAAAATGGCCTGGATGGCCACATTGAGCTTGTCCCTTTCGGCCAGCATCGCATCCAACTCGTGCTGGCCCAGCACCGACCGAAGCGTCGTTTGGGCCATCTGGCTGGTCGCATTGTAATAATGCTCGACTTGGATCACCGCTTTCTCCGGGTCGATCACCCGAAAGAATACGATCGCGCTGACTTTGACGGAGACATTGTCCCTAGAAATGACATCCTGGGTCGGAACGTCCATCACGATGGTGCGCAGGTCCACTTTCACCATCTGCTGGAGGATCGGGATGATGATGATCAATCCCGGTCCTTTCACCGTATAGAATCGGCCCAGCAGGAATACCACCGCCCGCTCGTATTCGCGCAGGATGCGGATGGCGCTGACCAGGAAGGCGATCAGCATGACCAGGAGCACGAGGGAAAGATTGATGACCATGGTTCATTCTCCTTGTTACAGGGGTGTGACGATCAGGGTTAAACCTTCGACGGCTTTCACCTTGAGCCTTTGTCCCTTGTGTACGGGGTGCTCGGTGTTGGCCATCCACATTTCACTATGAATCCAGACCCTTCCCTGAAGGACGAAATCTTCCATGGCGGTTCCCAGGCTGCCGATCAACTCCTCGCGCCCCGAGACCACCGGCTTTTTGCGCACGCGCAGCAGCAGCCGGGTGGTCACGACGCACAAGAAGGCGCTGCTGATGGCAAAAGCGGCGATCAAGACCGGGCTCAATCCGGCTCCTGTGATGTCCGTATTCATCAGGATGAGCGAGCCGAATACGAACGAGGTGATGCCGCCGATGCCCAGTATGCCGAAACTCGGCGCGAAGGCTTCGGCGATCATCAAGCCGATACCCAGTAGTATCAACGCCAGGCCGGCGTAGTTGACCGACAGAGCCTGGAAGGCATAGAGCGCCAGCAGCAGACAAATCGCGCCGACGGTGCCCGGCGCAGCCGTGCCGGGATGATAAAATTCGAGGATCAATCCATAGATGCCGAGCAACATCAGGATATAAGCGATATTGGGGTTGGCGATGGCGGCCAGCAGTCGGTTGCGCCAATCCGGTTCATGCCGTTCGAGGCTGGCGCCGACAAGATGCAGTTTGACCGGCTGGCCCAATACGTTCACCGAACGGCCGTCGATCTGTTGCAAAAGCGCAGGGACATCGCCGGCGAGGGTATCGATGACGTTCAATTTCAATGCCTCTTCCGCCGGCAGACTGGCCGATTCCCGGACCGCTTTCTCCGCCCAGTCCGCATTGCGGCCCCTCAAATTCGCCAAGCCCCTGATATAAGCGACCGCATCGTTGGTCATCTTCCGCTCCATGACCGACTCCGGTTCAGGAGGATGGCTTTCGGTTTTGGGTGGATCCTCGCTCAGGCCGCCGGGCATGGGGATTTGCACCGGTGTGGCCGCTCCGAGATTGGTGGCGGGCGCCATGGCGGCAATGTGGCTGGCGTATAGAATATAAACGCCGGCGCTGGCGGCACGAGCGCCGCCCGGCGCCACATAGCTCACTACCGGAACCGGCGATGCGATGATCTTCTTGATGATCTCGCGCATGGCGGTATCCAGTCCGCCGGGCGTATCCAGGCGGAGGATGATCAGGGAGGCTTTGCTCTCGGCCGCATCATCCAGTGAGCGACCGACATAATCGCTACTCGCCGGGCCAATCGGTCCTTCGAGTTCCAACTGGACGACGTGAACGGAAGCGGCGAGCCGGGCGGCGCCGGGCTCGTCGGCGATGGCAAGCGCCCACCACAGCCCGGCGATGACGGCTAGCAAGAAGGCCCAAATATGTCGTTGCTGCATTCTCATCGGCACTCAACCCTGAATCGCTAATAAAAGATTCACCGCTCAATCTTCAGAAGTCATTATCTGGCCCTGTTCCGGAGAATCAAGATACGCCGATTGCCCGGATATGTCTGCAAGGCAAGAGATCGGAAAAGCCGAGGGCAACAAAAATAGCGACGACCTCGCTCGGTTTGAGAGTCGGCCCGGATGATTTCAGTCCTGAGGGTTTATAAATGCAGTCCGCTACAGTTAGCCCTCTTTACTATCAAGAGCATCATTCAATCCAAGCTCTCTCAGCGCAGCCCGTGTCTCTTCAACCTTCTGCTGGGAAACACCACCTTCAGGAGATACCTCGATTTTCACGGAAAGCTTGAGACCGCTACCTGTAGCGAACTTAGCGAGCACGCGGGTATAGAAATTCATCCATTTCTGCGGCGGTATCTCACCTGACCATGCAATAGCCGATACCCCTTGTGTTTTCAGTTCCTGTCCCGTTTTTTTAGCACCTGTCGGTGTTGGTTTGACCTGAGGAGGTTGGGCTCCTTCTTCGAGAGAACCACTGCGAGCGCGTGACGAAATTCATCAACTCATCCATCAGGATGAGCGCCGGCTTATCCTTCGGGAGAAATGCCCGGATCACATCACCGCCTGGCGCGGTGGCTTGCTTCTCATGTTCGGCGAGAATGGCGAACGCCTGTTCATCACCCAGATGATAGGCAAGTTCACCCCAGGGCGTTTTTCGGGGATGGGGTACCCTCTATACCGCCCCGGCCAGAAACGGGTCAAACTCGGTGCCGACGAATACGGCGACCTTGGCCTCGGGCAGTTGGTTGACCTTCGCAACCTTGAAGAGCTTGGATACGCCCTGCCAATCCTTAGCTTGTCCGCCGTTCTTAGCGAGGTGATAAAGCACGCAGCGCATGGGTCTTGCCACCACCGAACTGGGTTGTCAGGTTAAAAACAGCGGAGGTTTCGGTCTTCTCGCCCGACAGCCTACGAATCACCTCGGCGGCAAGGCCGCTTAATCCTTTGGTCAGAAAGGTACGCTCAAAGAAGCGTTCTGGGTCTTGGTAAACCACTGGGGCGCGACCGTCGCGGATTTGATCCAGATGCACCGCAAATTCGGAAGCATCCAAAGGCCGGCCATCGCGTAAGTCTTCACGCGGGGTGGCGAGTTTGTACCAGGATTTTGGTGACATTCACTATTCTCCTATGTCGGCCAAGGCTTTTTCCACCAGTTCCAAATCCATGAAACAGCCTGCCG
>JAQTSI010000295.1 GCA_028711365.1 Methylococcaceae bacterium
ACCTGGACCGCATGCAGCGCGCCATCGCCGAATCGGAGCGCGAACAGCAGACGAGCAGCACCGCGCTTTTGCAACTGGGCACCCAACTCACCCGACTCAACGAAAACCTTTCACGCGAATCCCGCCAACTCCAAGGGCTGGCCGAGGCTCAACTGGAATCCCAGGCATTGCTGGCTTCACTGGCGCAGAAAGAAGCGCCGGTGACCCGCCTGACCGAGGAATTGCGCCAGGAACTGCGCCTGCTCTCGCGCACCATCGCCGGCGCCCTGGGCGCGCAAGAGCCTCGCTGATGCGCAGCTTACGCCGCCGCCGAGTGCTGGACATCTGGCCGGGTTTCGTCGACGCCCTGGCTTCATTGATCATGGTGATGATTTTCGTGCTGCTGATCTTCACCATCGGCCAATTTTTCCTTTCCGATGCGCTCAGCGGTCGCGACAAGGCATTGGTCGCCTTGAATACGCAGCTCGCCGGTTTGGCCGAACAACTGAACATGGCCCGATCGGATGAGGCCAAAGCGAAGACCCGAGCCGAAGCGTTAGCCGCGAGTTTGAGCAATACCGAGCAGACGATACGACAACGGGATGAGCGCATCTTCGCATTGAGTGTCGATGTCGAGTCGCTGCAAAAACTCAAGGCCCAGTTGGAGAGTGAGATCGCGCGCATGGTCGGGGAAAGCGAGATCCGCAAGAATGCGCTGGTGGAGCAGACCGAGCTCAATGCGAAAGCGGCGGCGCAAGTGGAATTGCTCAACCGTCAGATGGCAGCGCTGCAGGAACAGCTCGGCCAGATCAGCAAAGCGCTCGAACTCAGCAAGACGGAAGCCGTCAAAAAGGACGCCAGGATTGAAGATCTGGGCAAGCAACTCAACCTGGCCCTGGTGGACAAGGTGCAACAGCTTTCCCGTTATCGCTCGGAATTCTTCGGCCGCCTGCACGAGGCGTTGGGCAATCGAACGGACATCAAGGTGGTCGGCGATCGCTTCGTGTTTCCCTCCGAGGTGCTGTTTCCGCCCGGTTCCGATCAAATCGGTCCGGATGGAATCCAGCAATTGGACCATCTGGCCACCCTGCTCAAGGCGGTCTCGCCCCACATTCCCCAAGACCTGGATTGGGTCTTGCAAGTCAATGGCCATACCGACAAACGCCCGATCGCCACTGCCCGTTTTCATTCCAACTGGGAGCTGTCGACGGCCCGGGCGGTGGCCATCGTCAACTTTCTGCAGGAGCATGGCATCTCCTCGCAGCGACTGGCCGCCGCTGGTTACGGCGAATTTCAGCCGCTAGATCCTGCCGATTCCGAAACCGCCTATGCGCGCAACCGTCGCATCGAAATCAAGCTGACCAACCGATAAGGGGTCACCGATCCCAATTATTCTGCATACGGCTCAAATAATGCTTTCCGATTAACCCACCTGTAACATATCGGTCATATGATTTCATTTTTTAAGTCCAAGTTGAGAATCGAACATGCCCGAAATCAATGTGCTGGTAGTCGAGGATGAGGACGCCATTCGCGAGATGCTGACCATGGTATTGGAGCAGGCCGAATTCTTGGTTAGAGCGGCGGCGGACGCTCAACAGGCCTTGGAAATGTTGACCGAGAAATCGCCCGATCTGATCTTGCTGGATTGGATGCTGCCCGGCATCAGCGGGGTGGAATGGGCCAAGCGTTTGAAGCGGGACGAGGTGTATGGCGAGATTCCCATCATCCTGGTCACCGCCCGGGGTGAAGAAGAAGACAAAGTGCGCGGGCTCGATGTGGGAGCGGACGATTACATCACCAAGCCGTTCTCGCCCCGTGAAATGGTTGCCCGCATCCGCGCCGTGTTGCGCAGGGCCGGGAAATTCGGCAAGGGCGGCCGAATCGAAATGGGCGGCATCACCCTGGACATCGACCAGCACCGGGTCAACATCGGTGAAATCGAGTTGGCCGTAAGCCCCACCGAGTACCGTCTGCTGGAGTTTTTTCTGACTCACCCCGGCAAGGTCTACAGCCGCGCCCAATTATTGGATCAGGTCTGGGGACGCAGCACTTACATCGAGGAACGCACCGTGGATGTGCACATCCGCCGCCTGCGCAAGATCCTGGCCGAGCATGGGCGCGAAGAATTGATCCAGACCGTGCGCGGTTTCGGCTACCGTTTTTCCGAATCCCCCTGACGATACATGCTGAGCCCCTGGCGTTCCGAGTTTTACTGGCTGATCTGGCTGCTGTTCTTCGGGATATTCCTCGGCAAACTGAGCGGAATGTATTTCGCCGCCCTATGGCTTTGCAGCCTGATTTATCTTGCCCGCAATATCTATCACATCAATCGTATCGTGCTGTGGCTGCGCAGTGGGGGCAAAGTTCCCCAGGGCGGCGGCATCTGGGAAGAGATCTACTACCTCATTTTCCGTTTGAAACGGCGCAACAAGAGCCGCAAGAAACGCCTGCTCGCCATGCTGGAGCGATTCCGCACGGCCACAACGGCCCTGCCCGACGCCACCGTGGTGCTGGGCCCGCGCGATGAGATCGACTGGTTCAACGATGCGGCGGAGCGCCTGCTCGGCCTGCGCAAAAGCGACATCGGCCAGCAGATCGGCAACCTGCTGCGTCAACCCAAATTCGTCGAATTTCTGCGCGGGACGGACGCCAGCGCCACCATCACCATCGCCTCTCCGATCATGGACAAGGCGCAACTGGAAATCCGCATCGTGCCTTATGGCGAAAACCTGCGTTTGCTCGTCGCCCAGGATGTGACTCATATCCGTTTCATGGAGCGGGTGCGTAGCGATTTCGTCGCCAATGTATCCCATGAACTGCGCACGCCGTTGACGGTTTTGAAAGGATATCTGGAAACCCTGGAAGATGCCGACCAGGATATTCCCGAACGCTATCGCAAGGTGTTCCGCCACATGGAGGAACATACCGCGCGGATGCAGAAACTGATCGACGGCCTGCTGTCCTTGACCAAGCTGGAATCGGGAACCTTGGCCCCTTACAAGCTTGTGGATTGCCCCGGTTTGTTGCTCAGCGTCTGCAACGAAGCGCAACTGCTGAAACCGGATCAAGCTTCCCTGGAATTGATATTGGAGACCCATGCCGATTTGTACGGGGTGGAGTCGGAATTGCGCAGCGCCTTTTCCAATCTGGTGGTGAACGCCCTGAAATACACGCCGGGCGATGGCAAGGTTCAGGTCCGCTGGAGACGGGAAAATGGCGGCGCGGTGCTGGAAGTGGAAGATACCGGCCCCGGCATAGCCTCCGAACATTTGCCGCGTCTGACCGAGCGTTTTTATCGTGTGGAACCGGGAAGAGCCGGTGGCGGTAAAGATGGTGTCGGTCTAGGTTTGGCCATCGTCAAGCACGTTCTGACCCGGCATGAAGCCGAATTGAAAATCGTCAGCACCGTCGGAAAGGGAAGTTGTTTCGGTTGCCGCTTCCCGGAAAAACGCGTGTTGTTCGACGTCGACGATTCGAAGTGATGCCCTTGGGGGGCGATCCAAAGTGATGCAACGTGGGGAGGGGGAGGGGATTGCGAGACCGTTGATGGCAAGGAAGCCATCATCGAGCCTACAGGGAGGTATTCACGGCGTGTCTCGCGAGCCTCTCGACCTCCCCACGGCATGAGCATCACTTTGAATCACACCCATGCCCTTGGCGTCGTTTGCCTTGCGCTGGCTCAGGTTATATCATCCCCCGCTTGTTGCCATTTTTATCAATCGATGTTGTCTACTTACTACAGGAGTATCTCGTGATGAAACGACAACTCTGTGCCATGGGTTTTACCGCGCTAATCGCATGGGGCGCCCAAGCGGGCGATTTCCAGGATGACCGTTTCTACCTGGCCCCCTATGGCTCCTTCATTCATACCGGCGGCGAACGTGGTTCCCAGGATGGCTGGGGAGGCGGCTTGGCGGTCGGCAAGATCATCAATGAATTTTTCAATGTCGAAATCGAAGGCTTTTGGCAAGGATTCGATGGAAAAGCCCCCTTCCGCGGCAGGTCCGACCTGATCGGCGGCACCGTGGACATGTTGTATTTCTTCTCCCGCGATACTTTCTCTCCTTACATAGTGACCGGCATCGGCGCCATGAACACCAGCGCCCGTATTCCCGGCGCACGGATCGCCGACGATGCTTCGTTTATCTTCGAAACCGGTGTAGGCGCCACCTATGAGATTGCCGATAACTTCCTGTTGCGCGGTGATGTGCGTTACCGGCTGGACACCCTGCCCAGTTCGCTCGACATCCCGAAAAAGGACGTGTTCCATGACATGGTGATCAATATCGGCTTCGTGATCCCCTTCAGCGACAAACCGCGTGCAGCTACCCGTATCGAACCGACGGCTCCCGCACCGCAAACCGGCTGCTCCACCCGTGATAGCGACCAGGACGGTGTGAACGATTGCGATGACAAGTGCCCCGGCACCGTCAAGGGCGCCAAGATCGACTCCTACGGCTGTCCGATCCGCATCGAACTGAAGGGCGTCAACTTCCATTTCGATTCCGCCGAGTTGACCGAACAGGCCAAGGCCATCCTCGACAAGGTGGCCGGCGAGCTGATGGCGTTCCCGGTCAAAAGAGACATCGAAGTGCAGGGCCACACCAGCAGCGAAGGCAGCAACGCCTACAATATGGGCCTATCGCAACGTCGTTCGCAATCGGTGGTGAACTACTTGAAACGCAAAGGACTCAGCAATAAGCTCTATGCCAAAGGCTACGGCGAAGACTACCCCATTGCCGACAACAGCACCGAGGCCGGCCGCTCCAGGAACCGGCGCGTGGAACTGGTGTGGATGGGCGAATAGCCTCTAGCAACTAAAAAACCAAACCGGTAAACCCGCTCCCGTAGCGGGTTTACCTTTTTCCGTGTTCGAACATTGAAAATCAGCATTGCCCTGGCGGTTTTTCTCTCCCTCCCATTCCTCCCAAGTTCGACCTGGGCGGATGAGGCGAGGGATTATGTCCATATCGTCGGTTCTTCCTCTCTATTGCCATTTGCGACGGCGGTGGCCGACCGGATCGCCAAGACGGGCAGGCTCAAACACCCCAAACTCGAATCCACTGGCACCAGCGGCGGCTTCAGCTTGTTCTGTGAGGGAACGGGGATGGATACGCCGGACATCGTCAACGCCTCCAGACCGATGAGCAAGAAGGAATTCGAAACTTGTCGGCGCAATGGCGTCAACGACATCGTCGAAGTGAAAGCCGGTTATGATGCTATCGTCATCGCCAGCCAAACCCAGCCGCTGAATCTGAGCCGCCGGGAACTCTATCTGGCCCTGGCGAAAACGGTGCCCGATCCGGCCTGTCTAGGCCCTTGCGAGACGATGCTCGCCAATCCCTATCGCCGTTGGAAGCAGATCAACCCGGATCTGCCCGAGGCCAGAATCGAAGTGCTGGGACCTCCTTTCAATTCGGGAATCAGCGAAATCTTTGCCGAAGCCGTTCTGGAAAAAGCCTGCAACTCATGGCTGGCGGTCCCAAGCCATGCCAAGGAAGCCAAACCGGCTTGTACCGAGTTGCGAAAGGATGGCGTCTATAGCGAAGAAACCAGCGCAGCGATTGCCGGCAGATTGGCCGATCACCCGAATGCTTTGGGCCTATTCAGTTATATCCGGTTAAGGGAAAACGGTGAAAACCTTCAGGCAGCGGCCATCGAATCCATTCGGCCCGACCATGACAGCATCGCCAGCCGGAAATACCCACTTTCATTCCCGCTGTTTTTCTATGTCAAAAAAGCCCATCTGGGCAAAGCGAAGGGATTGGAGCAATACTTGGCCGAATTTACCCGGGAGGAAACCTGGGGCGAAAAAGGTTATCTGGCAACCCAGGGCTTGAT
>JAQTSI010000028.1 GCA_028711365.1 Methylococcaceae bacterium
CCATCCGGTCCAGCAAGGCCGCGGGGATGTCCATGGAATTGGCGGTGGCGATGAACATGACCTCCGACAGGTCGAAATCGACTTCCAGATAATGATCGCCGAAGGTATGGTTCTGTTCCGGATCGAGGACTTCCAACAGGGCCGAGGCCGGGTCGCCGCGAAAATCCATCGCCATCTTGTCGATCTCGTCCAGCAGAAACAAAGGATTGCGGGTTTTCACCTTGGACAGATTCTGCAGGATCTTGCCGGGCAAAGCGCCGATATAGGTGCGCCGGTGGCCGCGTATTTCCGCCTCGTCGCGCACCCCGCCCAAAGCCATGCGCACATATTTGCGGTTGGTGGCGCGGGCGATGGATTGTCCCAGGGAAGTCTTGCCCACACCGGGCGGCCCCACCAGACAGAGTATCGGGCCTTTCATCTTCTTGATGCGCTGCTGGACCGCCAGGTATTCCAGGATGCGCTCCTTGACCTGGTCCAGGCCATAATGCTCGGTTTCCAGTACCGCTCCCGCTTTCTTCAGATCCCGGCTGATCTTCGAGCGGTTTTTCCACGGCACGTTGACCATCCAATCGATGTAATTGCGCACCACCGTCGCTTCCGCCGACATCGGCGGCATCAGCTTGAGCTTGTTCAACTCGGTGTTCGCTTTCGTCTTCGCGGCCTCGGGCATCCCCGCTTGCTCCACCTTGCGGGCCAGTTCCTCGAATTCGTTGGGCACATCCTCCATCTCGCCGAGTTCCTTCTGGATCGCTTTCATCTGTTCGTTCAGATAATACTCGCGCTGATTTTTTTCCATTTGCTGCTTGACCCGGCCGCGTATGCGCTTTTCCATCTCCAGCATGTCGACTTCGCCCTCCATCAGGCCCATCAGCTTTTCGATCCGTAAGGCGACATCGCTGATTTCCAGGATCGATTGCTTCTCCTCGATCTTGACGGTCATGTGGGCGGCGATGGTATCCGCCAGGCGGGCGGGATTTTCGATTCCTGCCAGGGCATTCAGCACTTCCGGCGGAATGCGCTTGTTCAGCTTCACATATTGATCGAAAGCGGTGATGGCCGTGCGCATCAAAATCTCGACTTCCTGTTCACCCAGCTTCAACTCGTCCGCCAGGGGCGAAACGATAGCCACATAATGGTTGTCACGCAGCCGGTACTCCTCAACCTGGCTGCGCTGCTGGCCTTCGACCAGCAGTTTGACCGTGCCATCCGGCAGCTTGAGTATTTGCAGGATATTCGACAGGGTGCCGACTTCGTATAAATCATCGAAACCGGGGTCGTCGAGTTCGGCGTTTTTCTGGGCCACCAACAGGATCTGCTTGTTGGCCAACATCGCCCGATCCAGGGCTTCGATCGACTTGTGCCGGCCGATGAAAAGCGGGATCACCATGTGTGGGAAGATCACCACGTCGCGCAAAGGCAAAACCGGAACCGGTTTATCCGCATGGCTTACTTGTATGTCGTTGTCCATAGCTGTCGACCTTCTAGTGAGATTTATCCGCCACAAAAGCCCATCAAGCCGATGCACATTGCTTGTCTTCGCTCTGATAGATGAGATAAGGCTGGGATTCGCCCTGAACCACCTTCTCATCGACGACGACCTTGGAGACATATTCCATGGAAGGTAATTCGTACATGGTATCGAGCAGGGCCTGCTCGATGATGGATCTCAAGCCTCGGGCGCCGGTTTTTCGTTCCATCGCACCTTGGGCGATGGCATTCAGCGCGTCCGAGCGGATCTCGAGCTCGCAATCTTCCATCTCGAATAATTTCTGATACTGCTTGACCAGGGCATTCTTAGGTTCGGTCAGGATCTTGACCAAAGCCTCCTGGTCGAGTTCTTCCAGGGTCGCGACCACCGGCAGACGCCCCACGAATTCGGGAATCAGGCCGTATTTGATCAGATCCTCGGCTTCGACTCCCGCCAGAACCTCGCCCACGTTGCTGCGCTCGTCCTTGCTCTTCACTTCCGCCGAGAATCCGATTCCGCCTTTTTCGCTGCGCATGCGGATGGTCTTGTCCAAACCGGAGAAAGCCCCGCCGCAAATGAACAGGATGTTGGCGGTATTGACTTGCAGGAACTCCTGTTGCGGATGCTTACGGCCTCCCTGCGGCGGCACCGAGGCGACGGTTCCCTCGATCAGCTTGAGCAGGGCTTGCTGTACGCCTTCACCGGAAACGTCGCGGGTGATGGAAGGGTTGTCCGATTTGCGGGAGATTTTATCGATCTCGTCGATATAAACGATGCCCGATTCGGCTCTCTCCACATCGTAATCGCAATTTTGCAGGATTTTCTGGATGATATTCTCCACGTCCTCGCCGACATAACCGGCTTCGGTGAGGGTGGTCGCATCGGCGATGGTGAAGGGGACATCCAATACCCGCGCCAGGGTTTCGGCCAACAGGGTTTTCCCCGAACCGGTCGGGCCGATCAAAAGGATATTGCTTTTGGCCAGTTCGACGTCATTCTTCCTGGCCCTTGCCCGCAAACGCTTGTAATGGTTGTATACGGCGACCGCCAGAATCCTCTTGGCCTTTTGTTGGCCGATCACATATTCGTCCAGTATCGCATTGATTTCCTTCGGTTTCGGCAGCTTGTCCAAGCCGCCGCCGGCATTATCCTGAAATTCTTCGCGAATGATGTCGTTGCACAGTTCGACGCATTCGTCGCAAACGAATACCGCCGGGCCTGCGATGAGTTTTTTGACCTCATGCTGGCTTTTTCCGCAGAACGAGCAATACAGGAGCTTGCCTTCTGTTTCTCTGCCTTTCTTTTCGTCGTTCATCGCTTTAACCCTCTAAAGTCTCGTTCGGATAGTGATCGCGGCAATCGAATTGCAGTTTCTCTCGCTTCATTCCGATGCACGAGCAATACGGTCGACCAGCACCTTATCGATCAGCCCATAGTTCATGGCATCCTCCCCGCTCATGAAATTATCACGGTCGGTATCGAGTTGGATTTTTTCCATGGGCTGACCGCTATGCTTGGCAAGAATCTTATTCAAGCGCTCGCGAACCGCCAGGATCTCACGGGCATGAATGTCGATATCGCTGGCCTGTCCCTGAAATCCTCCTAGCGGTTGATGGATCATGATCCGGGAATGCGGCAGGGAATAGCGCTTGCCCGCCGCTCCGCCGGTCAGGAGCAAGGCGCCCATGCTGGCCGCCTGGCCGATGCACAGGGTGCTGACATCCGGCTTGATATACTGCATGGTGTCGTAAATGGCCAGACCCGCCGTGACCAGCCCTCCAGGCGAATTGATATAGAGATGGATGTCCTTATCGGGGTTTTCCGATTCGAGAAACAACATCTGGGCGATGACCAGGTTCGCCATGTAATCTTCGACCTGGCCCACCAGAAATATGACCCTCTCCTTCAATAACCGCGAGTAGATATCGAAAGCCCTTTCGCCCCTCGCGGACTGCTCGATCACGATGGGCACCAAACCGCCTGCCGCCCGGGTTGTCTTCATCTCTGACCAATCATTCATGTTCATTAAGTGTTCAACGGTTTGGGTCGCTTGGCGCCTTTTGGGCTATTCTCGTCAGTGTAGCCTGCGCGGGATGGCGAGACTAAAGACCTCGATCGGCGCCTCGAAGGGCACCCCATCGTCGGCGATGAGCTGGTAGCTGCCCTGCATGCAGCCTACCGGGGTTTCGATGGTGGCGGCGCTGGTATATTCGAAAGCTTCACCGGGACGCAAATAGGGATGTTCCCCGACCACGCCTTCCCCTACCACCTCGACCCGTTTCCCGTTGGCGTCGGTGATGATCCAACGCCGACCCAGAAGCTTGGCCGCAACCGTGCCGGTATTCTGCATGGTCACGGTGTAAGCAAAAGTATAGCGGTCTGCGTCCGGATGGGATTGCTCTCCCAGGTAAACGGTCTTGACCTCGACTTTCAGTTCGCGAGCTGTCATGGTATTCCCCTCGATATTGATGACTCAAACGGTCGCCCTTCTGACATTTCAAAAAATCTCCTGTTCCACGAAATTCAACGCGGGGCCCTCATCGCTCTCCAAACGGATTTCACCCAGGGCTTTCTGTTCGATCACGACCACGGCCAACAGGGCGATTTTCCCCTCTCCCGGATGGCGGGCCGCCGATACCACGGTTCCGACACTCTCCTGCACGCCCATTCGATAGAGTTTGCTGCCGGGCGAGGGAACTCGTTCGCTGTCGGCATGGGCCAGATACAGGCGGCGCTTGAGCTGGCCGCGATAATGCAGGCGGGCGATGACTTCCTGGCCCGGATAACAGCCCTTGGTGAAGCACAATCCCCCCAGCGCTTCGAGATTCAGCATTTGCGGGATGAATTCCTCGGTGGTCTCGGACGAAAGTTGAGGGATGCCGTCGAGAATGTCCAGCAAGCTCCACAGCCCGGCACCCACCGGCAAGACCACCGGCTGAAGCGGCGACCAGAGAGATTGAACCGCCGCTGCGTTACCCACCACCAACCAGCGAGGACGGGGATGACCGCCCAGCGCCATCAGAATAGAGTCGCCGAAAACCCGGGTTTCGCCCCTAGATACGGGAGCTGGCTCGCCGATGAGGCTGGCAAGCCGGTTTCCCAATTCGACCCCGGATAAGCCGATGCGGACCAGGGAGTCGCTGGCATCGCTGAGTTTGGCTTTGCTGCGCAACAAAAACTGTTTCAGCCGCGTTAGGGTCGATGCCAACAGCTCCGCCGGCAGCAGCAGATAATAGGCTCCGCCCCGCATGAAGATCCAGAATGTGGAGAGAATCCGGCCCTTGCCGTCGCACCAACTGGTGAACTGCCCCAAACTCGGCGATACCAAACGCACATCCCCGGTGAAGAGACTGGCCAGGAATTTCTGGGCATCGGGGCCTTCGATCTCGATCAAGCCGAAATGGGAAAGGTCGGCCATGACATCCGCTTCCAGGGCCTGGCGCCGGGCCGATGGATCCCGGTCGGAAACCACCGTGGTCTGCTCGAGAAAGCTGAGCCATTCAGCAGGCGCAGCCGCCAGAACCTCTTGATCAAACTGGGGGCCGGCGAGGACGGATGCCCTTGCCGGATTCATTAAATCTATCGCTTCACCGATTGCCATGCGCCATCCTCCTCGGGTCCAAAACAATTAGCATACTCGGCACAAACCGCGCAACTCGGCGAGCGGCAAACGAATGCGCCATCACGTTCGCAGAGCAGTTTATAAAAGAACTTCTTCCAGCGCATGCCGGCGGTGTTTCTCAGGAAGAGCACGGTAAAATGACGCGCCAGCAGATCCGACAAGGCTTGGCGATTGGGCAGGCCCATATCCTGCCAAAGGTGGTCATCCCCCATGCAGCAAGCGGCGATGGCATGACACAGCCAGCGGGTTTCCCGCTTGTCGTCGCTGCGGTGCTCGAACAGTAGGCCCACCAGATCGTCGAATTCGTCGATCGACGGCCGCCGCTTCGAACCTGCCGCCAACGCGGCGCGGAAGCCGGGGGTGAGATAATGCCTTTCCGCGCCCGGAAAATACTGATCGAGCAGGGCCTTGAATTCCGCCAGGTCCAGACCGAAACCCATCCTGCCCGACAGCCGGCTGGAGCTGCGAGCCAGTTCGATGGCCGAGGCGAAAGCGCAGGTTGAAAAATCCTGCGCTTCCCTGGCGTAAGCCATGAGTGGGTCGTAATTGAATGTCGTGGCCAGCATGGTTCAGCCCCCGCTATTATAAGAGTGGATGTCATGCCGCCACGGCTTGATGGGTATAACACTGTTTCGGGCAAATCTTGGCGCAAGCCTCACACCCTACACAATTGTCCACATTGGCGATAGACATGACCTTCTTGTCGTATTCGTCGTCATCATCCTCGTCGGCGCTCACTCTGACCATCTCCCCGTCCTCGTTGATGCCGACCATCTCCAGTACTTCACGCCCGCAAACCTTGTAGCAACGGCCGCAACCGATGCACTTTTCCTGATCGATCTCGCCGACGAACTGGGGAACCCAGACTTTGCCGCCGGGCAGGACTACGCTAAATTCGCTCATGGTATTGACTCCTAGACACTGGCCTTGCGAAATTCATCCAACTGCCGGTATGCCTCGAACGCTTTTTGGGCAACCTCGGGAATCTTTTCCCAGCCGGTCGGCAAATCCTCGGCCAAGTCGTGCAAGTCCATTTTCAAGGCGGTCGCCTGAGCGTTGAGCTTCTTCATCTTTGCCTTAATGTCTTCTTCCCCTGACATGATGCTACCTCGCTGAATCTTTGGGGGTTATCAACTATAACGGGCCACTTCCGGGTAGCTTTCGATCATCGCCAACGCCGCCGCGACCAGTTTCTCGCCTTCCTCCGCCAGCTTTTCCAGGGTGGGGAAACCGAAGCGGTGGACGTCCCGCAATTGCTTGTTCAGCACGATCAGACGACCGGCGGTGAGGATCTGGCGGCCGAACCCCTCGTGGGACATCTTCATCATCGGCGAGACCATGATGCCGCTGGCTCGTTCGATGGAAAGCCCGATGGCGTTGTAGAACAACTCCATCCGCCACAAAGTCTCCGGATCCGGATCGCCGATGATGGGAATGGTTTTGCGCTTCTCCTTGTCAAGCACATAAGGCTCGAGCAGTTGCTCATCGCTTTTGCCTTCCCAGGCTCCGTAGGAATCCTGAGCCCGCCATTGCTTGACCAGTTCCTTGATGAACACCGAATCCATGGGGGATGCGGTGGGTGTGGTTTGTAGTGCGGCTGCTTCAGGCATGTTTCACCTCTTCATCTTCTTCAAAATCGAATGAACGCTCGGTTCCCTTGGTTTCTTTCGCCAAGACTTTGCGCAACCAGGGTGGCGGGACGCCTTTCAAGACCTCCTGCAATTTCCCCAATAGATCCACGATGGGCTCGGGTTGTGGCACTTTCATCGGGTGTATGCCCTGCGCCACCACGCGCGCCGCGCCGGAACCGCCGATGGCGGCGACGTAGAGGATGGCGCAATCCTTGATGGCATCCAGCTTGGGGGCCAACTTGTCTTCATTGCCGTCCTCCTGCAGGTCGCCTTCGAATTGTACGGCTTCCAGGAATTGGTGACCTTCCGCCGATAAATCGTATATGGCGATGTTCTTGGCCCAGCCAAAATGGGCATCGACCCGTTTCAGGTCTTGCGTAGCGAATGCTACTTTCATACTTCCTCCACGATAGGATGGATCATCTGTTGAATTCCTCGATTTAATGAGCCGTAGCCGCCGTCTCGCCAACATGTCCTGTTTCCTCCGCAAGTGCCCAGGTTTCGGGGGTCGGTTCATGGCCATTGGCGATGAACAGGTTCGCGACCTCGAAGATGAGATTGCGTGTCCCGCGATAACCCACGATGGTCTGATGCGCCGCACCGAGTCGGTCGAACATCGGGATGCCGATGCGGTAGAAGGGA
The DNA here is from genome assembly GCA_028711365.1 of Methylococcaceae bacterium. GTDB lineage: Bacteria > Pseudomonadota > Gammaproteobacteria > Methylococcales > Methylococcaceae > Methylumidiphilus. The sequence continues at coordinate 7,364 of JAQTSI010000028.1, forward strand.
ATCCCCAGTCTTTCCGCCGCCTGCCGACCATGGGAATGGGTGACCAACAGATCGCAACCGATCGCGCGTCGTTCCAGATCCTCGAGATCACCGATCAATACCTCTTCGGTCGGCATCTGTTCCAGCAAGGGCGAGGCAGTGGTGGTCACCGCGGCCACCACCTGCGAACCCAGTTCGCTGATCCATTGGCTCAGGGTCCACAGCAGGTCGGGTTCGGCGCCGATGGCGACCTTCTTGCCGCCGAAATGGAAATGTCCATCGAGCATGGCGTCGACCAGTTGGCTGCGCTGCCGCTTGATCTTGTTGGGGACCGGTTTGCCGCTGAGCTTGGCGCAAAGGGCGATCAATCGGTCGTTGGCCTCAAGCCCGGTCAGACGGTCGAACAGGGTGAACGGCACGCCGGTGCGTTTCCCCATCGCCAGCGCCGCATCGCGCATCTGCTCGCCGATGGCGATGGTGTGGGCGGACAAGCCCATGGTCGCGATTTCCTCCAGAGAGATGCCGCCGATGGTGGTGGGCGTGAAATCGTCCGGTACATGGCCGTCCAGCGACCCGGATAGATCCGGCAGAACCAGGGCCTCGAGGCCGAAAGATTCGAGGATGTCGCGCAACTCGTCGATATCGCCTGGGGTCAGATGCGCGCCCGGCAGGATATTCACTTTGTGGACATCCCTGACCGCATCGGCGGGCCTCGCTTCGACCAGTTGCTCCACCATCTTGGTGACGGTCTTGGCCCAGCCGTCCTGGAAGGCATCCTTGAAATCCGGGGTCGACACATAAACCAGCTTGATGTGAGCCAGCTCGGGATGCTTCTCCCGGATCAGATTGAGATAGCCTTCGACATCGTCGCCCTTGGTTTCGGTCACGCCGGTAGATGAAATCCCGATGATGGAAGGCTTCTGCCGGCCCGCGATGGTGACGATCGCCTGCTCCACGTTCTCCAGACCGCCGAGTACCGTCGCCACTTCGCTCATCGCGGTGGTCTGCAGGGGAATGGCTTCCTTGAAATGGCGCACGAACAACACCAAGCCGAAGGAAGTGCAACCCTGCGAGCCATGAAACAGCGGCATGCAGTTCTTCAGCCCCATGAAAGCCAGTGCGCTGCCGATGGGCTGGCTCATCTTGAGCGGGTTGACCGCGCAAGCTTTTTGGGGAGTGATTACCTTAGCCATGGTTCACCTCAGGCCGCGGCTTTGGCTGCCGGCGCTTCGGCGGGAGCCGGGTGCCAGTGATCCATGGTTTCGAGGATCTTGGCGAGCTTGCCGGCGCAACCGCCGCAGCCGGTTCCCGCTAGGGTCTTTTCCGATACGGCCTCGACCGTGCCCAGGCCCTGCTCGACGATGGCGTCCTCGATGACGCCGCGGTTGACGGTCTTGCATTTACAAACCGGGGTGGAACGGCGTTTCTCGCGCGCCAAAGCCGGGTCTGCGGCTAGCGCCGCGGCTTCCGCCGCAATGGCGGCATCGGCCACTTCTTCCCAGGTTTGCTCTTCCCAGGGAGCGCGCATGCGCACTTGCTCCCATACCGGGTTGAAAAGCGCCTTGTCGATTTCCTTGACCAGTTCCACCATGCCCACATAGCCCATGTAGGCATGGTGGCGTTCCTGGTTGATGTCCAGCCAGGGCATCTTGGCTTTCAGGGCCACGAACTGGGAACGCCCGCCGGACAGCATGATGTCGGCCTTGGCGTCTTTCAGCATCTTGTACATTTCGCGTGGGCTCATGTCGTCGATCATGTGGGCGTCCTCGCCCATGAGCTCCTTGATGCGTTCCTTGTCTTCCTTGGTGGATTTCTTCACGCTGGTGCCGACCAGTTCCAGGCCAGCTTCTTGCAAAGCGGCCACCACCGACCAGGATTTCACGCCGCCGGTGATCAGCAGCACCTTCTTGCCGGTGAGGCGCTTCTTGTAAGGTTCGATTCCCGCCCAGGCGCGCGCTTCCTCGCGGGCAATGAGCGTCTCGGTGCGTTCCATCAGTTCTTCGGGCGCGCCTTTTTCGATCAGCATGCGCGCGATTTCGCGCAAGGCATCGCTGGTGTCCTCGATGCCGTAAAAAGAACCCTCGAAGAAGGGGATGTCGTAACGTTCCTCCATCTTGCGGGCGATGTTGATCATGGATTTCGAACAAACCATCATCGCCATCTTCGCACGGTGGGATGAGGCCACATCCTTGTATTTCGCATCGCCCGAGATGCAGCAGAGAATTCGGATGCCCAGCTCATCCAGCAGGGGCTTGACCTGCCAAAGTTCGCCGGACAGGTTGTATTCGCCGATGATGTTGATGTCGTAGGGAGTCGTATGTTCCGGCTCCTCGGTACCGATGACATGATCCAGGATCGCTTCCCCGGCCAGCTTGTTGCCGAGGTTCTTGGGACCGACGAAACCCGGGGAGTTGACCGGTATCACCGGTTTGCCGAATTTGCTGGAGGCCGCCTTGCAAACCGCGTCGATGTCGTCGCCGATCATGGCGGGAACGCAAGTCTGGTAGACGAACACCGCCGGCGGGTCGTACTTGTCGATGATTTCCTTGATCGACTTGTAGAGGTGTTTCTCTCCGCCGTAAACCACATCCATTTCGTTGATATCGGTGGTGAAACCGGTGCGCCAAAGGTTCGAGCCGGAGGATTTCGAGCCGCGGTTGTCCCAGGAATTGCCTTCGCAAGCGATGGGGCCATGCACCAGATGGGCCACATCGGTGATGGGTTGCAGCGCGATCTTGGCGCCATCGAAGGCACAGCCACCGGCAGCCCCGCCGGGTTGGAGCTGCTTGGTGCAGCCTTTCTTGCGCTCCTTTTCCGACTTGCCCTGATTTTTGCCGCAACCGGGTTCGTTGAAAACATCCTGGATCTTGCTCGATAAGCTGCTCATGGCTCGACTCCGCTACTAGACTGCCGGTAGATGATGATGCCCGTTACACGACGCCGGGTTCACCGCTGAATTTGACCAGTACGTCCTCGTGACGGACGATGTACTGGCAGGCCAAGCGATAAGGCGGCGGCCTGTCGTTGACTTCGGCCTCTTGGATCTGCTCCTTGCTGAGCTTTCCGGCCGCCAAGAGGGTGGCTCTTTCCTTCTCGGTCAAATCCTGTGCCATGAAGGGCTTGTTGGAGAGCTCGCTCACTTCGATCACGCAGGAGCCGCAGTCTCCATCCTCGCATTCGAACGGGATGGGAATCTTGTTCTTCTGCGCGATCTTGAGCAGGGTATGAGTATCGCCGGCGACCGCGTAGACGGTGACATCCTTGGTGAGCAGTGGACTGGAAAATGTGACGTTTGCCATTTTTTATCCTAAGTATTGCTTTATCCGCCGCCCACCACGCCTCATGGCATGATGGGCGGCGGCAGAAGGCCAGTGATCAGCGGATGATATCGAAGCTGTAGTCGGTTTTGGCCGGGATGTTGCTGTTAGCATCGATCGCTTCGAAGATCCGGTCGAGGATCCAGACCAACACATTCAGGCCGCCCTGGTAACCCCACACCGGGTAACGGTGCTTGTGGTGACGGTCGAAGATCGGGAAGCCGATGCGAATCAACGGGGTGCCGGTGTCACGTTCAAGGTATTTGCCGTAAGTGTTGCCGATGAGGAAATCGACCGGATCGGTGAACAACAACGAGCGCATGTGCCACAGATCCTTGCCGGCGTAGACCTTGCAGTTCTTGCCGAACGGCGAGGCATCGAACAGTTCCTGCATTTTCGCAGCCCAGTTCTTGCCGCCGTTGGTGGCCAGCACATGGGTGGGCTCGGCGCCCAGTTCCAGCAGGAATGCCGCCAGGCCATAGCACAGATCGGGATCGCCGTAGATGGCAAACTTCTGGCCATGGATATGGGCGGTGGAGTCGGCGATGGCGTCCACCAGACGACCGCGCTCCTTTTCCAGTTCCGCCGGGATCGGCTTGCCGGTCAGGCGGGAGATTTCCATCAGCAACTTGTCGGTGCCGGCCACGCCGATCGGGTGGTTGAGGGCGACGACCTCCTGGCCGTGTTCGGCGATGAACGGCAGGGTCTTCTCGGTGCAGTATTCCTGCATGGAGAGGGTGGCCTTGGCGTGCAGGGCGTTGGCAGTGTCTTCGAGCGTGGTGCCGCCGTCATACATGCGGAAGGTGCCGTCGGTCGGGGTGTCGAACACGTCGCTGTTATCACCGATCAGGGTATAGTCGATGCCGAACAGGCCGAAGATGCGCTTGATTTCGCGCAGGTTGCCGACCGTATAGCCGTCGAAGCCGCCGATAAAATTGATCGACTCGTTGGGTACGCGTTCCAGGGCGGGCACGGTGCCGGCCTTGCCGTCCCAGAAATGTTGCAGGATGCCCTTGATGACATTGTCGTAGCCGGTGATGTGGCTGCCGACGAAAGCCGGGGTGTGGGCAAAAGGCACGTCGTATTCCGCCGGAATGCTGCCTTTTTCCTTGGACGTCTTGATGAACGCATTCAGGTCGTCACCGATCACTTCCGCCATACAGGTGGTGGAAACCGCGATCATCTTCGGCTTGTACATGTTGTAGGTGTTGGCCAGCCCGTCGATCATGTTGTTCAGCCCGCCGAACACCGCTGCATCCTCGGTCATGGACGACGACACACAGGAGGTCGGCTCCTTGAAGTGACGGCTGAAGTGCGAGCGGTAGTAGGCCACGCAGCCTTGCGATCCGTGCACGAAGGGCAGGGTGCTTTCGAAACCGACGGCGGCGAAGACGGCGCCCAGTGGCTGGCAAGCCTTGGCGGGATTGACCACCAGGGCTTCACGGGCGAAGTTCTTTTCCTTGTATTCCTCGGTCTTGGCCCATTCGCGGATTTCCGCGACCTGGTCGTCCGGCGGCATGAATTCAAATTCTTTTCTCTTGTTCTCGAACAATCCTACGTATTCCGGTTCGCGGAACAGGTTGAAATGGTCGAGTACGTTTTCTGCATTCTGGGTCATGTTAGTGCTCCTAAAGCGGTGGTAGGGTGCGCACGATGCGCACCGTCTTACGAGTTACATGGTGCGGCGCGGCGCACCCTACTTACCCTGTTCCTGGATCAGGCCGCAGCCTTCCAGGGTGTCTTGGTCAAGCCCCAGACCGGATTGTTGATGGCCATGTCCATATCGCGGGCGAAGATGGCGAAGCCGTCATAACCGTGATAGGGGCCCGAGTAGTCCCAGGAGTGCATCTGCCGGAACGGTACGCCCATCTTCTGGAAGACGTATTTTTCCTTGATGCCCGAGCCCACCAGATCCGGCTGGACGGACTCGACGAATTTCTCGAATTCGAAACCGGTCACGTCGTCATAGATCAGGGTCCCGTCCTTGACATAGTGGGTGGTACGCTGGTAGTCGTCGTTGTGGCCGAATTCATAGCCGGTGCCGACGATTTCCATCCCTAGATCCTCGTAAGCGCCGATCACATGGCGCGGACGCAAGCCGCCGACATACAGCATGACTTTCTTGCCTTCCAGGCGCGGGCGGTACTTGTCGATCACCGCCTGCATCAAAGGCTGATATTTGGCGATGACGCGCTCGGCGCCTTCCTTGATCTTGTCGTCGAAGAAGCCGGCGATGGTGCGCAGGGATTCGGCGATCTTGGTGGGGCCGAAGAAGTTGTACTCGACCCATGGCACCCCGTATTTTTCTTCCAGATGACGGGAGATGTAGTTCATGGAGCGGTAGCAGTGCAGCACGTTCAGCTTGGCTTTCGGAGTGTTCTCCAGCTCGGCCAGGGAGCCGTCGCCGGACCACTGGGCGATCACGCGCAGGCCCATTTCCTCCAGCAGGATGCGGGAAGACCAGGCGTCGCCGCCGATGTTGTAGTCACCGATGATGGCCACGTCATAGGGAGTGGTCTGGAACTCGGGGTGCTTGTCGCCGGCCTTGTCGAAGATCCAGTCACGGACCGCGTCGTTGGCGATGTGATGCCCTAAGGACTGGGACACGCCGCGGAAACCTTCGCAACGCACCGGAACGATGGTCTTGCCTTCGTATTGTTTCGACTTCTTCTTGGAGACGGCTTCGATGTCGTCGCCGATCAGTCCGATCGGGCATTCGGATTGAACCGTGATGCCGTGGTTGAGAGGGAACAGTTCCTCGATCTCGTCGATGATCTTTTCCAGTTTCTTGTCGCCACCGAAGACGATGTCCTTCTCCTGGAAATCGGAGGTGAACTGCATGGTGACGAAGGTATCGATACCGGTGGTGCCGATGTAGTAATTGCGGCGCGAAGCCCAGGAGTACTGGCCGCAACCGACCGGTCCGTGGCTGATGTGGATCATGTCCTTGATGGGGCCCCAGACCACGCCCTTGGAGCCTGCGTAAGCGCAGCCGCGGATGGTCATGACGCCGGGAACGGATTTGACGTTGGATTTGACCCCGCAGTCGGATTTGCCCTCTTCAAAGGTGCCAAGATGTTTGGCGCGTCTCTTGGCGGTCTTGTCGGGATAGACCTCGAGGACCTCCTTGATGAGATCCTTATTTCTCTGTTTGGTTTGTTCAACTGTGAGGCTCATTTTGACTCTCCTAAATTCAGTTGCTTGATGATTGACGTCCGAAAACCGGGGGAACGGGGCGAGGACAAACCCGGGTGGGACCTGCCGCGCCCCGCCCCCCCGTTCCACTTACGCCGCCGCGAGTTCGGCTGCCGTCTTGCCGATCTGTGACTCGTCGACCTGCTTCATGATGCCGTGCTGCATCAGCAAGTCTTCCAGCTCGTCCATGGTGATCGGGGTCGGGATGGTGCCGTTACCCTTGTTGGCGTGGACCTACTTGGCCAACTGACGGTACTCCTCGGCCTGCTTGGACTCCGGAGCGAACTCCAGCACCGTCATGCGGCGCAGTTCCGCGTGCTGCACGATGTTGTCGCGCGGCACGAAGTGGATCAGGGTGGTGCCGAGCTTCTGCGCCAGCGATTCGGCCAGTTCCAGTTCCTTGTCGGTCTGGCGTTCGTTGCAGACCAATCCGCCCAGGCGCACGCCACCGGAGTTGGCGTATTTCAAGATGCCCTTGGAGATGTTGTTGGCCGCATACATGGCCATCATCTCGCCGGACATGACGATGTAGATTTCCTGCGCCTTGTTCTCGCGAATGGGCATGGCGAAGCCGCCGCACACCACGTCGCCGAGCACGTCGTAGGAGACATAATCGACGCCGTCATAAGCGCCTTCTTCTTCCAGGAAGTTGATGGAGGTGATGACGCCGCGGCCGGCGCAGCCGACACCCGGTTCCGGACCGCCGGATTCCACGCAACGGATGTCGCGGTAGCCGACCTTCATCACATCTTCCAGTTCCAGATCCTCGACGCTGCCGGCGTCGGCGGCCAGAGACAGGATGGTGTCTTGAGCTTTCGAGTGCAGGATCAGACGGGTGGAGTCGGCTTTCGGATCGCAACCGACGATGAGGATCTTCTGACCCATTTCGGCCAAAGCCGCCAAGGTGTTTTGGGAGGTGGTGGACTTGCCGATCCCACCCTTGCCGTAGAAGGCGATTTGTCTCAAATCAGACATGGTCATTCTCCAGTTATTTAAGATGATCGATAGAGTTCGATGGCCCGCAATATTCCGCCGGAAATACCTGCCGACCTAGACCGTGAATTGGCGAGCTCTTTCTTTTTTTTATTCTTGTCATCACTGCATCTGGAATAGTCGAATACTGCACGCAACTACTTCAAGCAACCGTCGTGCCATTCAAATCAATAAATTCAACCAATTGATAAATATAAGGATATGTTCGACGTTCAAAGCTCCGAGGCGCATTCATGAGATGTTGCTAACAAGACAAACCCATACTGTTTGTAAGGAACAATACAAGCTTTCCCCGGCCCCCAAGAGCCTTCCGGCTTGGGTTACACACCTTTGATATATATCGACGTGGGGCAGTAAGGACTTGCCGCCAATTGGCAGTGGTATGTGTTTTGCTTTACGAAGTGTGTAGGGGTCAATGCCCTGAGTACATTTCCATTCCCTAGCATCTTGAGGAGGTTCCCATGCAGATCGGCGTTGACAGTGAAAAAGCCGTGGACGATAGACGCGTGTTTGTCGTGGACAGCGACGAGATCACCAGCGCAGCGCTGCAATTCATGCTGCACGACGAGATCGAGACCCATGAATTGTCCAGCCTCGATGCGGCCTATGCCAAAGCCAAGGACTGGCCGCCGGCGGTGTTGCTGCTGGGAATCGGCATCGTGCAGGAGAAAGGTATCGCGGTCCTGAACGAGATCCGCGCCCGGATTTCCGATCTCAAGATCATCCTGGTCGCCGATTCCGCTACCGACCCGTTCGCCCTGGACTGCTTGAAGAATGGCGCCAACTCGGTGCTGGCCAAACCGCTGACCATCGAGAATGCGCGCCGCAAGGTGGATGCAATGCTGGGCCGAAGGCTCAAACTGAGCATCCCGGTGGTGACCCTGTAACGAACCGCCCCGGTACCGGCATGCCGGGCAAGGCCAAACCGGCATCGAGCCGTGGCAGTACAACCCAATCGCCGATTTTTTCGCCATCAATCAACCTAAGGAGCACTATGACCACCATCAACGAGACACCGCTTGCCAGCCTGGAAGCCGAAAAACGGCTATTGAGCCCGGTATTCAAGGGCGCTACTGCCAAAGCCGGATATTTCGGGTTCCGCGGCATGATCGCCTTGAAATTTGCCCAGCAACTGAGCGATGAAGCGCGCCCGCCGGAGATCAAATTCGATCAGGTCATGACCGTGGTCAAGGCCGGCGAGACGACCATTCCCTTCCTGGCGGGTGTCGCCCTGTCGCTGGAACATATGAAGTTGCTGTGCGAAGTGTTGGGAGACAAGCTGTCGCCGACCGGCAAATATTTCTTCTTCGCCGGCAATCTGGATATTTCCAAGCGCTATCAGATCGCCTATGGCGGTGCGACATTCTGGGTTCTGCCCTTGGAAGAGGCGACCGTCTATAACGAAGTGTTGGATCTGTTCAATATCGAGCGCAACGACCTGAAAAAACTCGATACCGCCGCGAAGCTGATGGCGGTCGCCGAGGCGGCAGCCGGCTTCACCGATAAGTTTCCGGAAATCAGTTTTGAGGAGGGCCTGAAGATCATGGGCCCGATCAAGATCCCGGAAAATCGTCCGGTGTAAAGAATCGGCCTGTCGCATGCCGCCCCGGTCTCGCGGCATGGCATGTGAAGAAACCGGCGGCTATCGCCTCCTTCCATTTCCCATTGAGGTGTGACGATGTTTGCGAAAGCCTGTGACGAGAATGAGCTTAAGGAAGGCAAGTATGAAGTGGTGGCGGTCAATCGCACCCTGATGCTGGTGGTGTGGCCGTTCGATGAGCAGCCCCGAGCTTTTCAGGGGATGTGTCCCCATGATCACGAGCCGCTGGCCGATGCCCGCTTCGATGGCAAGATCCTGACCTGTTCGCACCATGATTGGGCATTTCAGGGCGAGACGGGGGCGTGCATCAAGGGCAAACCCTGCACCCTCGCCGAGTATCCCTTGAAGATCGAAAATGGCGAGGTGCTGATCGATACCGACGGCGTCACGCCCAATTTCGTCAACTAAGGGTGGTTTGCACCCGGCGGATCCCGCCGGGTGCCGATCGCAACCATGAACCCCGTTCGAACTAAGGAAACAAGTCCATGCGATACGATGATCTGAAAGCAAATTTGACGTTGTGTACCGGTGCGCGTAAGGGCGGCGGCGAGCCCTGCCGGGGAACCCTGTATAAGTGCAAGCAATGCGGCGGCATTGGCTGCAGGCAATCGCGGGATGATCTGTGCTCCGACCAGGGATTTTCCGTCACCGGACGCTGCCTGAAATGCGAGGCGACCGGTCAGATGGAAATCATCGCTCCGGGTGATTACAGCCCGCAGCAGGCCTGGCTGAACGGGCCGCAGCCGGCCTCCAATTAATGGGAACCTGACTCCGTGGCCATGATCCTGTTTTACGAAAAGCCCGGCTGCGCCAACAACGCGCGGCAGAAACGCTTGCTGCTGGAGGCGGGTCATGAGCTGATCGTGCACAATCTGTTGGAAACCCGCTGGGAGGCCGGGGAATTGCGCGCATTCTTCGGCCCGCGCCCGGTGTCCGAATGGTTCAATCGGGCGGCCCCGCGGGTCAAATCCGGTGAAATCGTGCCGGAAACCTTGGATGAAAGCGCAGCCCTCGCGTTGATGCTCGAAGATCCCTTGCTGATCCGCCGGCCCTTGCTGCAAGTGGGCGAACGGCGGGAAGCCGGTTTCGATGGAGAGCGCATCCATGACTGGATTGCCTCGTCCCCCCTGGACCTGACTCCTGACCATGACTACGAGCGTTGCCAGCGCTCGCAGCACTGCCCCGAACCTTGAGGAGAAAGCGGATCGATGGATAGCCAGAGAGTACAGCGGATCGAGCACCGCAGCGAAGGACTCGCCATAGACAATACTCCGGCGAGCGATCTCGCGCGGACATTGGCCTATCACGAACGCACCAAGCATCGCCTGGAACGCTATGCCGCAGGGCCGGATACCCTGGACTGGAGCAGCCAGCCCGATCCTTTCCGACGCTTTGCCGGCGCCCCCAGAGTCACTCTTCCCCTGGCCGCGGACCGGTTGGCGAGCTCCTATGGCGCCCTGCATGAACCGGGGCGGGTCGCGCCGCAAGCCTTGGGGCTGGAATCGATCGGACTGCTGTTCGAATTGTCGCTGGGGCTTTCGGCCTGGAAAGAATATGGGCCCGACCGCTGGGCGCTGCGCTGCAACCCGTCCAGCGGCAATTTGCACCCGACCGAGGGCTATCTCATCAGTCAGGCGATTGCGGGGCTTCAGGACGGAGTTTACCACTATCTGAGTTGCGACCATGTCCTGGAGCAGCGTTGCCGCAGTGAGCTTGAAACCCGGCCCCGTCTGTTCATCGGCTTGAGTTCGGTGCACTGGCGCGAAGCCTGGAAATACGGGGAACGGGCATTTCGCTATTGCCAACTCGATACCGGCCATGCGCTAGGCGCGCTACGCTATGCCGCCGCCGCCTTGGGCTGGCGCCTGCATCTGCTGGAAGGCGTCAGCTTCCGCCAACTCCAAAGCTGGCTGGGACTCGACCGCAGCGAGGATTTTTCCGCCGGCGAGCACGAGGAGGCCGAGCTTTTACTCGAGGTGATCACCGACCCTTTGGCCACCCAAGTCGGCGAAACGCCGGATTTCGACCCGCAAAGCGCGATCTGGAGAGGGAAGGCCAATCGGCTCGACCCCCATCCCATGTACCATTGGCCGGTGATCGATGAGGTCGCGGCGGCGACCCGGACGCCGGGCGAGAAAGGCGAACCCGTCATGATCGAGGACTATCCGCCCCGAGTGCGGCCTTCGAGTCTGCAGGCATCCGCCATCATCCGCCAGCGGCGCAGCGCCCAGCGTTTCGATGGACGCAGCCAGTTAAACCGGCAGGATTTCTTTCATTTGCTGGACGCCCTGCTGCCGCGTCCCGTCCCGCCCTGGGATGTCTGGCGCTTTTCACCCCGATTGCATCCGGTCTTTTTCGTGCATCGGGTGGATGGGCTCGCGCCGGGGCTCTACATCCTGCCGCGCAGCGCGAATGCGAAGGAGCGGTTGCGTGAGCTTCTGCGCGGTACTTTCAACTGGAGCAAACCGCAGGACTGCCCCGATCATCTGCCCCTGTTCCAGTTGGCCGCAGCCGGCTGTGGCCAACTGGCCAGAACCATCAGTTGTCATCAAGCAATCGCCGCGGACGGCCTATTCGCGCTGGGGATGCTGGCGGAATTCGAGGATACCTTGACCACCGCGCCATGGCGTTATCGGCAACGGTACTGGGAGGCCGGATTATTGGGCCAGGTGCTGTATCTGGAAGCGGAAGCCGCGGGTCTGCGCGGAACCGGCATCGGCTGTTATTTCGACGATGTCTTTCATGAACTGCTCGGGCTTTCCGGCAATGCCTTCCAATCCCTCTACCACTTCACCGTGGGCGTTCCCTTGACCGATTCGCGCATCCTCACCCTGCCGGCTTATCCACAACAACAGTGACAACCCAATGCTGGAGACAATGACATGAGTACACCCCACCGTTGGCGGCGGATGACCGTCAACCAAACCCGGAAACTGCTGAAGCGCGAAGGTCTTGCGATATTCGACATGCGCGATCAGGCATCCTTCAGCCAGGAGCACATCGAAGGGGCGCTGTTTCTCTCCAACGCCAATCTGGAAGAGGTGATCCTGAAGACACCCAAGGATAAACCGGTATTGATCTATTGCTATCACGGCAACGCCAGCCAGACTGGCGCCCAGATATTCACCGATTTCGGCTTCAAGGAGGTTTATGACCTGGTCGGCGGCTATGAGGCCTGGCGCACCGCGCTGTTGTCCGCCGTGGAGCCCGAGCCTTGCCCGGGTTGAAACGAATCAAGCAGTTTCCTTTTATTAAAGAGGGCTTTCATGTCCGCCATCGAACCCGCCGTTATCATTGCCGAAGGGGTGCAGTTTGCGCTGTCATCCTTCGAAAACGGAAATTCTTATGTGCTTCGTTCCAAGGAGGATAACAGTTCGGCTCATCTGCAAGGGGACGATATCGTCACCTTTTTGCAGGAATACGAGTCTATCCAAACCCAATATCCCCATTACGATGCGGATCAAATGCTGGCCCAGCTTTGGGATCAGGGCGGCTACAGTTGGATGGCGGTACCCGATGAAAGCTGAGCTAAACCCGGCATTGCGCAGTTGGCTCATCGCCCAGGGCTTTCCATCCGATGGCATCGATGGCGCCATCGACAGGCAGACGACCCCGCTCATGCGCGCTTGCCAGTTGGGCGATACCGCCATGGTGGAGGCCTTGCTCCAGGCCGGCGCAGACTTGGCCCCGGTCAATGCCGACGGCAATAACGCCCTTTGGCTGGCCTGCTTCAGCGAGGTGTTGCCTATCATCGACCGTCTGATCGAAGCCGGGATCGCCCTCGACCACCAGAACCCCAGCGGTTCCACCTGCCTCATGTACGCCGCCTCCAGCGGCAAAGCCGGGGTGGTTGCGCGGCTTCTATCCGCCGGTGCCGACACCGCGCTGCAGAATCAGGACGATTTCACCGCCCTGGATCTGGCGGCCAGTCTGGAATGCCTGAATCGGTTGCGCGCCAAGACTCGCCAGCCGGCTTGAACCCCGCCGGGCGAGCGCGGCAGCCTAAGCCGAATGATGGATGCGGTCGAACAGGTTCGCCATCTCCTCCACGCTGACGTCGCTCACCTGGGCATCGGCGAACACCTCATCCCCTCTCATCCATGCCCGGTATTCGTTACCATCGGATAAAGCCTGGTGCGTGGCCTGGTTGAGTTCGTAAGTGCCCCAGGCATAACCGGCGTCGCGAAGCGCCGACTGCAGGGCGTTTTGAACCAGGCTGCGGACGGTCATGTGGGGAACCGAGAAAGGCACGCTTTCGGCGCGGCCGGCCGCCGCCTCCACGCAAGCGTACTTGTCGTAGGAGGTATGTCCCCGGCAGGCCAAGGGGCGCACGGAATAAATGACACAGACGCCATTGATGATGAAGGGACACCAGCGCCTCAGCGCTACCCGTTGTGGCTCGTCCAGGCCTAAGGTCGATCCATTCGCATCGGCCACGCGCCGTTCCAGGTCGATCTGGAGGCGATGCTGGTCGCTGACCGTCGCACGAATGAAGCGCTCGATCAATAATATCTCCGGCGCCGTCGCGATCACCCGCAGCGTGCAACAGGTGGCGCATCCCTTGTGGCAGGCCAAGGGGGGCATGCCTTCGGCTTGAATCTCGACATTCCCTTCGAAACTGCTGAACGCCTGCGACAACAGGCCATCGAGCAGGTCTTCGCGGCCGCGCCTGCTGGCGAGAGTTTCGGCAAAAGCCTGATGTTGGGCCTTGAAAAATGCCAGGGGGCCGGATTCATCGACATTCGATTGGGACATGGGTTTTTCTCCATCACTGCAGGGGCCCTGCCTCCCGACGGCCAGTATCGGCTCTCGTCAGGCTTAAGGTTCGGCGAAAAGGCTTGGAAATCAGGTTTCGAAATATTATTACAGACATATCGAAATCCTCAAAGTCCACGGTTCCATTTTTACCACCCGAAACTGAGAGCGTGTTTTAAAAGCTACTGCGCAGCCCGATTGTGGCGTTGCACGGTGTCCGGAATCCTCATGTGCGTCATGTACACTCCGGCCCCTGCGCTCTGGACTCCTTGCGCTCGGGCTGCTCGTGACGCTTTTAAAACACGCTCTTAACTTCTACACCGGCATTCCCCAAGGGTTTGGCAGGTTTACAAGATGATTTTGCCGGCCTGCCGAATGATTTGGCATGCTTGCAGAATGATTTGGCAGGTTTCCCCAACGGTTCTGCAGGCTTGCACAATGACTTTGCAGGTTTGCCAAACGGTTTGGCAGGCTTGCAGAATGATTTGGCAGGTTTGCCAAAGGGTTCTGCAGGCTTGCACAATGATATTGCAGGTTTGCCAAAGGGTTTTGCAAGCTCGCAGGATGATTTCGCATCCTTGCCAAATCGTTTTGCAAGCTTGCAGGATGATTTCGTATCCTTTCAACCCGGAGGGTCATGCTGCGCGCCTTCTACAGTTTGGCGATATCGTCCAGGATTTGCTGGGCATGTTCGGCGGGTTTGACTTCGGGATAAACCAATACGACTTTGCCCTGGGCGTCGAGCACGAAGGTGACGCGCCGGTGGACCGCGCCTTTCATGATGTCGAGCGTTTGCCCCAAAGCGCCTCCCTCATCGGTGGCAAGCTCGAAAGCCAGCGAAAACTTGTCGCAAAAAGCGGCGTGGGATTGCGCCCCGTCCACGCTCACCCCCACGATGCGGATGCGGCGTTGGTCATAAGTGGGTTTGAGTTTTTGAAACTCGTTGGCCTCGATCGTGCACCCGGGGGTATCGTCCCTGGGATAAAAGTATATTACCGTGTAGGCGCTGTCATCCAAAGACAGATTCCCTTGCGGGTTGGCGAGTTTTTCGATGGGAAATAAATGACCGACTTGCATTGGGGTTTCTCCGCTGTTAATGGGGGAAGCAGGATTCTACTCCCTTAGTCGATGGCTTCGAAAGCTCATGTCCGGAGTTTCATTGCGGAAGGAAAATCGCCATGTTACTTCGTCAACGCCATGAACAACTGCGGCAAGCGCTCCGGCAAGCGATCGATGCGGTCGATGATGGTGTAATGGTTGGCGCCGAAGGTTTCGGCTACATAGTCGTCGGCATAGGGGTCCAGGCTGATGCAATAGGTGTGGATACCCACGCCGGCCATTTCTTCCACCGCTTTTCGGGTATCCGCCAACAGGTAAGCCGGATCTTCCACGTCGATGTCGGAAGGTTCCCCATCGGTCAGAACCAGCAGCAGTTTCTTTTCCGAATTCCGTTTCGCCAGGTAATGCCCGGCATGGCGGATGGCCGCGCCCATGCGGGTGGAGAGACCGCCTTGCATGCCGGCCAGGCGGGATTTGACTTCCTCTCCCCAGGGTTCAGCGAAGCCCTTGAAATGCTGATAATGCACCTCGTGCCGGGTGTTGGAGGAGAAGCCGGCGATGGCGAAAGGGTCGCCTAAGGCGTCCACGGCCCAGGCCAGCAGGGACACGGCTTCCTGCGACAGTTGCAGGATGCTGCCATCGTAGCCTTTGGGGGTTTCCTTGATGGACTCGGATAGATCGAGCAGCAGCATCACCGAAATGTCGCGGCCATCAGGGCGGTGGCTGAAATAAATCCGCGGGTCGGGGGTGGTGCCGGATTGATAATCCACCCTGGCGCGGATGGCCACGTCCAGATCCAATTCGCTGCCGTTTTCCTGGTAGCGGATACGCACGGACTGTTGGGGCTTCAACAGGTCCACGATGCGCTTGAGCCTTTTCGCCAGCAATGGATTCTTCGCCAGTAGTTCATCAATGACCGCAGCCTGACCGCTTGGGGCCTGCGATTCGTAGACCGTGGCCCAATCCGGGCGGAAATGCTGGGCCTGGTAATCCCATTCATGATGGTGGCGAGCCAGCAGGTTCTGCCGGTGCTGTTCGTCGTTCAGCGGGTTGGCGGCCGCGTGATCGGAATGGAAGTCGTCCTCTTCGTCGGTGTCTTCCAGGAAAATCCATAGATAGCGATTGTCGTCCCGGTAGCCGATCTCGGTGTCGGTGAAGAAAACCTTGGGGTAGCGAAATGTCGCATCGTGCACCTTCACCAGGTAGCTCACTCCCAGGTCGGTGGCCAGCGTCGTGTCGTAAGGATCGTGTTCGATCCGCGCGTGGAACTGCGCCACGATGTCCAGCAGGCGAGGGTCGGTATAGGGATGATCCGGGTCGAGCAGGGCGCGGGACAGTTGGGCGGCGAGATGGCGGATGGGCGAGTGATCCGCCGGGCAATCGCCTTCCTTCGGGATAGGGTGCAAAGCCATCCACACGCGGCGCAGGCCGGGAAATTGCCGCATCAACAGGCATTCGACCCGGCTGTCCTCGAAAACCTCGATGAAGAGCTGCTGATAGCGGTTGAAGTTATCGGCGATGAATGGCCGGGTATGAAGCCGGTGCCCGATCATGTGGCTGATGAGGGCGCGATAGCGGTCGATGCCGCGCACGCCATTCATATCGTCGTACACATCGGGGACATGCAGGCCGTGCTGGTCCAGAAAAGGCAAGGGCCTTCGGGTCAGGTCGAACGCCAGCGAATAGGGATGGAACAGTTCCTCGACCTCCCAAAAAGCTTTCAGATAAAGATCGAGGCGGCGTTCGTGATCGGCGAACAAGGTGCCATGGCGCTCCCTTTGCAGGGCGGCGAGGCTGTCGGCGGTTTGCAGGCCGAAGTAATCGCCCATGCGGTGAGCCTGGTCTCGGTAGGCGCGCAGGCCATAGTCGATCCAGTTTTTCAAACCGCCGAGGCTGAGTTGGCCCAGCAGATATTCGGCCTGATTCAGCAGGGTGGGTAGGGCTTCGGGGGATTGCCGGCAAAACCGGCGAATCAGCGCCAGGTATTCGCTCAGCAGTTCGGCGGAACCCAAGCGACGGGCGCAAGCCGGCAACAGGTTGAGGAACGGGGCGATGGCCTTGGGAGCGCCGTTGCGGGAGAGAAACACCGTCAGGCGGGAAATCTCGGGAATGAGGCTTTCATCGCTGACGGCGACCACGGCGGGGATTTCCTCCAGGAAAATCAGCCCCAGCTCCGTGCCCCGACCCAGGTTGCCCGCCAGGGACGCCCCATCCAGCCAGGCTTCCACGCCGGCCTCGGAGAGGATGGATTGGGCCTCGGTCAGGCAGGTTTCGAATATCTCGTCCACCCGCGGGTGATGGCAGTGGAATCGGGCACGGTAAATCTCGAGATTGGCGATAGTGGACATGATCGTCACCGCTTGGTTTCAGAAGGGTGAATCTTTTTACTCAAGCATCGAAGAACATGTCGATGGCGGTGTCCAAGGTATCCCGGATATCCGGATCATCGGTGATCGGCCGGGACAGGGCCATGCGGCTGGCTGCGCGGGCCTCGATGCCGCCTCGGATGAGGGTGGCGGCATAGACCAGCAAGCGGGTCGAGATGCCTTCCTCCAGACCATGGCCTTTCAGATTGCGGGCGCGGTGGGCGATACGCACCAGCTTGGATGCGATTTCGCTGGAGACGCCGGTTTCCCGGATGACGATGCCGGCCTCGGTTTCGGCGTCGGCATAGTCGAATTCCAGGGCCGCGAAGCGCTGTTTGGTGGACTGTTTCAAGTCTTTCATCAGGCTCTGGTAGCCGGGGTTGAAGGAAATCACCAGTTGAAAGTCCGGATGCGCCAAGACCAGTTCCCCTTTCTTGTCCAACGGCAGGGTGCGGCGGTAGTCGGTCAACGGATGGATCACCACGGTGGTGTCCTTGCGCGCTTCGACGATCTCATCCAGATAACAGATCGCACCCATGCGCGCCGCCAGGGTCAACGGGCC
>JAQTSI010000296.1 GCA_028711365.1 Methylococcaceae bacterium
GTGGCCAGAGCGAGCGGGAACCACCCGATCCCATCCCGACCTCGGAAGTGAAACCGCTTAGCGCCGATGATAGTGTGGACCCCCATGCGAAAGTAGGGAACTGCCAGGCTCTTAATTCCCAAAACCCCGCGTCCCCTCAAGGGCGCGGGGTTTTTTCAGTTCCGTCAGTGTAAAAAAGGCCAAGCCTGTACAATCGCGTAGATGGAGGCAGATTGATGAGTCAGGGTGTGTTATTCGTCGTTTCGGCCCCTTCCGGAGCAGGTAAAACCAGTCTGGTCGGGGAGTTGAGGTCCCGTCTTCAAGGCTTCACGGTTTCGGTGTCCCATACGACCCGCATGCAGCGCCCAGGTGAGCGACATGGCGAGAATTATTTTTTTGTGGGGCGAGCGGAGTTTGAAACCATGGTTTCCGCCGGGGCTTTCCTGGAATATGCCAAGGTATTTGACAATTATTATGGCACCGCGCGCTCGACGGTAGAAACGGCCCTGGCAGTCGGCAAGGATGTGCTACTGGAAATCGACTGGCAGGGTGCCCGGCAAATCAAGGCACTGATGCCTCAAAGCCAGAGCATATTCATCCTGCCGCCTTCCCGGGAAACCCTGTCGCAACGCCTGCATGGGCGCGGCCAGGATGATGCCGAAACCATCGCTCGCAGGATGCGCGATGCCATCTCTGAGATGTCCCATTACGGCGAATATGATTACCTGGTGGTCAATGACGATTTCGAAATCGCCCTCCAGGAACTGAAAGCCATCGTCGTCGCCAACCGTCTCAAAACTCCCGCCCAAGCCGCTCGTTTGGGGGGGGTGATCGAAAAACTGCTGGCTTGATTAAGGCTTGTCTCAGTGACTCGGCTTGACGCCGCCGGCGAACAGGCGATAGGCCGGGTTGTCGGTTTCTTCCCGGTAAATGAATCCCAATGTATCGAGAAAAGCCCGGAATTCCTTGCGTTCGTTTTTGGGTATTTGAATTCCCATCAATACCCGTCCAAAAGCGGCGCCGTGGTTGCGATAATGAAACAGGCTGATGTTCCAGCGCCCCCCCATGAGGGTGAGGAATTTCAACAACGCCCCGGGGCGTTCGGGGAACTCGAAGCTATATACGGATTCGTCCAATAATTTGGGTGGGTGGCCGCCCACCATATAACGGATATGCTCCACCGCCAGCTCGTTGCCGCTCATGTCGATGACGGTGAAGCCCTGTTCACGCAATTCCTTGATCAATATGGCGCCGTCCTGTCGGCCGTTGCTGATTTGCGCACCGACGAAGACCTGGGCGGCTTGCGGGTCGAAGCAGCGGTAATTGAATTCGGTGATGCTGCGCCGCCCTAGGCAGCGACAGAATTCCAGGAAGCTGCCGGGGCGTTCGGGAATGGTCACCGCCAGCAGGAGTTCTTTCCGTTCGCCCACCTGGGCGCGTTCGGCCACATGGCGTAGCCGGTCGAAATTGATGTTGGCGCCACTCTCGATGGCGATCAGGCATTGCCCGCTCAATTTCCTTTCTTCCACGTATTTTTTCGCTCCGGCTATCCCTAAGGCGCCTGCGGGTTCGGCGATGGAACGGGTGTCGTCGAAGATGTCCTTGATGGCGGCACAGATCTCGTCGGTGCTCACCGTCACCACTTCGTCCACCCACTGATGGGCGACATGGAAAGTTTCCTTGCCGATCTGTTTGACCGCCACGCCATCGGCGAACAACCCCACCTGCTTCAGTATCACCCGGCGCTGAGCTTTCAAGGCCTTGTTCAGGCAGTCGGAATCTTCCGGCTCCACGCCGATGACCTTCACCTCGGGGCGAACGAATTTCACATAAGCCGCCACGCCGGCGATCAAGCCTCCACCCCCCACGGGCACGAAGATGGCGTGGATGTCCCCCCTGTATTGGCGCAGGATTTCCATGGCGATGGTGCCTTGTCCGGCGATGACCTCGGGATCGTCGTAGGGGTGGACGAAGGTCAGTTTTTGCTCCTCGGCCAGACCCAAAGCATGCTCGCAGGCCTCGTCATAGGAGTCGCCGTGCAGCACGATTTCTCCTCCCAGGTTTTGCACCGCCTGCACTTTGATGGCAGGCGTGGTGCAGGGCATGACGATGAGGGCGCGGATGCCGAGTTTCCTGGCGGACAGGGCCACGCCCTGGGCATGGTTGCCGGCGGAAGCGGCGATGACGCCGCATTTTTTCTCGACCTCACTCAGTGAGGCGATCTTGTTGTAGGCTCCGCGCAGCTTGAAGGAAAATACCGGCTGCAAATCCTCGCGCTTGATAAAGACCGGGTTATCCAGACGCTTGGACAAATTGGCGGCGAAATCCAGGGGCGTTTCCACTGCCACGTCATAAACTCGGGCGCGCAGGATACGTTCGATATATTTATGCATCATAAATTGGGGGCTATAGTCCGTCTTGCAGGACGTTAAAACGCATGACAGCTTGGTGCAACACGCGTTATTATCCCACGATCCTAATGGTATGGTGGAACAATGACACAAGATGAACTGAAAAGAAAAGTCGCAGAAGCCGCACTGCAATACATCAAGAATGTTTCGGTGATCGGTATAGGCACAGGCTCCACAGTGAATCATTTGATCGATCTGTTGGCCGATTTCAAGGCCGACATCGAAGCGGCGGTTTCCAGCTCACAAGCCAGCACCGCGCGATTGAAGCAGATCGGTATTCCCGTCATCGACTTGAACGAGGCGGGCGAGTTGGATCTTTACGTGGACGGTGCGGATGAGGTCAACCCCCATCTTCAATTGACCAAGGGGGGCGGTGGCGCATTGACGCGGGAGAAAATCATCGCCGGGGCCAGCCGCAAGTTCGTTTGCATCGCCGATGAAACCAAGTATGTCCCGATATTGGGTAAGTTTCCCTTGCCGGTGGAAGTGATCCCCATGGCGCGTAGTTTCGTTGCCCGGGAGATGGTGAAGCTGGGTGGCCAACCGCAATGGCGTGAAGGATTCATCTCCGATAATGGTTGCCAGATTCTCGATGTCCACAATCTGGAGATCCTCAATCCCGTCGAGTTAGAACGGCAAATCAATAATATTCCCGGCGTCGTTACCGTAGGCATCTTCGCCCTGCGTCCGGCCGACGTGGTGCTGATGGGGGCGGCAGAAGGCATCCGGACGCTTAAATGAAGTCGGCCCGCTTTCCTGCCCGGTTCGGAGCGAGTCGAAAAACGACGCTATACTTTCCCGGCCATTGAGTCTTTATTTCTATACTAGGGTGATCGCTATGAACATTCGTGAAGAACTGGAAAAACTCAAGGAAGGCTTGGTTCTGCAGCGGGATGAATTGCGGGTGAAGGTGAGTCTGGCGAAGATGGAAGTCAGGGATGAATGGGACAAGGCCGAGGAGAAGATGGATCGCTGGTTATGCAAGTTGGAAGACATCGGCGGCGAGGCGGCGGATGCTTCCGAAGACGTGATGGGAAGCGCCAAGCACTTGGGTGAGGAAATCAAGACCGCTTACGAGCGGATCAAAAAGCACCTGTAGATGTGGGGGAAACATGGAGGGTCGATGAGACCTTCCAGGTTTCTTAGCTGCAGCGTGGCCCCATTCCATTTCCGTTCCAATTCCTGTTTGAAAAAAGCCTCCCGGCTCAAAAGCTCGACGCCATCCCCGGCATGATATCGACGCCAATGGGCGTGATAGCGCTCATAGGCGTCATCACCCGTAATTTCCCTTAAAACTAGCCAGCATTGGCACAACCACTCGGTCGGGCGCATCGTTTCCTCCGTTTAGAAATTGAAACGGGAGGAGAATCGCACCCGGTGCAAATCGCCGCGCAGGTTATTTTCCAGTGAACGGGTAGCTAGAGAGGTATTAAGGATCCACGTATTCATCAGTGCCATCAACGGATTCGTCCTCCTCGGAGGAGATCAACTCACGCAGGTATAGGAATAACAGGCGGGCCGAGCGGGGAGGCGTCTGATTCTGGTGTTCCTTGCGGGCGTCGCGGATCAGTTGACGCAATTTTTGCCGGTCGGCATCCGGGTGTTCCGCCATCAGCGCGTTGAGGTCGTGGTCATCGCCTTTGAGCAGGCGATCGCGCCAGCGCTCGATGACATGCAAGCGATGGATCGCGAGCGAGCTCCGGTTGTCCAACCGGTCCAGGCATTCGTGGATCGGCGAAACGTCCATCTCGCGCATCAGTTTGGCGATGAACTTGCGTTGACGCTTGAACGCGCCGTGATGGCCCGCGATGGATCGGGCCAGTTCTACCGCCTCCCGCAATTCCTGAGGCAACGTCAAGGCTTTCAGGCGATCGATGGGCAGATCGATGAGTCGCTCGGCCAGATCTTCCAGAGCCGCTGCCTCGCGTTTCTGTTCGGATTTATTGGGGCGCACGGCATAGTGGAATTCGAATTCGTCGGGATGGGTCATGGACATTATTAGGAAACGAGTATCAGGAAAAGCACGAACAGCACCACCAAAGCCAGCGGGGTCAGCACGGCGGGCCAATTGGCCTCGGCTTTTCTGCTACGTTCGAATGCCGGTTTGATGCCGCGACCGAACCAGAAGACGATCAAAAGGGCTATTGCGCCGATCAAAATCGGCTCCCAAGTCGAGAAGTTTTCCAAGGGATTCCCCCGCAAGCAAAAGTTTTCTGGGCCGACATACTAACCGATTGCGGCGAACGGCGTTGGCAGAAATTGATCGCTTAACCCGATCCTGGCTCCTACCGCACTCAGCCGGTGCCGCCGTTGGCTGCAGAGTCGAAAGGGGCTTTTCCCCAATGGGGAAAGCCCCGTGCGAATATTACAAACCTCGAGCCCCGGGGCCCAAGCCAAAGCGGGGAGCAGGATCGCCATTGTTGTAAATATGGGCGGCAAATCCCGCAAATGAGCTGGGATTGTGCAAAGACAGATCCGCCGGTTGGGTGGCGTAGGCAGGAGCGAATTCGGAGATATGCGTGTTGCTATTGCCGGACAGTCCATCGAACACATGCACGCCTTCATGCATCAAGATGGCGGCCCTGGAATGGGGGCCGATCCTATCGCCAAAATGGGAGTCCACATTGGTGAAAGCCGGGCCAAACGTGATGGGTCCATTCAAGGGGGCTTCCGCCGCCGTGTCGATGCCATTGACGGGAACCCCGGTGCGAAAGCGTATCCCAGAGGCGGCAAACAGGCCCAGAAGCTGGTTGTAGCGCAGCAGGATGGCATCGATATCGGCATCGGTGACCTGTCGGGTGATCCCCGGCGCAGAGGGCGCCAAGGTCAGGCGAAAATGAGTGCTCAAGCCATCGGCCGTCAAAGTCGCCGGCGTGGTGCCATTTTTCAGGGCGGTTTTCAGTCCGTTCAAGGCCAGGACCGCCGCCGCGATTTTCTGTCCGGCCAGTGGCGTGTCGGTTTGTGCGAGATCGCGTCCGAGCTGGCCGTTTTGTAACAGGATATCGAGGATTCCCAACGTCTGACGGCCTGCGACCCCCTCGTCGGGATCCATGTTGAACTGAGTCTCGACGCTACGCACGGCCGCCGCGGTTTTGGCTCCGAAAATGCCATCGACTTGGAGCGCGGGAGCGATGCCGGTATCGACCATGGCTTGTTGCAGCAGTGTCACAGCCGTTTTGTCAGCATCAAACAATCTTATCGGCGGATGGTTTTCAGCGGCTGTTTGCAGGCGTTGATTGGAATTCCAGAAAGCAGATATAAGGGCCATGAGCGTTCTCCTGAATCGAAATGGACTCGATACAATGACACAATAGACCCAAAAGCATAGTTCATAATGCTCAAGGAATGTGTATTAACGCATCCCAGAATCACGCC